>NZ_AP024327.1:335961-671923 GCF_018408855.1 Caballeronia sp. NK8 | reverse complement strand
TCTGCGCTTTCTCCAAGTATTGACGCCGAAGCGCAGAATACACGAATACGCGTAAACAAGCTCCTAGTGCGCGGAGATTTAACCATTCGGCAGCTCTTTGCGCGGCATTTCGTTGATTTTGAATCGATTTCCTTCTGCTTCGAAGTGCAGATGTATTGATTCGAACGACTCTATTTGCCTAAGCAGATCAGGCAGCCGCGTCGCGCGTCATATTCTCTGCACAAAAACCACCCCAAGGGCGGTTTTTGTGCAGACGTGCCCTCTAAATTTTCCTCCATATATTCAATAGCTTAGATACAGTTCAAGGATTTCAGGAGGTATACTCCCAGTATCGTTCGTTTGGTTTTTTGTAAACCTAGACCCGCACACCTACAAACAGCACTGCAGTTTTCCTTTTGAATCAACGTCCGAGCCTGTGGATAGGGACGGTTTTTGTGACGCACGGGACGGTTTTTGTGCTGACCGGTGCGCAAGTTGGGCGCGCGGAGACGGAAATTGTGTCGAGCGGGGTGGAAATTGTGATCGACGTACAAACTCGGGGCGGTTTTTGTGCGGCTAAGCTCGAAGAAAAAGCGGGGTGGTTTTTGTGTTGACACCCCTGACTCGCCTGTTAGAGTGCCGGGGACCGAAGTGAATCGATGTATGGAAAACCAAGACCTCTCTGTAACCCCGCAGCAGCTCGCGCTGGACATCTACGAAGATATGTCCGGCCAAGGCTCGGCCATCTGCGAGTCGACGAGGGACATCGGTTTCCTGCGCAACAACATCTTCACGCGTGTCGGCGGCCTCGGTATCGCCGCGCGGCGCGTACTCGATGCAGCCTACTTCATCGTCGCGACCAAGTCTCCCGAAGAGCTGATCGACGACAAGGTTTACACCTTTACCGCCGACATCAACTACTTCAAATGGCTGATGCGGTACGACAGCCGCAACCACAGTCACCTCATCGCGCAGATGAGAGCCGCGGCCCGCGCGCGTGTCGAAATCATGACGGCGCCGTCCATCGAAGAACTCACTGAAAAAGACTCGTGGGGCACCATCAGTCTGCTGGGCGACTGCTATATCGAGCGCAATGTCGTTTGCATCCTGCTGGCGGGCCGCGTCATCAAGTATCTGATCAGTCCGTACAAGGCGCACTGGCTGAGCCTGCGCGCATCGACGGCTTTTTCGCTTTCCCTCGCCCGCGCGATCTACGACCGCCTCATTCCATGCGAAGGTCACGGCGTGACGGAGTGGTTCGCGTACGAAGACGTGCTGGAGTGGCCGGGGAAGGTCGGCGAATCGCGCAAGGAAGTGAAGGAGTTCAAGAAGCGCTTTCTCGAGCCTGCCATCGACCAGCTCAACGAAGTCTCGGATTTCGATGTGAGCTGGGAGCCGAATGCCGACCGCGTCCCGGCCGAGAAGCTGAAAATCCGCTTTCGCTTCACCAAGAAGCAGGGCGCGGATGCCGCGCGCGCCGGCATTCAGGATTCGATGTACCTCCTGCTGCACAACGAATTCGCCTTCGACACGCCCGATTTCGAGCGTCTCGCGAAGCGCCGCGACGTCTGGACCGATGAACGGCTCGAACAGGCCATTGAATACACGCGTTTCAAGCTCAACGAAGGCAAGGTGACGGTCAGTCCGCGCGGGTATCTTTTCAAGGCGCTGGAAGGCGGCTACCGGATCGGCGACGCGGACCGGAAGATGGCGTCCATCAAGACGAAGCAACTGGAGGACGACAAGAAAGAGCGTCGTTCACGTGACACGGCGCAGGCGCATCTCGAAGCCAGCATCCAGGCCCAGAACGATACCGCCAAGGCCAAGATGAGCGAAGAGATCAAGGCGGGGCGCGAGTACTTCGAGTCGGTCGATACGCCGGCGCGCAAGGAACTGTGTCAGTCGTTCGTCAGCCAGTTGATTCCGCAGCGGCTCATCGAAAAGCAGGGGTTGTCACGCGAGAGCCTGAGCGCCGACAACATTCTCACGGTCAATCGCGTGGTCGCCGATGCCTTCTGCGCCCATGTCTACGTCAAGATGAAGAAAGCGCGCGCAGGCAGCGCACTCTGATCGTCCGGACGTCACAAATTCATTCGGAATCCTGCTTATACAGAGGCTTCTGGCAACCCGCGAGCAACGCGCCCGCCGCGAGCACGAGCGCCGAATAGACGAGCCCGCGGGTCAGCCCCACGCTGTCCGAAACCCGGCCGATCACCACCGGTCCGACGATCTGTCCGAGCGCGAACACGATCGTGAAGGCGTTGATTCCTCGCGGCCATTGACTGGCCGGCAGGTTGTGCCGAACGAACGCCGTGGTCGACGCCACCGCGGACAAAAACGTCGCCCCAAACAGCGTACCGGAAACGAACGCCGCCAGCGGATGCGCGAGCAGCGCGGGGATGACCGTCGCGGCCGCGAGCAGCGCGTTGAGGATCGCGAGCGCCTGTCCGCCGCGCATGCGATCGAGTAGCCCCGACCACATCCGCGCCGATACGACCGTCGCCACGCCCAGAAGAATATAGAAGCCGCTCACCACGCCGGCGCTCATGCCCGCGTTGCGAAGCAGGGCGACGATAAAGGTCATGTAGCCGATATAGCCGATCCCGAAGCATCCATAACCGGCGAGCACGAGCGCGAAGCGCCGTCTTTGCACCACGACGCCCGATGAAGCGTGCGCGCCGTGACGCGCCGTCGGATGCGCGTGCGCGGTTTCGATCCGGCGCGCGGCCCAGACCGCGATGCCGGAAAACGCGGCACACGCCACGGCGAGAGCGAGCCATGCGAAGCGCCAGCCGTGCGTGACGGGCAGCACCGCAAGCGGAACCACCACCGACGAAATCACGATGCCCCAGCCGGTGCCGCCGTAATAAAGGCCGATCACGAGCCCCGCGTCGCGCGGCGACGTCGACGCGAGCCGTGCCGCCAGCACGCCACCACTCACGAAGATCAACGCACTGCCGATGCCCGTCGCGACGCGCAGCGCGAGCAGGGCGTCAGTATCGACCGTTGCGCCGCTCGCCGCCATCAGCACGGCCGTCAGAACGCAACCGGCGACGAACAATGTTCGCGACGCCACGCGCATCGACAGTCGGGAGAACGCGAGCGCGCCGAGCAGATAGCCGAACGCGTTGGCCGTGTTCATCGCGCCGGCTTGCGCGAAGTTCCACGCGAGGTCAAGGCGCATGGGCGGCAGCAGCAGCGCGTAGGAAAAGCGCGCGAGCCCGAGCGCGATGGCGCTGCCAAGCGACAGCGCCATCGCGAGCATGAGCGCTTGCCGGCGTTCGGAATCATCGGATCGGATATCTGCCGTGTGGTTCCTTGGAAGCTCTGCGCCTGCATCGTCACGCTGTATCACGCTCTTGTCGTCCTCTCGATGTCATGTCGCCCTATGGTATCGCGCTCCGGTCACATTGCTTACACAAGCCGTGGCTAAGCTTCGCAGCGCTGCGTTCATCTGCACGACTGAAGCCGGAGATTCCCGATGTCGATTGTTCCGAGCCGCCACGTCATCGTGGCGCGATTCATCGTCTGCGCCTGCGCAATCGTTTGCGCCTGTAGCAAGCCGGAACCGGAGTCGTCCTCATCAGTCGACGCGGCGCGCAGCGAGCCGTCCGTCGTACCCGCAACGAGCGAACTCCAGGACTGGGCCAGGCAAGCCACAAACGGCGCATCCGATCAACCCACGCGACCCGCCTTGGCACGGACTGCGTCCGAGCCGCTCGCGATACCCGTGATTCACACGGTCGACTGACCTTTCCTCTTCACTTCCCCCCGCGAAACAAATGAAAAACAAGAACCGTCGTGACTTTCTGCGCATGGCCGTCGAGGCCGCAGGCGCGAGCGCCGCGTTGAGCGTGATGCCGCTCGGCATCCGCCAGGCGCTCGCGATTCCCGCGAACAACCGGCATGGATCGATCGAGGACATCGAGCATATCGTCGTGCTCATGCAGGAGAATCGCTCGTTCGACCATTACTTCGGCAGCTTGCGCGGCGTGCGCGGCTTCGGCGACAAGAGCGCGGTGACGTTGCCGAACGGCAAGCCGGTCTTCAACCAGCCGATCGCGGCAGGCGCGGGCGAGGTGCTGCCGTTTCATCCGGGCGCGTCGAACCTCGGCCTGCAGTTCCTGCAGGACCTGCCGCACGACTGGGTGAGCGGGCAGGGCGCGTTTCACGGCGGACTGTATGACCAGTGGGTACCGTTCAAGAGCACGACGACGATGGCGTACCTGAAGCGCGACGACATCCCGTTCCACTATCAGCTCGCCGACGCGTTCACGATTTGCGACGCCTACCACTGCTCGACCAACACATCGACCGATCCGAACCGCTACTACATGTGGACCGGCTATGTCGGCAATGACGGCGCGGGTGGCGGTCCGGTCGTCGACAATGCGGAAGCGGGCTACGGCTGGTCCACGTTTCCCGAAGTGCTGGAGCGCGCGGGCGTTTCGTGGAAGATCTATCAGGACATTGGCACCGGGCTCGACGCGAAAAATTCGTGGGGCTGGACCAACGACGCCTACATCGGCAACTACGGCGACAACTCGCTGCTCTACTTCACGCAATATCAGAACGCGCAGCCCGGCAGCCCGCTCTACGAAAAGGCGCGGCGCGGCACCAACGCGGCCGCCGGCGACGACTACTTCGCGATCCTCAAGCGCGACGTTGCGAGCGGCACGCTGCCGCAAGTCTCGTGGATCGTCGCGCCCGAAGCGTTCTCCGAGCATCCCAACTGGCCGGCGAACTATGGCGCCTGGTACGTCGATCAGGTCTTGCAGGTGCTGACATCGAATCCGGATGTGTGGAGCAAGACGGCGCTGCTCATCAATTACGACGAGAACGACGGCTTCTTCGATCACCTCGTGCCGCCGTTCCCGCCGACGTCGAGCGCCAACGGTCTTTCGACCGTCGATACGAGCGCCGAGATCTTCGCGGGCAGCGCGAAGTACGCGAGCGGCCCCTACGGCCTGGGCGCGCGCGTACCGATGCTCGTCGTGTCGCCGTGGTCGAAGGGCGGCTGGGTCTGCTCCGAGACCTTCGACCATACCTCGGTGATCCGCTTCATCCAGAAGCGCTTCGGCCGCGCGCACGATCTGGCCGAGCCGAACATCTCGCCGTGGCGTCGGGCGATCAGCGGCGATTTGACCTCCGCCTTCGATTTCCGCAATCCGAACAGCGCGATGCCCGAGTTGCCGGCAACGAGCGGCTACTTTCCGCCCGACAAGCTGCGGCATCAGGACTACGTGCCCGTGCCGCCCGTCGCGCAGACGATGCCGAAGCAGGAGTCCGGCGTGCGCCCCGCGCGCGCCTTGCCGTACGAGCTTTTCGTGCGGACGCGCGCGGATGCGTCGAAAGAGGCAGTTTCGTTCGATTTCGTCAATACGGGCAGCGCGGGCGCGGTCTTTCTGCTCTATCGCAACGCCAGCACGGAGGCGCCGCGCACCTATACGGTCGAAGCCCGCAAGCGTCTTGCGGACCGCGTCGCGGCGAATCCGGACGGCAGCTTCGATTTCGTCGTACACGGTCCGAACGGTTTCCTCCGACGGATCGCGGGAAAGGCCGGCGCGCAGCAGCATGGCTGGTGGTCGCGCGAACAGGCCGCGCCGGAAGTCAGAGAGGGCTACGACGTTGCGAACGGCAATCTGCAATTGCGCCTCGAAAATCGCGGGACGGCCGCGTGCACCTTCAGCGTGACCAATGCCTACGATCCGTCGAAGACGATCACGCGGCGCGTGCGGGGCGGCGACACCGAGCAGGTCTATCTCGATCTGCGCGACGCGCACGGCTGGTACGACGTCGAAATCAGGGTCGACACCGATCGCGCGTTTCTGCGACGCCTCGCCGGTCACGTCGAGACGGGCCGCGACAGCATGAGCGATCCCGCCCTCGGTCGATGACGTCGCCATCGACCTGACTCCGGCCGCGCGTTCGAAGCAGTACGCGCGGCCGCAGCCTCTCCGCACCTCCGTCGAACGCACGCTGCGTGTGGGACTACGCACTTACGTGGGCCCTCCACGGATTGCGCAGCGTGCCGAAGACTGTGAAGATCGTGTGTGCACACCGGTTCAAAGTTCCGATCCAATCGTCTGCGAAATGGAAAAAACGGCACATCGCAGCGCCGGATCGCGTCTTCGGTTCGATATCGAACTCGGGTGCATCACGGAGACGGGGATGAGAGATCGAGCGACAGTGCTGCTGGTACGTCACCAGTCAGTGCTTCTGGTTCGGGAGCGCGGCGGTCCGTGGCTGCTTCCGGGCGGGACAGTAGGACATGAAGAATTGACCATCGTTGCAGCGATCCGGGCGCTGCACGAAGACACCGGCGTCGCGGCGAGCGCCGCAGCCTTCCTGTTTCAGCAGCCTTCGGCGCATCACTTGCACCATGTGTTTCGCATCGCGATACCGGACGACGCGCAACCGCGTCCGGAAGCGGGCGGCCGGTTTCGCGACCTGTCATGGGTCGAGGCGTCGCAACTGGCTCACCTCGGCACCACGCCGGGCACGCGGGCCATTCTGAATCGCGCGATCGGCGGCAGCGCGCGCGACACGCGGTCGGCGTGGAGTCACAACGGCGCGCAACAGGATGTCTCGACGGGAACTGGCAGGCGCTGGCGCTGACATGAGCTGATATAGACGACCGGACCATCCCCCTTCTCGTCTGCCGAAAAGGGGCGAGCGCGTATTTCGCTGCGAAATGAATACTTTTTCGGCGAAGTTGCGCCTATGCTACCGATGGAGCGGCCGCTGGCGCCCGTTGTACGATCCGACGAATCGCCGCGAAGCGTGAGCACGGCTGCATTCGCCCTTTCGGATGGCGGAGGAAACCATGAAGCTCGTCAGCATGTTCGCCGGCACGGTCGGCTTCGTCGCCGTGATCAGCCTTTCGCTGTTGGCGGTAGCGGACATTCTCTTGACGTCCTCGGACAAAGAGGCGGAGGGAGAACGGATCGCCTGAATCAGGGTGTTTCGAGTAGCAACTGAAACTCTTCGAGAAATGGGCTTGCGGCTGTCTAACATACGTCCATATCGGACGTAATTCATTCCGGTCGCGCAATCTCCCTTTCGAAAACCTGTAAGGGATTAAAAGCCCGTATCGGTTTCCGAGACCGGGCTGATCTCGCGGCATCGCGGAGTCATCGACGAAACCCCGACGCGATTGGCCACGGCCCTCGTTCGGTCAGCGGAACAGAGGTGCTTTCACCCTTCTGTTCAGGGCTTTGCACCGATGAGCGCCGTCTGAAAATCATACATGGTGACCATCGCACGGAAAATTGGCGGATTCGCTGTGTGATAGAATTAGTAATAAACAAAAAATTCTTTCCGTCAAAACTTTCAGCGGCGTGTTTTATCAAAAGCTTGATATAACACGGCAAGCGCGGAGGAAGCATGTCTGTGGTCGGTGTCATCGGCGCAATTGTCTTTTTCGCAATAATCGGTCTGGCATTGCTGGCCGTGCTCGAAATCATATTCGCGCCGTCCTCAAAACATAAGGCAGACGAAGAGGCGGGTCACAGGCGGCCCACGTGGTATCGCAAGTGGCGCGAGGTCGCCGTGCGCCGCGACGAAGCACCCTGATTCGTCGTATTTTCTTCGTCCGATCAAAAGCTTAGGCATTTCCCCGATAGCGGCGACGAGCCACCCGGGCACGCCGTCTCCGGCACAGCCGTTCAAATCTCCTCGCATTAATTAGCTGTCGCAACTGTGTGCGATAGCGCACCGCACGCACTTTCCCCAGACTTTAGTCTTTCTTCGCCGGCACCATGTGAAAGGACTTTTCATCACTTCAATAAACGCCGGCTCACAACACATATATAAAGGCAGTTAAGCATTTAGCTAAGGACGGCAAGTCGGTCGACTGGCAAAACTGCCGCTGTCTGAGGGACACAAAATGGCGCAACCCGCATATCCTCCCGTGCTGCAGTGGTGGACGCGCATCGAGAAACGGCTCTACGACGAAGTCGACGACGCGTCGCGCGACAGCACGCCTGCGCGCGCTTCGCTCGTCGTGCTGTACGACGGACACGAGAACATCGAAGCGCTGTGGAAGACGTTGCTGCAATGCCGGACCCCGCATCTACAGATCGTCTGGAAGTCACCGGAGTCGGGCGAAATGCGCCTGCTCGCGGAATCGTATGTCGCGATTCCGGAGAAGCTGTTCTTCCTGAAGTCGCTTCAGACGAGTCTGCAGCGCGTCTCCGTTCTCATCGAGCGGGCGCAGCGGCGTCTCGATGCCGCCGCGTCGCCGTATGCGTTTCCGCTCGTGAGCGCCAAGGCGCAGCCGGCGCATCTGTCGGGACTTACGTCGGCATGGTTCGCGCTGCGGCATCTCGGCCGCAAGGTGCTGAACCAGCCGCTCAAGCTGCTCGTGCAGCGCGGCCACTGGGTGCTGGCTTACCGGCGCACCGACACGCCCGTCGAGCTGCGCGCCGATAGCAGCGCCGATAACAGCGCCGACGACGACGCCAGTCGCAACTGGGTCACGCTGCCCGGCATGCCGACGCAGTTCCACGCCGATCCCTTTCTGTGGCGCGGCAAGAACGGCGACTATCACCTGTTCTTCGAAAGCCTGCCTTACGACACGAATCGCGGCGTGATCAGCCATATCGCGTTCGATCCGGCCACGCAGAAGTGGCAGGAAACGCCGCGCGTGGTGCTCGATCGCAACTATCACCTGTCGTATCCGTTTCTGTTCGAGCATGACGGCGAGATTTTCATGATTCCGGAGACATGCGGCAACCGCACGATCGAGATGTACCGGGCAGCCTCGTTTCCGACCGAGTGGGAATTGCACAAGGTGGTCATGCGCGATGTCGTCGCGGCGGATACCACGCTTCATTACGACGGCAAGACCTGGTGGATGTTCACGAGCATCACGGAAGAGGGCGGATCGAACTGGGACGAACTGTCGATCTTCCATTCCGACAGCCCGTTCGGGGAATGGACCGCTCATCCGATGAATCCGGTCGTCTCCGATTGCCGCCTTGCGCGCATGGCCGGCAACCTGTTCAAGGATGCGCAAAACCGCCTGATTCGCCCCGCGCAGAACTGCGAACGCGAATATGGCGCCGCGCTGACGTTCCGCGAGATCACCGAGCTCACGACGACGACTTACGCCGAGAAGACCTTGTCGGTGCGCAATCCGCCGCGCGGCCGTCAGGGGCTGCATACGTGGAATGCGGTCGGCGCGATCACGGTCATCGATATGAAAACTCAGCTTCGCAAATGGAATCCGTGGCGCGGCGCGATGAGGCGCGCCTGACGCGGAGCGCGCCCGACGCCCCGCGCGCGCCGGCAAGCAAGCCGGCGTGTGGGGCGTCGAACAGTGCGTGCCGGGGCGCCGGCATACATTGATGACTCGCCGGAAACCGCGACACCCCGATTCCTCCGGCGAGGCAGCCCATCAACATAAAAACACACCCGTCAGCACGAGCATTGCCGCCAGCGACGCGCGCGTCGGTTGCCTGGGGACGGGGCCTATCGCAGAAAACCGGCAGCCGGGACCATGAAGCTTCTCCATGTCATCGTTGCGCTCAATGCGGACGGCGCTGAACGCATGCTTCAGCGCCTGATCGAGTCGCATATCGAACACCCGCGATTTCGTCACGTCGTCTGCTCGCTCACGACGACCGGCAAAATCGGCGAAGAACTCGCCGCGCGCGGCATCGAGGTGCACAGCCTCGGCATGCGTTCGCCGCTCGGCTTTCCGCGCGCGTTGTGGCAGCTCGTGAAACTGATTCGCGAGGTGCGCCCCGACATCATCCAGACGTGGATGTATCACGCCGATTTTCTCGGCGGCCTGGCAGGCCGGCTCGCGGCGCACAAGCGCATCGTCTGGGGCGTGCGAACCACCGATGTCCGCTCGGGCGGCTCGCGCGTGACCGTGCTGCTGCGCAAGATCTGCGCGTGGCTTTCGTACTACGTGCCGCAGACCATCGTGTGCGCGGCGGAGGCGTCGCGCCGGGCGCATGTGTCGGTGGGTTACGACGCGAGCCGCATGATGGTGGTGCCGAACGGCTTCGACGTCGCGCGCCTGAGCGCCACGCCCGAGCAACGCAGCGCGATCCGCGAGCAATGCGGATTCGACGCGGGCTCGGTCGTCGTCGGCGTTCTGGGGCGCTTCCATCCGGTGAAGGATCATCAGAATTTCGTGCGCGCGGCGGGCATGCTGGCCGCGCGCCATCCCGACGTGCGTTTCATGCTGGTCGGACGCGATCTCGACGCGAACAATCGCGAACTCGCGGACTGGATCGCGCAGACGGGATTCGCGTCGCGCTTCGTGCTGCTCGGCGAGCGGCGCGACGTGCCCGCGTGTCTGTCAGCGATGGACGTGTTTTGCCTGTCTTCGCGCACCGAGGGATTCCCGAATGTCGTCGGAGAAGCGATGGCGATGGCCGTGCCGTGCGTCGTCACCGACGTCGGCGATGCTGCCATGCTCGTCGCGAATACGGGTGTCGTCGTCGCGAAGGAAAACGCAGACGCGCTCGCGGCCGGACTCGCGCGCGTCGTCGACATGGCGCCCGACGAACGCATCCGTCTCGGCCAGCTGGCGAAGGCGCGCATCCACGCCGAATTCACAATGATGCGCGCGCGCGAGCGTTTCGAAGATATCTACCTGCGGCTCGTCGAAGAAAAGTGAGCATCGCATAAGCGTGGCCTCTGGCCGATCTGAAGGAGAACGAACATGTGCGGTATCGTCGGCTTTCTGGGTGGGCGCGGCGTCAGGCCGGGCGACTCGAAGACAGTGGTCCGGAAGATGGCGCACGCCATCGCCTATCGCGGACCCGACGACGCGGGCGACTGGACCGATGATCTGCGCGGCATCGCGCTCGGACATCGCCGGCTGGCGATTCTCGATCTCTCGGCGGCCGGGCATCAGCCGATGTCGTCGGGCAGCGGGCGGTACGTCATCGTCTTCAATGGCGAGATCTACAACCATCTCGATCTGCGCGAAGAACTCGAGGATGCGCAACGCGCGCCCGTCTGGCGCGGCAGTTCCGACACCGAAACGCTGATGGCCGGCTTCGACGCGTGGGGCATTCAGGCGACGATCGAGCGCGCGGTCGGCATGTTCGCGTTCGCCGCGTGGGACCGGCAGGAATGCCAGCTCACGCTCGCCCGCGACCGGATCGGCGAAAAGCCGCTTTACTACGGCTGGCAGGGACAGGGCGAGGAAGCCGCGTTCGTGTTTGGCTCCGAGCTGAAGGCGCTGCGCGAGCATCCGTCGTTCGAAAACAATGTCGATCGCGGCGCGCTCACATTGCAGATCCGCCACGGTTGCGTGCCCGCGCCGTATTCCATCTTCGAAGGCATCCACAAACTCGAACCGGGCAAGATGCTTTCGGTGTCGCTCGAACGGCGTGAGCCGCGCATCTGGTCCTACTGGTCCGGCGTCGAGGCGGCGGTCAACGGCGCCGCGCGTGGCTTCGCGGGCAGCCCCGAGGATGCCGTCGAAGAACTGGAGCATTTGCTCAGCGATGCGATCCGCCAGCAGATGCTCGCCGACGTGCCGCTCGGCGCGTTCCTGTCGGGCGGCGTGGATTCATCGACGATCGTCGCGCTGATGCAGAAGCAGTCGTCGCGTCCGGTCAAGACGTTCACGATCGGCTTCAACGAAAGCGACTTCGACGAGGCCAAGCTCGCGAAGGCCGTCTCGACGCACCTCGGCACCGAACACACGGAACTGTACGTGACCGCGCGCGAAGCGCTCGACGTGATCCCGCGCCTGCCCGAACTCTACGACGAGCCGTTCGCCGATTCGTCGCAAGTGCCGACGTTTCTCGTCTCGCAACTGGCGAAGCAGCATGTGACCGTCTCGCTGTCCGGCGATGCCGGCGACGAACTCTTCTGCGGCTATCAGCGCTACCGCACTGCGCCGGACATGTGGGACAAGATGACGGTCCTGCCGGCGTCATTGCGCAAGCTGGCGGCGTCGGGCATCGTCGGGATTTCGCCGAAGCGCTGGAACAGCATGGCGGGTCTCATGGAGCCGATCCTGCCGTCGTCGCTGCGCGGCGTGAAGGTCGGCGACAAGCTGCACAAGGGCGCGCAACTGCTGTCGTGCCGCTCGCGCGACGAGGTGTATCTGCATCTCATGTCGCAATGGAACGATCCGGCCGCGCTCGTGATCGGCGGCCACCAGCCGCCCACGCTGATGACCGGCAATGCGCCGGCCTTCACCGGTCTCGACGACGTGCAGCGCATGATGGCGCTCGACATGATCACCTATCTGCCCGACGACATCCTCACCAAAGTCGATCGCGCCGCGATGGGCGTCTCGCTCGAAACGCGCGTGCCGTTCCTCGATCATCGGGTCGTGGAATTCGCGTGGCGGCTGCCGCAATCGATGAAGGTGCGCGACGGACAGACCAAGTGGGCGCTGCGTCAGGTGCTGTATCGCCATGTGCCGCGGGAGATGATCGAGCGGCCCAAGCAGGGCTTCGGCGTGCCGATCACGCACTGGCTGCGCGGCGAGTTGCGCGACTGGGCGGAAGCCTTGCTCGATGCGTCGCGGTTGCGTCGCGAAGGTTTCTTCGATGCGACGATCGTGCGCGCTAAGTGGCAGCAGCATCTGTCGGGCGAGCAGAACTGGCATCGTCAGTTGTGGAACGTGCTGATGTTCCAGCAGTGGCTGGAACATCAGCAGGCGTCGTCGATTCCGCTCTTCACGTCACGCGCGGACGATCTCGCCGGCGTCGCAGGTTGACGCGCATCGGCTGATTGAGAACGCCCCGCGCGTTGTACGGCACCCCAAAAGTTGGACACCGATCCAACCTTTGGGGTGTTTTTCATGGCGAAGTACAGCGAAAGCTGCACGCGATTCCCTACCGTGCGCTCCATGTCGCAATGTACGACAGGCAGTGAAGCGCGCAACGCGATGAGATCGGCTTCCGCTGTCACCGGGTAGCCATGAGCCTGATGCACGCGCTCGATAATGTTCAGTTGTGCGCTCATGCAGACTCCGGCCCGAAGTTGCGCACGCGCATGAGCAGATGAATCGCGCGTCGCGTCATTTCCGACATCGCTGTCTGTATTGCCTTCAAGTGGAAGCGCTGCGCATTCCGGCCGCTCTCCGCGAGCGCCGCGTCGATTTTCCCGATCAGGTCGGCGGCTGCGTCATAGAGTTTTTCTGCGCACTGGACGTAACCGCGTTGCGCAAGCTCTGCTTCCACTGCCGCAGTCTCTCTGGCCCGATGCCCTGATGTGATTTCGTGATATGCGGCCATTCGTGCGTCGACGATCGTGCGCAGTTCGCCAAGCGCGTTTCCGATCTGATCGGCGCTCGCGCCGGACGGATGGCGCATCTGATCTTCACGTTCGCGGATTACATCGACTGTTTGCTGAAGCGTGGCGAACAGAACCCGCATGGCTGCGCCACGCGCGGTGAGCGCCCAGGGCGCGGAGTGCGCGAGGTGAAGCCGCGTCGAGGAAACATCGGACGCGGCCGCTGTGTCTACATGAAATCGCATCGGTTCTCCTGTTCCTGGTGCGACACGACCTGCTCGCAAATCGTCCATATTCGCTGGAAAGAATAGGTAGGACTATGCGGATTGATGGCCGCCGTCCAAGGATCGTATTTCGATTCCTTCAAAACGCAATAATATGGAATCCATAATGATATCGATGTATCAGAGCAACCGGGTTGACCAATACAGAGCCCGCCGATACCGTCTCCCGAACCTGACGGCACGCTCGCCGTCAGCGCCTGGGCGCCCGTCGGTGGATCAGCCCCATCGTCGTCGTGTGGGGAATGAGCACGGCTCTGACCTTCTTTGCGCAAAACGTGACGCATTTGCCTTTTCGTCGGTCGTCGCCGGTCCGATGTCCGACTGGGTCGTCCAGCACGTGCATATCGCAAGCTTAGACGGCTGGTGGTGGCCCTTCGCGATCGAAGGCGTGCCGACCATCTCGCTCGGTTGCCTGTCCTTCGTCATCCTGGTCGATTCGCCTTCCGAGGCGAAATACGTATGGAGCGTGAGGATACGTTACATCGCCGCGTTGTTCTTTTAAGACCTATCCTATTTTCTATTGCCGCCCGTCAGCTCCTCTCGGGCGGCGTCTGAAAAGCAAAGGCCCCGATCGATCCGACCGGGGCCTTTTTCATGGTGCGAGTCTCCGGCGCGCGCGCCGAAAATACAACGCTTCGGATTACTTGTGATGCGTCTGCTCGGGGACTGCGGCGGTCACGATGCCCTGGCTGCTCACGAGCCAGCGCGGCGTCTTGAACCGGACGATCGCTGTATACAGCCAGACATAGGCGACGGCGAACACGACCGCGGTCACCGCGAGCGCCACCGGGTTGTGCCAGAAAAGCGACGCCGGCACGATACCGATCATGCTCAGCACCCACAGATACGGCGACGTGCGCGCGTTCCGGCGCTGACGCTGGCGCGGGTCCGTGCCTTTGCGCACGACGCGCTTGAAGATCAGCGTATGCAGGTGAATGCCGTCCGGCGCGCCGACCGGACGGCCGCGCACGATCCGGCGACGGTAGATCGAGAACAGCGTTTCGAAGGCCGGATAGATCGCGACGACGATCGCGTACCACGCACAGACGTTCGGATGCCGCGCGACCAGCAGCACGAGCAGTTCAGCGATCGTGAAGCCGATGAAGTAAGCACCGCCATCGCCGAGGAAAATCGACGCAGCCGGATAATTCCAGATCGCGAAACCGCCGATTGCGCCGATCATCGTGAGCGCGGTGCTCATCACGAGCAGGTCGCCGACTTCATGCGCGACATAACCGATCGAACCGAAAATCAGAATTGCCACGACGGCAGCGAGTCCGTTGAAACCGTCGATGATATTGACCGCGTTGGTGAGCCCCGCCACCGCAATGACCGTCAGTCCGATCGCAATGGGCGCGACCGCGAGAATCGGATCGACGAGCGGCAGATCCACCCGGCCGATCACGCCGTTGAGCAGGAACGCGCCCAGCAGCGCCGCCAGCATGGCGCTCAGCAGACGGGCCCGGACGCTCACGCGCTTGGTCAGATCCTCGATCACGCCGCTTCCGAACGCGGGCAGAGCGCAAAGCAGCAGCAGCAGCGACTCGCTGCGCGGATTGCCGCCGAAAAGCGCACCGATGGGGAAGGTCACGCAGGCCGCAACCATCAGTGCAATGCCGCCGATTCTGGGAACCGGATGAGAATGATTCTTTTGAACCCCGTTCAAATCATGATCCAGGGAGAGCGCCCCGTAGCGCCCCGCGAATCGAACAATCAATAGCGTCATGCAGAAAGAACTGATGAAGCCAAGCGCAAGGTTTAACATTTTTTTCACTCACGAAGAGGGCGCATCTCTTTTCGAATATCAAAACCCGAAAGCGTATGGTAGGTACAACCCCTGTCATTGTCCACGGATTTATGGCGGTTTAATGTGTGAAACCGAGCTAACTGCGATTATATTGGGACTTCCCCCGATTATTCATACAAACGGGGTTTTAAAATCTCATAAAGACGCGGTTCGTATTTAAACTTCTTCAAATACGACTTCTGAAGTTCGCGGGTGTCGGTGCGCAAACCCACCTTCGCACGCATTTTCCCGTTGGGGACGGTACTTTTCTGCCGCGGCTGAAGGGCTATCGGCCGCTCTCTGCCGCCAGGGGCGGCGGCGAGCGCCGGCGCGGCACGGCGACAATATGTCCGGAAACCGGTTGCCGGCGATACCGGCTTTCTTCATAGAATTAGCAATCCGATTAACAGCGATTATATGTGCGGTGCCGCGCATACAACAAGGGGCGCTGTGATATTTTGCGATTTGTTCAAATGGCCCGCATAGTCAATAAATTCTTAAAAGCGAGGTAGTGAACACTCGTCCGGGTTGAAAGGTTCGTTAAACAACAAAAATCGTCTGTTGGAATTTCTCTTTTTTTGAGTCGTGTGTTTCAATACGACTGCAATGCCGGGGCGGGATTTTAACGGCCCTGAATGCAGTCCGAAATTCATCAATAAAGTAATGGTGTTTGCGCTCCGTTCGGGGCGCACCGCTGGTGTTTCGATCCGCATCCGGTGCGCAGCGCGCTCCGGTCCCATAAGAGCCTGTAACGAGACGTTCCATGAAAGTTAAAAATCAGGCGTCAGCCGTAACGGCCGAGTCCGACAACGAGATCGAGCTCACCTCGATTCTCGAAACGCTGGGCCGTCACTGGAAGATGATCGCCACGACCGTTGCGGTCGTATTCAGCCTCGGGGTGGTGTACGCGTTCTTCTCTTCGCCGATCTACCAGGCCGGCATGCTCGTCAAGGTGGACGACACGAGCAACGCGCCGCCTACCGACGCGCGCGACATGGTGAGAAGTGCCGCAGCGATGTTCGATCAGCGCGCGACGGCCGAAGGCGAAATTCAGGTCATCGGTTCGAAGTTCGTGCTGGGTCCCGTCGTCGATGCGCTCAAGCTGTATATCCAGGCCGCGCCGCATCGCTTCCCGATCATCGGCGGCATGGTCGCGCGCATGAGCGACGAAACGTCCACGCCGGGCATTTTCGGCCGGGGCGGCTACGCGTGGGGTACCGAGTCGATCGACGTTTCGGCGTTCGACGTGCCGAAGAAGTTCGAAGGCAAGGAATACACGCTGCGCTATCTCGGCAACGGCCAGTATCAGGTGCGCGGCCCGGGCGTCGAAACCGGCGTCGGAGGGCAGATCGGCGCCGTGCAGCGCTTCGACACCGTCGATGGTCCGATCTCCCTGCTGGTGAGCTTCATCCACGGCGAGAAGGGTGTCGAGTTCGATCTGACGCGCAATTCGCGTACGTACGCCATCGACCGGCTGCAGAACTCGCTCCTGATCGCGGAGCAGGGCAACAAGTCGGGCGTGATCAGCACGTCGCTGGAAGGCAAGGATCCGGTGCTCGTGGCGGCGACGATCAACGAGCTTTCGCAGATGTATCTGCGCCAGAACGCCGATCGCCGCGGGATCAACGCTGCGAAGTCGCTCGAGTATCTCGAACAGCAGCTTCCTGACGCCAAGCGTCAGATGGAAACGGCGGAAGACAATTACAACGCGTATCGCAACAGTCGCACGCTGTTCAATCCGGACGAGGAAGGCCGCATCGTGATGCAGCAGGCTTCCCAGGCGGATGCCCAGCTGCTCGACCTGCGCCGTCGCCGTTCGGACCTGGCGAGCCACTTTTCGGCTGCGCATCCGAGCGTGGTCGTGATCGACCAGCAGATCGCGGCGACTGAAAAGTACATCGGCGACCTGGCGGCGCGCGTCAAGGCGATGCCGGCGGCCGAGCAGGGCGCGCTGCGTCTGCAACGCGACGTGCGCGTCAGCACCGATGTCTATTCGGCCCTGCGCAACAACATCGAAACGATGCGTCTGATCCGTGCCGGCCGCGTGCCGACCGTGGAACTGCTCGATCGCGCCGAAGTGCCCGAGCGCGCGGTCAAGCCGGTCAAGGCGCTCGTGCTCGTGATCGCGGCTGGCCTGGGGTTGTTCATCGGCATCGTGCTGGCGTTCGCTCGCGACTTCCTGTTCAAGGGCGTGCTCGATCCGAAGGAACTGGAATCGAAGACGGGTCTTTCGGTGTTCGCGACCATTCCGGACAGCGAACGTCAGAAGGAACTGGCGAAGCGCATCGCCGACAAGAGGCCGGAACAGCTCGCGCTCGCCTCGCGTTACCCGACCGATCCGGCCGTGGAAGGGCTGCGCATGATGCGCTCGTCGCTGCACTACGCGCTGATGGACGCGCCGAACAACGTCGTGATGCTGGCCGGCCCGCTGCCGGGCATCGGCAAGTCGTTCGTATCGGCGAATCTGGCGACGCTGCTGGCCGCCGGCGGCAAGCGCGTGCTGCTCGTCGACTGCGACCTGCGCCGCGGCCACCTGAACCAGTACTTCGGCCTGCCGCGCGGCAAGGGGCTCGTGGATATCGTCAACGGCTCCAGCTCGCTCGATGATGCCGTGCATCGCTCGGTGCTGAACAACCTCGACTTCGTGCAGTGCGGCTTCTATCCGCCGGACCCGGCCGAACTGCTTCTGTCGAGCGCGTTCACGGATGCGGTGAGCCGCGCGTCGGCGGAATACGACATCGTGCTGCTCGATGCACCGGCGATCCTGGCGGTGTCGGACACGGCGATCATGGCGCCCGTCGCAGGCTCCATCTTCCTCGTGGCGCGTTATGGGGATACGCGCTCCGGTGAGATCTCGGAGTCGGTCAAGCGGCTGGAACAGTCGGGTGCGAGTGTCACCGGCGTGCTGCTGAACGGCTTCAAGGTTCACTACGGCAATTACGCCCAGGCACGCCAGTACGGCGGCTACGCCTACGCCGCCTACAAGGCCGACAAGGAATAACCAGAGACTGAATCATCCAGCGTGCAGCCACGCTGGAGCATTAATCAAAAAGTTCTACTAAACAAACGTCCTGAGTTGTATAACGAGGAGAATCACACATGTTCTCGCCGCAAGAGTTGAAAATCGGCATTGTGGGTCTGGGCTACGTCGGTCTGCCGCTCGCAGTGGAATTCGGCAAGCGTCATCCGGTGGTCGGATTCGACATCAACCGCGCGCGCATCAACGCGTTGAAGGAAGGCCGCGACGTCACGCTCGAAGTCGACGACGCCGAGCTGGCCTCCGCCACGCTCATGCAGTACAGCGCGGAAGTCGAAGATCTGAAGAATTGCACCGTCTTCATCGCCACCGTGCCGACGCCGATCGATCACTACAAGCGTCCGGACCTTTCGCCGCTGATCGGCGCGTCGACGACCATCGGCAGCGTGCTCAAGAAGGGCGACGTCGTCATCTATGAATCGACCGTTTATCCCGGCGCGACCGAAGAAGAGTGCGTGCCGGTGCTCGAGAAGATGTCGGGTCTGAAGTTCAACGAGGACTTCTTCGTGGGCTACAGCCCGGAGCGGATCAATCCGGGCGACAAGTCGCACCGTCTGCCGGACATCAAGAAGGTCACGTCCGGCTCGACGCCCGAAGTGGCCGATTTCGTCGACGGGCTGTATCGCGGGATCATCACGGCGGGCACGCACAAGGCGAGCAGCATTCGTGTGGCCGAGGCGGCCAAGGTGATCGAGAACACGCAGCGCGACGTCAACATCGCGCTGATCAACGAGCTTTCGATCATCTTCAACAAGATGAATATCGATACCGAATCCGTGCTGCTCGCGGCCGGCACGAAGTGGAACTTCATCCCGTTCCGTCCGGGCCTCGTCGGCGGCCACTGCATCGGCGTGGACCCGTACTACCTGACGCACAAGGCGCAGGCGATCGGCTATCACCCGGAGATCATCCTCGCAGGGCGGCGTCTGAACGACAGCATGGGCAACTACGTCGTCTCGCAGCTCGTGAAGACCATGACCAAGCGCGATATCTCCATCTCGGGGGCGCGCGTGCTGATCATGGGCCTCACCTTCAAGGAGAACTGCCCGGACCTGCGCAACACGCGCGTGGTCGACATCATCGCCGACCTCAAGGAATACGGCGTCCAGGTGGACGTGTACGACCCGTGGGTGTCGAAGGAAGAGGCGCATCACGAGTACGGCATCGACCCGATCGATCAGCCCGCCAAGGGCGTCTACGACGCGATCGTGCTGGCCGTGGCGCACCGCCAGTTCGCCGATGAAGGCGCGGACGGGATTCACGCCTACGGCAAGACGAAGCACGTGCTGTGCGACCTCAAGTACATCCTGCCGGCCGAGGCAAGCGACATGCGTCTCTGAGGCCCGGTGGCATCGGTGGGATGGGCTGCCGATGCAACCGTCGCACAACATCGCCGCGGTTCGGCTCCCGGGATCCGGGGGCTGCCCGCGGCGATGCCAACCGGACGTTCGGAGTTCGCAATGAAGATGCCCAAGGTAGTTCTGTACGCCAACACCGATTGGTATCTATTTAATTTTAGGCTTTCGTTCGCTCGCAAACTGCGCGACGCGGGTTTCGAGGTCATTCTGTTGTCACCCGACGGCGAATACGGCCCGAAGCTGCGCGATCTCGGTTTTCGCTGGCACGCGGTGCCGATGAACCGTCGCAGCCTGAATCCGCTCCGCGAGCTGGCGCTGGTGCTGTGGCTCGCGCGCTTCTTCCGGCGCGAAAAACCGCAGCTCGTGCACGGTTTCACGATCAAGAGCGCGGTGTACGGCTCGTTCGCGAGCAAGCTCGCAGGCGTGCCCGCGCGCGTGAACGCGGTGGCGGGGATGGGTTACGTCTTCACGAGCCGCGACCTCAAGGCGCGTATCCTGAAGCCGGTCGTGCGGCAGGTGATGCGCTCGGCGCTGAATGGCCGCGACAGCCTTCTCGTCCTGCAGAATCCGGACGACATCAAGCTGTTCGAAGCCGCGCGCATCGTCGAGAAGAAGGCGATCCGGCTCATCAAGGGATCGGGTGTCGATCTGACGCGCTTCAAGGTGCGCGAAGAATCGGCCGACGATGCGACCAGGCCGCTGCGCATCCTGCTCGCGGCGCGGCTCGTGTGGGACAAGGGCATCCAGGAATACGTGGAGGCGGCGCGCATGCTGCGCAAAGAGAATCGCACCGTGCGCTTCCTCCTCGCGGGCTCGCCCGATGACGGCAATCCGGCGTCGGTGAGCACCGCGATGGTGCAGGGATGGGTGAAGGAAGGGCTGGTCGAATGGCTCGGTCATGTGAGCGACATGCCGAAGCTGTTCACGGAAGTGGACGTGATGGTGCTGCCGAGCTATCGCGAGGGCTTGCCCAAAGCGCTGATCGAAGCCGCTGGCTGCGCGCTGCCGCTGATCACGACGGATGCGCCGGGCTGCCGCGAAGTGGTGAGCGAATCGGGCGTGGATGGCTTGCAGGTGCCGGTGCGCGACGCTCGCGCGCTCGCCGACGCGATCCGCCAGCTCGACGATGACCGCGCGCTCGCGAGAACGCTCGGCCTCGCCGCGCGGGACAAGGCGCTGAAGAATTTCGACGAACGCATCGTCATCGAGAAGACGCTCGCCGTGTATCGCGAGCTGGTGCCCTCGATCGCGATCGAAGGCGAGCGCCGCGAGCATGCCGCGCCCGTCGGTAATCTTGGAGACTTTCATGTCTGACCGTTACGAATCGATCCGTCAGCAACTGACGCGCACGCCGCGCAAGTGGCTGATCACCGGTGTCGCCGGGTTCATCGGCTCGAATCTGCTCGAAGCGCTCCTGAAGCTCGACCAGGAAGTCGTCGGGCTCGATAACTTCGCGACCGGCCATCAGCGCAATCTGGACGAAGTGCGCTCGCTCGTGACGCCCGCGCAATGGAACCGCTTCAGCTTCATCGAAGGCGATATCCGCAATCTCGACGATTGCCGCGCCGCGGTGAAGGGCGCCGCGCACGTGCTGCACGAAGCCGCGCTCGGCTCGGTGCCGCGCTCGGTGAACGACCCGATCACGACGCACGAAGTCAATATCAGCGGCTTTCTGAACATGCTGGTCGCCGCGCGCGACGCGAAAGTGGAAAGCTTCACCTACGCCGCGTCCAGTTCAACCTATGGCGACCATCCCGGCCTGCCGAAAGTCGAGGATCGCATCGGCCAGCCGCTGTCGCCGTATGCGGTGACGAAGTACGCGAACGAGCTGTACGCCTCGGTGTTCGCGCGCACGTATGGCCTGAACGCGATCGGCCTGCGCTACTTCAACGTGTTCGGCAAGCGTCAGGACCCGGACGGCGCGTATGCGGCGGTGATCCCGAAGTGGACGGCCGCGCTGATCGACGACGAACAGGTGACCATTAACGGCGACGGCGAGACGAGCCGCGATTTCTGCTTCATCGACAACGTCGTGCAGATGAACATCCTCGCTGCGATGTCCGATGAAGCGGCCCGCAATCAGGTCTACAACGTCGCGGTCGGCGACCGCACGACGCTCAATCAGCTTTATGACGGCCTGAAGCGCGTGCTCGCCGAAAACGGCGTGCCGAACGACGGCAGCCCGGTGTACGCGCCGTTCCGCGCCGGCGACGTGCGCCATTCGCAGGCCAATGTCGACAAGGCCGCGCAACTGCTCGGCTACGCGCACGCGATTCCGCTCGCCGACGGCCTCGCGATCGCGATGCCGTGGTACATCCGCTTCCTGTCGGGGCGGCGCGTACCGGCCGAAGCCGAAATGGCGACGAGGACCGCATGAAAATCGTCGTTTTCATCTACTCGATGCACGGCGGCGGCGCGGAGCGCGTCACCGCCAATCTCGCGAACGAGTGGGCGGCGCTCGGCTGGGAGGTGACCGTCGTCACGCTGACGGCAGGTGTGGGCGACGTCTATCCGTTCCATCCGGGCGTGAAGCGCATCGAGCTGGGTCTCGCGGGCGGCGTCGAGGGCGGCGGCATCGTCCGCACGGCGCTGTCGAACCTGAAGCGCGTGATGGCGTTCCGCAAGGTGTTGCGCGAGGTCAAGCCGACGGTCGCGCTGGGCGTCATGGCGACTGCCAACGTGCTCGCGGTGCTCGCGGGCATCGGCCTGCCGTACAAGATCATCGCGAGCGAGCACACGCATCCGCCGCGCGCGCCGCTCACGCCGTTCTGGGAGCGCCTGCGGCTTCTGACCTATCGCTTCGCGGACAAGGTCGTCGCGCTCACCGACGAAACCCGCGAATGGATCGAAACGCATTGCCGCTGCACCGACGTGAAAGTGATTCCGCCGCCGTTCACGCTGCCGATCGCGCGCACGAATCCAGTCATCGAACCGCGCAGCGTCATTGGCGACGAGCGGCGCGTGCTGCTCGCGGTCGGCCGGCTGTCGCCCGAGAAGGGCTTCGACAGCCTGATCGACGCGTTCAGGAAGATCGCCGGCGCGCTGCCGCAATGGGATCTCGTGATCGTCGGCGAAGGCCAGGCGCGTCCGAGCCTCGAACGCCGTGTCGACGAGGCGAAGCTCAATGCCCGCGTGTTCCTGCCGGGCCGCGCCGGCAACGTCGCGGACTGGTACGAGCGTGCGGACCTCTACGTGCTGAGCTCGCACTTCGAAGGCTTTTCGATGACGCTCGTCGAAGCGATGGCGAGCGGCTGCGCGGCCGTCAGCTACGACTGCGATTCCGGCCCGCGCGTGATCGTCACGCACGGCACGAACGGTCTGCTCGTGAATCCGGTCGGCGATGCGAGCGCGCTCGCGAAGTCGCTCGAAGCGCTGATGAAGGACGACGCCGAGCGCCATCGCATGGCGCTGTGCGCGACGTCCGTCAACGAGACTTTCGCGCTGCCGAAAACCATCGCGCTCTGGCAGGAAGTGTTCGAAGAGTCCGGTGTGACGATGCCGCGCCGCGCAGACCTGCGCGTGCCCGCGGTCGAGCGATAAGGAGCCGACGATGAAAATCATGCTCGTCGTCAGTTCGATGGGAAGCGGCGGCGCGGAGCGCGTGGCGGCATCGCTCGTCAATGCGTGGGCGCAGCGCGGCGACACCGTCACGCTCGTCATCACGTACAGCGGCCGTGGCGCGTGCTTCTATCCGCTCGCGGAAAACGTGCGCTGCATCTTTCTCGCCGATCGCGTGAAGGCCGGCGCGCGCATGCTGCAATATCCCGCGCGGTTTCGCGCGCTGCGTGCCCTGATTCGCGAGAGCGAACCGGATGTCGTCGTGTCGTTTCTGTCGAACGTGAATATCACGACGCTGCTCGCCACGCGCGGAATGGGCATTCCGGTCATCGCGTGCGAGCACATCGATCCTTCCGCCGATGGCCGCTCCGCGCTGGTGCGCCAGATGTGCCGCTTCGTCTATCCGAGCGCCGATCTGCTCACGCTTCTGACGGACAACATGGAAGCGTCGTTCAGGAAGATGGTGCCGCGCGTGAAGCGCATCGAAGTGGTGCCCAATCCGCTGCCGGACGAATTGCTGCTGTTGCCGCCCGAGACGGTGGGAAAGAGCGCGCGCAGGCGGCTCGTCGCGGTGGGGCGTCTGAATACGCAAAAGCAGTTCGATTTGCTGATCGACGTCTTCGCGACGCTCGCGCCCGAGTTTCCGGACTGGGACTTGTGGATCTGGGGCGAAGGCCCGGAGCGCGCGGTGCTCGAAGCGCAGATCGCGCAGTCGAAGATGGGCGAGCGCGTGCTGATGCCCGGCAAGACGACGACGCCGTGGGAAGAGATGGCGCGCTCCGATGCGTTCGTGCTGTCGTCGCGCTACGAAGGCCTGCCGATGGCGATGCTCGAAGGCATGGCGCTCGGGCTCGCGACCGTCGCGTTCGATTGCAAGAGCGGCCCGCGCGAACTGACGCGCGACGGCCAGGACGGGCTGCTCGTGCCGCCCGGCGACAAGGCCGCGCTGATCGACGCCTTGCGGCGCGTGATGTCGGACGAAGCGCTGCGGGCCGAACTCGGACGCAAGGCGGCGGCCTCGGTGCGGCAACGCTATTCGTCGGCGGCGATCCTGCGTCAGTGGGACGGCATCTTCGCGCAACTCGGCGCGCGCACGCGCGGCGACGAAGGCAAGGGCACGGCTTATCGACGCACTGTCGCGGGGGAAAAAGCGTAATGGTCGGCCGCCGACGCGTGATCCACTCTCTGTTGATGGGCGCCGTGGCCGGCGGCGCGGGCGCGCTCGGCCTCGGCGCGCGCGCGGCCGAACGGCGCGATGTCGTGACCGACAAGTCGTTCGGCGTGAAGGGCGACGGCAAGACCAACGACCGCGTCGCGCTGCAGACCGCCATCGACCGGTCGGTCGATCAGACGCTCGTGATCACGGGCCGGTGCCGCATCGACGACAAGGGCCTCGATCTGCGCCGCAACAGCCATGTGCGTTTCGCGCCGGGCGCGTCGATCAAGCTGCTGGCGCACAACACGTCCTTCTATTCGATCTTTCGCCTCTGGGACGTGAGCAACGTGATCGTCGAGAACGCGGTGCTCGACGGCAGCAAGGAACTGAACGCCGCCAAGCCGGAGCTGCGCGAGAACGGCCACGGCATGGGCTTTTCGATCGCGGGCAGCACCGAGGTGACGCTGATCGCGCCGAAGACGGTCGGATGCTGGGGCGACGGCATCTATATCGCCAACAGCTACAACGTGCCGTTCAAGTACAGCAGCGGCATTCGCGTGGTGAATCATCATGCGGACCGCTGCCGCCGGCAGGGCGTGTCGATCATCAGCGGGCGCAATATCGTGTTCGAGAGTCCGCTTTGGGAGAACATCGGCGGGACGCAGCCGGAAGCGGGCCTCGACGCGGAGCCGAACAGCAACGCCGATATTCTGGAAAACATCCGCATCGTCAATCCGACGACCCGCAATTGCCGGTACGGCATCATCGTCTGGCTGGAGGAGATCGTGGGGCCGATGCCCAAGCACATCGATATCGGCATCACGAATCATCGCGACGAAGGCGCGAGCGATGCCGCGTTCGCTGTTTCATCGCTCAAGCTGAACGGGCGCAAGGTGTCTGGGCAGATCGTCAGCCATTCGCCGACGTGGGTCGGCTCGCGGCTCGCTCATGTCGAGAGCATCGACTATGACAAGGCAGGACCGAAGATCGTCGTCAACAACCTGCGGCTCGTGCCATGAAGCCGCGCGTAACACACTATAACTAAAGCGACCAAGGCCAAGCGATGCAAGCAACGACAATGGACAACACCGCGCAGCAGAAGGCACCCGCGAGGCGCGTGACAGGATTCGCGTATTTCATGACGCCTTCGGGATGGGCGTTTCTGGTGCTCGCGACCGCCGCGATCTCGATCCTGGCGTTTCGCGAGCGCAGCGTCGGTCTGATTTTCGACCAGGAAGCGTACATCAATTATTTCCGCTCGACGGACTGGCACTGGCTCGTGCAGTTCTACCGGAACCGCGAGTCGGATATGGGCTTTCTCATCAGCCTCATCACCGAGGAGCTGGGCTGGCGCTCGTGGGTCATTTTGCTCAACGCGTTCGGCGTGTCGCCCGAAGGCGGCATCCGGACCACGGTGGTGCTGCTCAATCTGATCGTGATGTATGCGCTGTTGCAGACGCGCCGGCCGCTCATCGGGCTCGTGCTGTGGCTCGTGATTCCGTATGCGCTCGCCACGGTCGGGCTGTTCCAGATTCGCCAGGGCTTCGGGCTCGCGATCGCGATGCTGTTCGCCTGCCGCTTCAACCGGCCGACGCTCGGCATGGGCCTCGCGAGCTTCGTGCACACGACCTTCGCGGTGCCCACGGCGTTCCTTCTGACTGCTGGCCTCTTCGGCGAAAAGAAGGCGCGCGCGCTGGTCGCGGTCAGCGTGGTGGCGGTCGTGCTGGCGTCGGCGGCGCGCTTCCTGTTCGCGACTTACGGCGGACGGCGTATCGACGAATACACCGGCTATCAGGAAAACTTCACGATCAAGCTGCTGGCGCTCCTGCTGTTCTATACGATGGCCTCCGTCATGGTGCTGTACTCGACGTGGCGCTCGCCCGATACGGCCCGTCAGAACAGCCTCACGCGCGTGTCGATGATGCACGTCGGTCTGTTCGTGTATCTGGTCGTCGCGTTCTTCGTGTTTCCGTTCGCCAAGGGCCGCGTCTGGTATTGCGTGCCCTTGCTGCTGCCGTTCCTCGCGCCCGAGATCAAGCTCAAGAACGCAGCCGTTCTCGTCATCACCTTCGGCGTGTTCGTGGCCGTCGCCGCCGACGCAACGAAGAGTTATTTCGAAGGCGTCTACCACTACTTCCTGATGCTCTGACGACGATGTCCTACTTCCTGATTTCGCTCGATTTCGAACTGATGTGGGGCGTGCGCGACCATCGCACGATCGCGACATACGGCAAGAACATCCTCGGCGTGCGCGAGGCGATTCCGGCCATGCTCGCGATGTTCTCGAAGTATCGCGTGAAGTCGACCTGGGCGACGGTCGGCATGCTGCTCTACGACAACAAGAAGGAACTGCTCGCGAATCTGCCCGACATCCGTCCGACTTATACCGATGCGAAGCTCAGCCCGTATGCGGACGGTTATCTCGATTCGATCGGCGCCGACGAGAAAAGCGATCCGTACCACTATGGGCTGTCGCTTGCGCGCCAGATCGTCGATACGGAAGGCAGCGAGCTGGCGAGCCATACGTTCTGCCATTACTACTGTCTCGAAGCGGGTCAGGACAAGGCGCAATTCGCCGCCGATATGGAAGCGTCGGTCGCATCGATCCGGCGTCTGGCCGATCCGCCCGCAAGCATCGTGTTTCCGCGCAATCAGGTGAATGGCGCGTATCTCTCCGTTTGCAGGGAGCAGGGGCTCGTCGCATATCGCGGCACCGAGCGTAGCTGGATGTACCGCGAAACATCGCGTGCGGACGAAGCAGCGGTGCGCCGCGCCGCGCGTCTCGCCGATGCGTACATCAATCTCTCGGGCGACCACGCGTTCGATCCGCGCCCGTCGCACGGTCTCGTCGATGTGCGTTCGAGCCGTTTCCTGCGTCCGTACGCGCGCAACAAGGCCGCGCTCGAATGGCTGCGCATCCACCGGATCAAGCAGTCGATGACCTCGGCGGCGCGCACGGGACGGTCCTTTCATCTGTGGTGGCATCCGCATAACTTCGGCGCGAATCTTGCCGAAAACCTCGCGGTGCTCGAGGCGATTCTGAAGCACCAGATGCATCTGAGAGAAACCTACGGCATGCAGCCCGCGACCATGGCAGAAGTTGCGCGGGCGACGCAGTCCGAAGATAGCCGGCTTGCGGAAATGGAGTTCGGGTTGTTCGTTTGATGCGACACACATAGCAACAAGACCCTAGATAACGAGCGGTACGCTCGCGCGGCACAGTGGCGACATGCCATTGCGCCGCGCCTTTGCGTGCACGCCGTACAAGAAGAATGAGGGAAGCGCCATGAACTTTCGTAACGACATAAACGGCTTGCGCGCGTTTGCGGTACTCGCGGTCGTCCTGTTCCATTTCGACGTGCCCGGCTTCAAGGGCGGCTTTCTCGGCGTCGACGTCTTCTTCGTCATTTCAGGCTACCTGATGACGGACATCATCTTCAGGCGCATCGATAAGGGCAAGTTTTCCGTATGGGGCTTCTATGCCGATCGTGCCAGACGCATCATTCCGGCGTTGGCGTGTCTATGCTTCGTACTCCTCGTGTTCGGATGGATCGTGCTGTTGCCATCCGAGTTCCGCGCGTTCGGCAAGGCGGCGTCGTCGAGCCTCGGGTTCTTCTCCAATATCGTCTACTGGCGTGAAGCGGGTTACTTCGATGTCCGCTCGCATCTGAAGTGGCTTCTGCACACGTGGTCGCTGTCCGTCGAATGGCAGTTCTATCTGCTGTATCCGCTCGGCATTCTGCTCGTGCGCAAGCTGTTCGGACAGCGTGGGACGGTGATCGCGCTGATCGGCGTCGCGCTTGCGTCGTTCGCCTTGTGCGCCTATCTCTCCGATCCCACGAAATGGCCGACGGCCGCGTTCTTCCTGCTGCCGACGCGCGCGTGGGAGATGCTCGCGGGCGGCCTCGTCTGCCTGTTCCCGATCCAGGCCGGCAGGCCCACTCGCCGCGCGATGGAGTTCGTCGGGCTCGCGATGCTCCTGTACGGCACGCTCACCTTCAACGAGAACGATGCGTGGCCGGGTTTCCTCGCGCTCGTGCCGGTGCTGGGCACGGCGCTCGTCATCCTCGCGGCGCGCAGGAATTCGTTCCTCACGGGCAACCGGGTCGCGCAGTTCATCGGCAGGATTTCGTATTCGGTCTATCTGTGGCACTGGCCGTTCGTCGTTGCGCTCACGTACTTCGAGAAGGACGGCTCGCTTGCGTGGCGCACGGGCGCCATCGCGGGCGGATTCGTGATGGGCTATCTGTCGTATGCGCTGGTCGAATCGAAGACGAGAAAGCCCACGGCGGGCGACGAAGCACGCGCCTTCCCGAGGTTTTTCACGTTGCGTCCGGTGCTCGTTTTCACCGTGCTGCTCGCGATAGGCGGCGGCAGCATCTACGCGAGCCAGGGCGTGCCGGCTCGTTTCGACCGCTCGGTGTTCATCGCCGATAGCGAGACCTACGACACGAATCCGCACACGACGAAGTGCCACATGATGATCGATCCGTGCGATGTCGCGGGCCGGCAGAAGGTGAGCCGAGTGGTGGTCATCGGCGACAGTCACGCGGAGGCGATCGCCGAAGCCGTGGTCGCTGCGGTGCCCAGCGGCAAGGCGAACGATGTTCTGCTGATCACGATCGAAGGGTGCCCGACGATCTACGGCATCCGCCGCGGCAACGGCGACTGCTTCGATCAGGACCGGAAGTACATCGATATCCTGAGCCGGGACCAGACCGCGAAGTCGCCGGTGATCATCGCGAATCACTGGTCGCAATACTGGTCGGGGCCGACCATGGATGACTTCTCGTTCGTCAATCCCGAGCGGCCCGGGCAGATGCCTACGCCGTTCTCGACGGCGCAGTATCGCGAGCACTTTCTCTCGACGGTTTGTCGGATCGCGCAGATTCGCCCGGTGTATCTGGTCGAGCCGATTCCCGAGTTCGACTTCAATGTGCCGCTGACGCTTGCGCGCGAGAAGATGAAGGATCCGAGGGCGCCGGATTTGTCGATCACGCTGTCGGACTATGTCGAGCGTAACGGCGCGTTGTTGCAGGCGATGAGGCAGGCGCACGATCAATGCGGTATCCATCTGCTCGATCCGCGGCCTTATCTGTGTCCGGATGGCAAGTGCATGGGTTCGCATGATGGTCGGCCGCTTTATTCGGACTACCATCATATGAGCGAGTATGGCAATCGCTTCCTCGTGCCGATGTTCAAGCGCGTGTTTGAGCAGGGCTGAGCTGAATGCGGGCTTTCGTCGCCGGATCCCGTTAGGGTGTTGGTCTATTGGCGCTGCCCCTGTGCGGGGCGGCAGTCACTTTCTTTGCTGCTGCAAAGAAAGTAACCAAAGAAAGCAGCTCGAGCCGCCCGCGGTCACACGCAATTTGGGTGTTCTTCTCCTTCCTCGTGACCTCAGTAGCGAGTGCCCTCAAAGGTCTAATCGGGCTTGGACCGCGCACGGTCTGACAAGCTAGTCGTTTGAGCGCGCTGGTTCAGCACGAAATAGCTTCGGCACAGCGCTACGCGCTGCCGTTGGGTATGCAAGGGAAACCGACGAGCCGTTAGCAAAGATGCATCCGCAGACCCGATTGACCGTTCGGCCGCGAAGCGGGCTGGAGCCATTTTGTGCTGAACCAGCCACGCACTGGGCGCGATGTGACAGACCGTGCGCGGTCCACGCCCGATTGGGCCTGTGAGGGCACTCGCTACCGAGCCCACGATCAACGAGAAGAACACCCAAATTGCGTGTGACCGCGGGCGGCTCGAGCTGCTTTCTTTGGTTACTTTCTTTGCAGCAGCAAAGAAAGTGACTGCCGCCCCGCACAGGGGCAACGCCAATACACCGACACGAAAACGGGATCCGGCGAAAACCCCGAAGCGAGTCAGGCGTCGTCACCAATCAACTTTGCATTCCATAACAAAAAAGCCTGCTCCAGAAGGACCACACGATTCCGCGCGTCCAACGGAACAGGCAGCAATCGCTTCACTCAGAAGCAGCCACATCCTTACCCACAAACGGCGGCGCAAACCGCGTCCAGACGATATAACAAATGAGCACAGCAATCGCACCGATGCCCGTAGCGAGCAACACACCCTGCGCACCAAAGATGCGAACCAGAACGATATTGCCGATGATCTTGGTCCCAAAGCCGATGAGCGAAATAACCGAAATCGCCCGATAGCGCGTCTCGCTAGCAAACAGCTGCACCAGCACACACATGCCGAAGTAAAACGGCACCTGCAGCAACCCAAAGCGGAACAGCGTGGTCACAGCAAGCGTGTCCTCGGCCGTGAACGCACCCTTCTGAAACAGCAGCTTGACCACGTAAGGCGCGAGCGCATACGCGATGCAGCCGCCAGCGAGGCCGAGCGCCGTCATGATCCCCGACCATTTCAGCGCAGTGCTGCGCGCCCGCGCGTGATCGCCGCGATGCAGAATCTCCGCAAGAATCGGCAGGGTCGCGCGCGTGATCGCAAGCGCGCCCATGCTGAGTACGAGCGAGAGCAGCCGGTTCGCGTAGCCAAGCGTCGCAATCGCGCCGTCGCCCTGCTGCGCCATGAAGTATTGATCGACGGGAATCCACAGACTCGCGACGACCGAGCCGATCGTAAGCGTGCCCATCGAGCGGATCGCGGCCGGCCACTGCTTCGCGCGCATCGAGACGCGCGGCAGCGCGGGCATCGAATCGGCGCGTTTGGCGAGCACGCGCAGCCACGCGGCCTGAACCACGAAGCCGAGCGACGTGCCCACGACGAGCGGAAAAATCGACGTGTTGTTGCGCGCGGCAAGCACGAAGACGAGCAGGCCGATCGCCGGCACGCATTCCAGCAAGGTGTTGATGTGCTTGCCCGACGCCTGCAACCGCGATGACGAGATGCAGATCGAGAATGTCAGCACGCCCACGGGCAGCATGCTGATGATCATTTCCCGGCACATGTCGCGCGTCGATTCGGCGAGACTGCCGGCGATGACCTCGGCCAGATACGGCCAGACCGACCAGAGCAGAAGACACGACGCGAGGCCGATGACGAGCCCGACGCCTTCCAGTTCGCCGAGAAAGCCGTTGCGCTGCGACTTGTCTTCCTTGAGCGAGACGAGCGCGGGGACCAGCAGCACGCTCAGCACGTTCGTGACCATCGTCGGCAGCCAGGTGACGAGCGTGAGCGCGAACTGATAGGCGTCGACGGTCCCGCTGATCCCGTAGCGATACGCGATCGCCATTTCCTTCGACGCGCCTATGCACTTCCCGGCGATCACGAATATCAGCAGGACGACCGCGCTTCTGGCGATTCGCTTGTGATCCTGATGCACTCCGCCGAGGCGTCGTCTTACCGATTGCACCGCTGCGCTCAGCACTGTAGTACCCCTCCTGCGTGGGAGCATGTCGTCGCGCGGCCCGACGCCAGGACGAATTCGTCATGCAATTGAAAATCGCGAAGGCTGGCCGCTCCTCTGCGCAAGTGAAGGAGCGTGCACCAGAATGTGCGGCGCGACTGTTCGTTACGGCACCCGGCGGCACCGATGCCGGCGCGCTCCGATCCGGAATGCGCTGGCACTGCGTCCGTCATGACGCGGTTCCGGTCCAGGGACGCAGGATGTAGCGCGCCGCGCGGTCGAGCGTCTCATCGTCCGACAGAATGCGCGCGGGGCAACCGGCCACCGTCACGTTCGGCGGAATGCTTCGCGTCACGACGCTGCCCGCGCCGATCGTCACGTTGTCGCCGATGGTGACATCCTCGACGATGCAGACGTTCGGCCCGATATACACGTTGTCGCCGATCGTCGCCGCCTTGCCGTGGTTCGACCCGATCGTCACGCCCTGCGAGATGTTGCAGTTGGCGCCGATGACGGTCGTCGGATTCACGGCGAGCGTGCCGATATGACTGATATAGAAGCCCGGCCCGATCTTGGTGCGCGGGCTGATCACGAACCCGTACCTGCGCTGCTTCAGCCGGATGATGTGGTTGAGCACGAGGCGCACGGGCCGGCTCGATGCCGCGCCCGCCAGCCGTAGCCAGAACATGTAGTTGAACCCCTCGTTCAACATCAGTTGCTCCATGAGGATCATGAAGCTGTACTCACCCGTGTAGCGATAGAGATCGCTTTTGATCAGATCGAAGGTTTTCATTGCCGCGCGTCTTGTTGGTTTGCATTCGACTTTTCTATGACTCGGCCAGACGAGCCCGCGCTTCGTCCCGAAGCACAGCGAAGCGGCGCCAACCCTAAGACTATTACCTGGAGCTGACGCATTCGGTGCGTAATGGAACATATGACCGGTTCCGGTCCGCATTTGTCTGCGGATTATCTAAATATTTTGATCAGATTATTAGAAGCGGGGAGGAACGCCCGTCGCATAAGGCGTTCAAGCTTACCGAAAGGTCAGAAGGTATAAACCCTATAGGGGTATCCCCTGTAGGGTTTTTACTTCATCGATTAAAAAAAATTTTGCGGTGGCGCTTACAAAATTGATTTGGTCTGGCGAAATGCATCAAAAAAACCAGTGTCGCCTTTTAAAGGTGCATGCACGGCCGTGCAAAATCCGGAAGAGGTTGGAACCGTAATAGGAATTAGATGCGTTAAAGCCGGAGCGAAAAGCGAAACAATCGGTTCGTTTGTGCCGTTCCTACATACGAAAGCCATGCCGCTCAAGCCTTTGCGGGGCGGAGGGTGGCGATCCGTCACGATATCGAGGCCTGAACGTTCGTATTGCAATTCACGATTCGTCATAAGAATGATTAATCGTCGTATCGAATGTGGAATCGCGGGGCATTCGTAAAACCATATTAACAATAACAAAGCCGTAGATTAAATTCACTCCCGGATGATTAAAACGGAAAATGCGCCGCATTAAAGCGCGCACAAGGCAAAATAAAAAGTTACAAGCGTACATTCTGTAACAAGTAGCGGGTAGAAACGCCCCGTAACAATCTGTAGTATTAATAAAAGACGGTAATTACTTCCGTCAGACTTCAGCGCTCTGGTGAGTCCGTTTGCGGGCAAATCGGGTGCGGGAGTGGATGAGTTTTCCGGTGTGCCGGTTTCCCATTCCCGAAGTCGTCTGTATTTCGCCGAGATGCCTTTCGGAGTCGCCGCGTGCGGCTGTCGAGCGCTGGGCGGCGCAATCGTTTGCGTCTGCTCAATATGCGTTGGTCATCTCTTTGCCCATCAAGAAACGTCGCGTGCGGCCGATGTCGCAGGAACGGGTTCGCCCGTCGATAACGCACGACCCAATGGAAAGAACAATGCTTCCGAACAACACTCAGGCAGACACCCAGGCAGACAACCTCGTCGTCGACAACCGTATTGCAACCCGTCGCAAGCTGCTGACGTCGCTCTTCGCGGGCGGCGGCGCGCTCGTCCTCGCCGCTTGCGGCGGCGGCGGCGACGGTGCAACGCCTGATTCCGTTGCCGATCGCTGGAGACGGCGCAACAACGGCGCGTCGTCGTCGGATCCCGCGAGCTCCGCGACGCCGGCTTCGTCGGCCAGCACCACGACGTCCGCCAGCGCGCCTGCTGCGGCCAGCTCGACGTCCGCCGCCGCTGACAACACCGCGGGCACCATCGCCGCTTCGTCGTTCGGCGTGAAGGCCGACGGCAAGACCAACGACCGCGCCGCGCTGCAGGCCGCCATCGACGGCTCTGTTGGCCAGATCCTGCTGATCTCGGGCCAGGTCCGTATCGACACGACGGGTCTCACGCTGCGCACGAACAGCCACATCCGTTTCGCGTCGGGCGCTTCCATCAAGCTGCTCGCGCACAACGCCGACATCTACCAGATGATGCGTATCGTCGACGTGAGCAACGTCATCGTCGAAAACGCATACCTCGACGGCAGCAAGGAACTGAACTCGGCGTCGGGCGGCGAGCACGGCATGGGCTTCACGATCATGGGCGCGACGAACGTGCACCTGATCGCGCCGACCACGATCAACACCTGGGGCGACGGCATCTACATCAACGATAGCCAGACCAAGAAAAACACCCCGACGTACAAGCTCGTGGTCGACAACCACAAGGCCGACGGCTGCCGCCGTCAGGGCGTGTCGATCATCTCGGGCGACACGATCACGTTCAACAGCCCGGTGTGGCAGAACATCAACGGCACGGCGCCGGCGTGCGGTCTCGACTTCGAACCGAACGACAACTCGGCCGTGTTCAAGACCATCACGATCAACAGCCCGACGACCGCGAACTGCAAGGGCGGCGGCATCAACGTGTGGTTCGGCTCGCTGCCGGGTCCGATCAGCAAGACGGTCACCATCGCGATCAACAACCACGTCGACACGACCAGCCCGGGTGGTTCGTTCGCGGTTCAGGGTCTGTCGCTCGACGGCTATATCGTGAACGGCCAGATCAGCAGCACGAATCCGAAGTGGAAGTACCCGCTGATCGTCGAGCAGTGGGACAACAGCGGTCCGCGCATCAACGTGACCAACCCGACGATCGTCAAGTCGTAATCGGCGACGCAAGAAAAAACGCCATGCGGGAAGTATTTCCGCATGGCGTTTTTTTGCGTGGCGCGGCGCTTACTTGAACCAGTCCAGATTCACCGAATTGGCGATGGCCTGCAGCCCCGCCTGATTCGGATGCAGGTGGTCGCCGCTGTCGTAAGTGGCGAGTATCGCGGCCGGGTTGGCGGGATCGCCGATCGCCGCGGCCTGATTGAGCACGGCGTCGCATCCGCTCTCGGGCGTCGCGACGAACGCGTTGACCGCCTGGCGCGTCGCCTCGATGTCCGCCGTCCACGACGACACGCCCTGAAACGGCGTGAGCGTCGAGCACATCACCTTGACGCCCGCGGCGTGCGCGCGCTGGGTGAGGTCGGTGTACGCGGCGTTCAGACGCGCCGCCGTGGGCGGCGAGCCGCCGATCAGGTTGTTGACCGCGTCGTCGGAGATGATGACCCACTTCACGTTCCACTGGTCGAGCACGTCGCGCTGGAAGCGTGACAGGCCGGCCTCGCCCGAATCGTTCGTGAAGAAGTCGTTGCCCGAGATGCCCTTGTTCAGCACACCGACCGTCATGCCCGCCTGTTGCAGACGCTTCGCCAGCAGGTTGGGCCAGCGGCCGTTCACGTTCGGCGCCGATGCGAGGCCGTCAGTGATGGACGCGCCGAACGCGACCACCGCGCCCGTCGCACTGGCGTTCTGCACGACGACGTCGGTGAGGAAGTAATACGACTGCGCGCCGAGCGCGTTGGCGACGCCGCCCGTGAACTCCGTGTCGAGGCTGACGTCGCCGGCGGCGATATAGACGTCCTGCAGGCCTTCGGCGTGGCCGGTCGTCTCCATCGGCGTCTGTTGCGGCAGATAGACGCTGACGGCGATGTCCGAGAACGCCGGCACCTGAAACGCGATCGGATCGCTCATCTCGATGTGGCCCGGATCGATGGTGACGAACGTCTGCCCGTTGAAGGTGACGGGCCGGTCGCTGCCGGGCACGGTGCGCTGGCCGCTCGCGCGCAGCGCGATGTGCACGTCGCCGATCACGAGCGGCTCGGAGCCGTACAGGTTCGAAATCTGCACGCCGGCGGCGGTGCCGCCGATGCTCGTGTGCACGATTTGCCGGATCGTCTGATTATTGAAGCCGTGGTCGCCTGTGCTCATCGGCCCGGTGGACCATGTGCCGGTCCATGGCAGGGTGGAGCTGATGGTTTGTGCAAATCCGGGCGACGACAGGGGCAGTATCAGCGCGGCGGCCACGACCGCGCGTTCGATGCGAGGGAATCGCGTATTCACTTCGTTCTCCGATACCAGCCGGGTATCTAACGGGCGTCACGCATCAGGTCGCGTACGTCCTTGGGTGGGGAAGCTCGGAAGGACGAGTGTTCGTCCGTTTGACAGGCGTCTGTGGCCACAGCGCGCCAGTGTGTGCAGCGAAATCTTTGTAAGCCCGTTTCGCCTAAGGTGAATCGAAGCACCCTTTTGGCGCTCGATATGTGCGCTTGCGCGCATTCGATCGGCAAGCCGGGAATAGGATGATCGTGCGCGGCCTCTTTTGATGCAACTAACTGTCTATTTAGGGAGCGTCCGTACGTACACACGGACGCGATGATCGCGGTTACTGCGCAGCAGAACCCGGTTCGGCAACGGCTGACGGCGGTGGTGCCACTTCGCTCGCGCCGTCGGCTGGCGCTGGCAGGATCGGCGGCATCGTCGTGAAAACCGGCGGGGCGGGCGGCGCTTCGGTCACTTCGGCCTGCGGCTCCGAAGGCGCGCGTTTGGCGCGCGCCGGAGGCTGTGCCGCCGTCTGCGCGGTTTTCGGCTTGCCCGGCTTCGGCGCGCTCGAGAACGTCTCGTCGAACCACGTGCGTGCGCGCGTGATCATCGCCTGCCATACGCCCGGCGTTTCCTGAGTATCGAAGCGCGCGCGGGCGTCGATCAGATGCGAACGCAGCGAGCGCTGCATGAAGTCGCCGACGATCGGCAGCGCACTGTGCGCGCCTTGTCCCCAGTAATCGCTGCGCAGCGTCACGCGGCTGTCGTTGAAGCCGACCCACGCGCCCGCGACGAGTTGCGGATGCATCAGGATGAACCAGCCGTCCGCGTTGTCCTGCGTCGTGCCGGTCTTGCCCGCCACGTCCGCACGGATGCCGAAGCGCGTGCGGATCGCCGTGCCCGTGCCGCGATTGATCACGTCGCGCATCACGTCGACGAGCTTGCGGGTCGCATCGACGGACAACGCGCGCTCGGGCGCGCTCTCGAACTGCGCGAGCACCTCGCCGTCCCTGTTCTCGATGCGCGTGACAAGCAGCGGCTCTATATAACTACCGTCATTCGCCATGGTGCCGTACGACGACACCATCTCCTTGAGCGTCACCGGACTCGTGCCGAGCGCGAGCGACGGCACCACGTCGAGATGGCTTTCGCGCACGCCCATGTCGCGTGCGAGCCGCGCGACGCGCGCGGGCCCGACCTGTTCCATCACCTGCGCGGTGATGCGGTTTTTCGAATACGCGATGCCGTCGCGCAGACTCACGGGGCGGCCCGAGGGCGGCGCGTCGTCGGTCGGGCGCCAGGTTTCGGCGCCGCGCACCGGAATTTCGACGGCCTGATCGACGAACGTGTCGGCCGGCTTCGCGCCGCGATCGAACGCCGCGCCGTAGACGAAAGGCTTGAACGTCGAACCAGGCTGGCGACGCGCCTGCGCGACGTGATCGAACGGATCCTGCGTGAAATCGCGGCTGCCGACCCACGCCTTGATCTGGCCATTGCGCGGATCGAGCGCGACGAACGCCGCCTGCACGCGCGTCTTGTTCTCGCACAGCGCCTGCATGAATGCGCGGTCCGAGCCGAACTTCCTGATGGCGTCGGCATCGCTCGCGCCGCCGTCGCGCGCCGCGCGATAGTCGCTCGTCTCGCGGATGAACGCGTGCGCGAGATCCGCGTTGGTGCTCGCGCAGCCACCGCGGCCGCTCCACGCCGCATTCGCGATCGACTGCAACTGATTGCCCTGCCACGCGAGCGCGTTCGTCGCCATGGTCTGCAGACGCGAGTCGATGGTCGTGCGTACGACGAGGCCATCGGAATAGATGTTGTAATCGTTGTCGTCGGCCCAGCCGATCAGCCACTTGCGCAATTGCTGCGCGAAGTGCGGCGCGCGGCCGGGTTCTTCCGTCTGCCGCTCGAAGTCGATGCGCAGCGGGCGCTTTTTGAGCGCATCGAGCTTCGCGGCCTGCAGATGGCCGTACTTCACCATCTGCCCGAGCACGATGTTGCGCCGGTCGAGCGCGCGCTCGGGGTTGATCACCGGGTTGTAATAGCTGTTGCCCTTCAACATGCCGATGAGCGTCGCGCTTTCGAGCACGTCGAGCTGGCCCGCGGATTTGTCGAAGTAGGTGCGCGCGGCCATCTCGATGCCGTATGCGTTGTAGAGAAACGGCACCGTGTTCAGATAGGTTTCGAGGATCTCGTCCTTCGAATAGACCGCTTCGATCTTGAACGCGGTGATCGCTTCCTTCAGCTTGCGCGTGAGAGTCTGCGAGCGGCCGATTTCCTCGGGATACAGATTGCGCGCGAGCTGCTGCGTGAGCGTCGAGCCGCCTTGCCGGTCGCCCGAAAACGTGCGCAGCGCCGCGCCCGCCGTGCGCCTGAAATCGATCCCGTGATGCTGATAGAAGCGCCGGTCTTCCGTCGAGATGAGCGCGTCGATCACCTGCGGCGAGACTTGCTTCAGGCTCACCCATTCACGATGCGTCGGCTTGAACTCGGCGAGCAGCTTGCCGTCGGCGGAATAGATCTGCGCGGGCTGGTCGACCTTGGCACGGCGGATATCGCGGATGCCGGGCGTAAACGGAATCAGCACCAGCACGTAAAGCAGAAAGAGCGCGGGCAGGAGCAGCAGCGAGCGGGGCCGCAGATGCGGGCGCAGCCGCGGCGCGAGGCGAGCCAGAATCGCCTTGGTCAGGGCTTTGAAATCAGACGCGGTCACAACGAAGCGGGATGTCCAGACATGGAAAACCCTGAATCGTAGCGTAATTTTTCAGCAAGTCTTTCGCAAATGTGTGTTCGAGGCTACGCCGGCCGCGCGCCGGCGGATTCGCCGATCGGGAATGCCGTCGTCGAGAGCACCTCGCGCAGCACGACGAAGGTACGGATCTGCCGCACGCCGGGCAGATACAGCAGCTTCTCGGCGTGCAGACGGTTGAAGCTCTCGCTGTCGCGCGTGCGGATCAGCATGAAGAAGTCGAATTCGCCCGTCACGACATGGCATTCCATGCAGCCGGGCACCTTTTGCGCGGCCTTTTCGAATGCGTCGAAGGAATCGGGCGTCGAGCGGTCGAGGATCACGCCGATCAGCACGAGCATGCCGGCATCGAGCGCTTTCGGATTGAGCAAGGCGACCGTCGCGCGGATCAGCCCCGCTTCGCGCAGCCGCTCGACGCGCCGCAGACACGCGGGCGGGCTCAGATTGACCTTCTCGGCGAGCGCGACGTTCGAGATGGATGCATCGCGCTGAAGCTGACGCAGGATTGCGCGATCGACGCGATCGGTCTGGACGTCCGCGTGGCGCGCGTTCTGGACGGATGCGGTTTTTTTCATTGCTTTAGCAGGTCACAAAGGGAAATAAAAGTCGGCCCGAACGCTTTGGCATGTGAAAACGTTAGGTCGAACGGATTATTTTTGCAACCCGACCCAACGCCGAAATCTTTACGATGGGGTCCATGCAGTCCCACCCTCACGAGGATGCCGATCATGAACCTGCAACGTTTTCCCCGTTATCCACTCACCTTCGGACCGACGCCCATCCAGCCGCTCAAGCGCCTCTCCGCGCATCTCGGCGGCAAAGTCGAGCTCTACGCGAAACGCGAGGACTGCAACAGCGGCCTCGCGTTCGGCGGCAACAAGACGCGCAAGCTCGAATATCTGATTCCCGAAGCGATCGCCGAAGGCTGCGACACGCTCGTGTCGATCGGCGGCGTGCAGTCGAACCAGACGCGCCAGGTCGCGGCGGTTGCGGCGCATCTCGGCATGAAGTGCGTGCTCGTGCAGGAAAACTGGGTCAATTACTCCGATGCCGTCTATGACCGCGTCGGCAATATCCAGATGTCGCGGATGATGGGCGCGGACGTGCGCCTCGTCGCCGATGGCTTCGATATCGGCATTCGCAAAAGCTGGCAGGACGCGATGGACAGCGTGCGCGCGGCAGGCGGCAAGCCGTTTCCGGTGCCGGCGGGTTGCTCGGAGCATCCGCTGGGCGGGCTTGGTTTCGTCGGCTTCGCGGAGGAAGTGCGCGCGCAGGAAGCGGAACTGGGCTTCAAGTTCGACTACGTCGTGGTGTGCTCGGTGACGGGCAGCACGCAGGCGGGCATGGTCGTCGGCTTCGCGGCGGATGGGCGCGCGCGCCGCGTGATCGGCATCGATGCATCGGCGAAACCGCAGCAGACGCACGATCAGATTTTGCGCATCGCGAAGCACACGGCGGAACTCGTCGATCTCGGCCAGGACATCACGCGCGAAGACGTGATTCTCGACACGCGCTTCGGCGGCCCCGAATACGGCCTGCCGAACGAAGGCACGCTGGAGGCGATTCGTCTGTGCGCGCGACTCGAAGGCGTGCTGACCGATCCCGTCTACGAAGGCAAGTCGATGGACGGCATGATTCAGATGGTGCGCAACGGCGAATTCCCGGAAGGCTCGAAAGTGCTGTACGCGCATCTCGGCGGCGTGCCCGCGCTCAACGCGTACAGCTATCTGTTCCGCAACGGTTGAGGGGCCTGAAACGCGTCGCGGAATGCGTGGAACAGCGCCGCGACGCGTGCCGACGTCTCCGCTTCGAAGACCGGCAGGCGCGCGCCGAGCATGTGCGTGAGAATCGGCGGCGCGGGATCGTCCGGGCGCAGGATCGCGAGAATCTGCGCGCGGAGGTCGTCCTCGCGTGCGATCGACGCGGTGTCGCGGCCGAGCAGCGCGGCCCCGGCGATATCCGGATCGTATTCGTGCCGTTCGAGCAGATCGGCTGCGTCGGAGTAGATGCGGTCGCGATTGCCGGCCTGCTCGTAATGCGCCATCAGAAAGAGCAGGTCGATCGCGTCCTTGCGATCGACTGTGTGCCGGTCCTGCCACGCGAGGATTTTCAGCATCGCCTGCGCGGGCAGCGACGCGACCGGCACCACGAGATCCTGCTCGACGCGCACGGGAATCGCCGCATCGAGCGCCTGCCGGAAGCCTGCGACGTTCATGTGCACGGAGCCATCGGGCGGCCACGCGATTTCGCCGCGCGCGTCCTCCACGCCGCCGAACGGCACGATATCGAGCCACGTGCGATCACCCGTGGCGGGCGCGCTGTAATTCAGCCGATGCGCCGAGCCCTTCGGCGCCGTGAAATTGCCCGCTGCGAGCAACGCGCGGCGCAGCGCCTCGTGGCCCGTCCAGCCTTGAATCGAAATGCCGATGTCGACATCGGCGGTCGCGCGGGTCGCCGGAATGTCGTGGACGTGCGTGAGCAAGATGTCGCGCGCGCTCGCGCCGCCGACGAACCACGCGATGCGCGTCGCGTCGGACGCGGCGACGACTTCGCGCAGCATCGCGCAGATGGCGCCACCGAGCGGCCGGTGGGGCAGGCGTTCAAGCGGCAAGATAGCGTTCACGCAGCATCCTGGCGGTTTCGAGATTGCGCGGGTCGCCGCTCGCAACGAGATCGGCGTACACGAGCAGCGGCGCGACGACATTCGGCGGCAGTCCGTCGATGGGCGCGAGCGTGACGGGCGCGCGCAGGAACTCGACGTTTCCGGCCGGATCGGGCCGCAGCCGCGCCTCCATGATCCACTCGCGCGGCGCGGCATCGGCGCAATAGGCGGTGACCGTCGCCGGCTTCAGATATTGCGTGAGTATCGCCGCGGCGGGCTCGCCGCCGAACTGGCATTGTCCGGGCAGATCGGGCGCATTGCGCCACCAGTCGTTCGACTCCGCGCGATACCGCCCGATGACGAGCGATTCGCGCAATTGCCGCGGATACAGCGTGACCCATTCGTCGATCAGGCGTTCTCTATCGGCGAATTGCAGGCCTCGGCCATCGGGCCGCTCGAAGATGTCGCGATGATCGACGAGCGCGTGCACGGCGTTCTGCGCCGTACCATGGCTGACGCCCGCGATTTTCGCGATGTCGCGAAAACTGCGCTCCAAAAGCGAAGGCGTGACGAGCAGCGCGAGCGTGACGCGCAGTGTCGATCGGGTCCAGGTTCTGGAGCGCGGCGCTTTGGCTTGCGCCACGCGCGGACGGCCCGAGACGATCACGATGCTGTCGCCTTCGATGAGGCGCGCATTGCCGGCGAGATCGAGCGCATCGACGTCGAGTTCGCGGCAGGCGCGGATCATGTCCGGCGAGAGATAGGTGGTGACGAGCGTGGGTTTCGTGCCGCTGTCGCGCCTGACGGCCGCGCTGAATGCGGACAACACGCCGATGCGGTCGATGTTTTCCCGCACTTGTACTGAGCGTTTGAAGCGCGCGCCACCGATGCGGAATTCGATGGCGGCGTTGCTATTGCGGCGCTTCGGCGTCGCCACGCGGTGCGCGGCGAGGCCGGTCGACTCGCTGAAGGCGGCGGCCGCGGCTTCGGCCAGTTGCTCGCTGAGGTGATCCGCTGTCGACATCGCTGGTCCGAGTGTCCAATTTCATGCAGTGTACACGAAACGTGGACAGCGATAAAAATTGGACAGAGCGCGGACCGGTCAGAGATAACTGCAAACGTAGTCGAGCGTTTCGATCACGTCGATATCGAAGCGGCTCTTGCCTGGCACCGAGAACGATTCTCCCGCGCCGTACGTCTTCCATTCGTCGCTGCCGTCGAGACGGATGCGGCACTGGCCGGCTTGCACTTCCATGAGTTCGGGCGCGTCGGTGCCGAAGTTGAGCGTGCCGGGCAGGATCACGCCGAGGGTTTTTTTCGTGCCGTCGGCGAAGAGAACGGTGTGCGACACGCATTTGCCGTCGAAATAGACGTTGGCGCGTTTGATGACGGAAACCTGGTCGAATTGCGTTGCGGCGGTCATGAAGGTCGTCCTTTGGTGTCGGAAGGAGGGTGGTCCGCCATCATACAAAAAAGGGCGAGGCGGTTTCCACCGCGTCGCCCCGTGTCAACCAAAGCGCAAGCTCAATCGAACATATCCGGCTGCGCCGCGACCAGATCATTCCAGATCGTCTGGAAGTGCAGCCAGCCGATGTACTCGCTACCCACATGCTCGCGGCTGTAGCGCGCGCGATCCTCCGGCACGAGCTTCGGCGTGATACCCGTCGCTTCGATCATCAGCTGTTGCTGGCAGCAGCGCTCGAGCGCGATGAACCAGAACGCCGCCGAATCGATGCTGTGCCGGCTCGCGGTGAGCAGGCCGTGATTCTGGTGGATCGCGGCCTTCACGCCCTTAAATCCGTTCGCAACCTTGTTGCCGCCCTTCACTTCGACGGCGACCTTGCCCGCTTCATCGCCGATCACGACGTGGTCCTCGAAGAACGCGCAGGCGTCCTGCGACATCGGGATGAGCGGCTTGCCGAGCGCCGCGAACGCGGTGCCGTAGACGGTATGCGCGTGACACATCGCGACGATGTCCTGATGCTGCTCATGCACGGCGGCATGCAGCACGAAGCCCGCGCGATTGACCGCGTAGTTTCCTTCCACCACGTTGCCTTGATGATCGGCGCAGATCAGATTCGAGACTTTGACCTGCGCGAAGTGAACGGCCATCGGATTGGTCCAGTACAGCGACGGATGTTCCGGATCGCGCACGGTGAGATGGCCCGCGAAACCGTAATCGAAGCCGTGCTGCGCGAAAGCCCGGCACGCGGCGACGAGCCGTTCCTTCAGATACTTGCGATGCTCCGCGTGACTGGAAAACGTCGGCAGCTCGGGAAAGATCAGGCCTTGCTGCTCCGGTTGATAGATCGACACGCGCCCCTTGAGGTCGATGGTCTGTTCGGCGGTCTTTGCGGGTGTCTCCATGACGTCGCTCATGTTCTCGCTCCATGCGGATCAAAGTGGGTATGCATCCATGGTGCCGCTAGCGATGGCTGAGTACAAACGAAGGTTGTTCAACGATACATGAATGATGTTCATGCATGCCGCGCGACGCCTTGCGCGCGCTCGCAAAAACAGCTCAGGTATAGGCGATGCAACATTTTTCTTCGCGCGGCGAAACCAGACCCGGTCACGCGCGCAACGCCTGCCACTTTGTGACGAATCCCGCTCAGGCCCGCTGCATAAGGCTCCACGCTTTATCGACGCCCAGCCTTCAGATAAAGCCGCGCAAGCCGTTAACCACCTTTGCAACATTTTTAGAACACGGAGCATTTCCACTCCGACAAGGCTTTCAGCCGCGCGCACAGGCTGATTCGGGCAAACGCCGCAGTGCCGCATTCCTTTGCTGACGGGACATTCGACAGAGGAAAACGTTTGGCGCAGGCCGGCGACAAACGTCGTTCCGTATGAAGGTCGTTTTTCACGATTGAATCAATTTTCTTCGTACATGACCGCACGTTGCCGCGCGTTGTGCGCGGAACCGCGCAAACCCCTACTGGTATAAGGATTGGCGTGCGCTGGCACACCTCTCGCTAATGTATGACCAGGCACGAAGCTCACCGCGATCCTTCAACAACAGATAAGAGCGGCGAATTCGTGCTACGGGGCTGGTCGCAACAGGGTTCGATGTACACCATCAGATGCGTGCACGAATCCTGTTGCGAACCAGAAGAAATCAAAAGCGCGAAGCGCACTCGCACGAGACTAAAAGAACATGTTGACTCTTCAATCAGACCTTCACGGCAATCATCTGTTGGGCGCACTTCCGGCGCAAGAATGGCAAGCGCTCGCGCCTCATCTCGAACTCGTCCAGTTGCGCACGGAGCAGTTGCTGTGCGATTCGGGACAACGCATCCATCACGTCTATTTCCCGACCACGGCAATCATCTCTCTGTTGCATACGATGGAAGACGGCGGCTCCGTCGAAGTCGCGGCAGTAGGACGCGAAGGCATGTCGGGCGTGCCGGTGCTGACGGGCGGCGACACCATGCCCACGCGTGTACAGGTTCAATGCGCGGGCTTCGCGTATCGCATGAGCGCCGGCGCGTTGCGCGAACACTTCGGCCGCTCGGACTTCCTGCGCCGCGTGATGCTGCTGTACATGCAAGCCCTCCTCACGCAAGTCGCGCAGACGGCGGCCTGCAATCGTCATCACTCGCTGTCGAAGCAACTGTGCCGCTGGCTGCTGATTCAAACGGATCGCACGCCGTCGGATCAACTGCGCGTGACGCAGCAAATGATCGCGGACATGCTCGGCGTGCGTCGCGAAGGCGTGACCGAAGCAGCGGGCAAGCTGCATGACGCGGGGCTGATCCATCACAGCCGCGGCTGCATCAAGATCCTGGACCGGGCTGGCCTGGAAGAACGCGCGTGCGAATGCTACGGCATCGTCAAGCGTGAATTCGACCGCATGCTGCCGCGCCGCCAGATCGAAGCGATGGTGTGAGCATGATCAGACGAGGGCGCGGCTGGCGGCAGCCGCCCGCCCACGCAGCCAGTTGATGCTGGCGAAGAGCAGCACGGCGAATACGATGAGCATCGTTGCGACCGCGAGAATCGACGGATCGATCGAATCGCGGATGCCGCTCCACATCTGACGCGGCACGGTGCGCTGATCCGGGCCGCCGATGAACAGGATCACGATCACTTCATCGAACGATGTCGCGAACGCGAACACGCTGCCTGTGGCGACCGCGGGCGTGATGAGCGGCAAGGTCACGCGGCGAAACGCCGTCCACGGCTTCGCGCCGAGACCGGACGCCGCGCGCAGCAGGCTCTGATCGAACGACAACAATGAAGCCGTCACGGTGATCACGACGAACGGCGTGCCGAGCGCCGCGTGCGCGAGAATTACGCCCGGATACGAGTTCACGAGCCCGAGCGGCGCGAAGATCAGATAGAAGCCGGCCGCGACGACGACGATCGGCACGATCATCGGCGAGATGATGATCGGCATGATCACCGAGCGCAGTGGAAACTGCGTGCGCGAAAGGCCGAGCGCCGCGAGCGTGCCGAGACCCGTGGCGATCAAGGTCGACGCCGCGCCGATGCCGACGCTGTTCAACAGCGAGCGCTGCCAGTCCGCGCTCGTGAGCGCCTGCTCGTACCAGCGCAGTGAAAAGCCCTGCAACGGATACGAGAAATACGATCCCGAGTTGAACGAGAGCGGGATGATCGCGAGAATCGGCGCGACGAGAAAGAACAGCACGAGCGCGGTATGCACGCGCACCCAGCGCGACGCGATGCGCTCGGTCAGCACCCTGTTGCGTTGCTCTGCCATAGCGAAAGGCTCCTTAACCGAAGCGCAACCGGTCGATGCCGACGATGCGATTGAACAGGAAATAGAAGATCGCGGTGAAGATCACGAGATACGCCGATAGCGCGCCCGCGAGTCCCCAGTTGAGCTGCGTGTTCGTCTGCAACGCGATGAGCTGACTGATCATTTCATCGCCTGCGCCGCCGAGCAGCGCGGGCGTGATGTAGTAGCCGAGCGCGAGCACGAAGACGAGAAAGCATCCCGCGCCGACGCCCGGAAGCGTCTGCGGAATATAGACGCGCACGAACGCGGTGAACGGATGCGCGCCGAGCGATTGCGCCGCGCGCACATATACGGGCGATACGCCTTTCATCACCGAATAGATCGCGAGAATCATGTACGGCAGAAGCACATGCGTCATGCCGATCAACACACCCGTGCGATTGAAGATGAGCGGCACGGGATGTGTCGCGAGGCCGAGGCCTGCCAACAGACCGTTGATGACGCCGCCCGGCTGCAGCAGCACGTACCACGCGGTCGTGCGAACGAGCAGCGAGGTCCAGAACGGCACGATCACGAAGAGCATCAGGCGGTTGCTGCTCTGCGCCGGCAGGTTGGCGAGCAGCCACGCGACCGGATAGCCGAGCACGAGGCACAGGAGCGTGACGGATGCGCTGATCGATATCGTGCGCAAGAACGCCTGCCGATATACCGACGAGTTATCCGGCACGAACGCGACATTGCCTTGCGGCGTCACTTGCGCATCGACGGCGGCGAGCAGATAGTCGGGCGTGGGTGTCGCGGCGGCGCGTTTCAGAACACGCCAGGTTTCCGGCGAATTCCAGCGTTCGTCCATCTCGATCAACGCGGGCTTCCACGCGGCGGGCGTCTCGTCGCGCACGCTGCGCGCGGTACGCATCAAGAGGCTGCGGAATTCGGGCTGCGCGAAGTTGAGCCTGCGCGCGACGGTGCCGAGCTGTCCGCTCTGCTGCGCGTCCTTGAGTCCGGACGCGAGCAGCGCGAACATGCGTTCATCTGGCACGCCGCGCCCATCCCACGCATCGAGCGCGCGAGTCAGCGCGGGCATGCTGTCCGGCACTTCCTTGTTCTCGACACTGCGCGCGAGCAGCAGCGCGATCGGCGCGATGAACGTCGACAACAGAAACACGATCAGCGGCAATGCAAGCAACAACGCCTGCACCGATGCGCGGCGGCGCGCCCTTTGATACGAGGCGCGGCCATCGGCTCTCGTCGGAGAACCGGAGGCGGGCGCGTGGATCGATGCAGGCATGGGGTTCCTCTGGTCCGTGTAAGCGTTACTGCGTCAGCCACACCTGGAAGCGCTTGTTGATCTGGTCGGCGTTATCGGCCCAGAAATTCGCGTTGATCTGCACGGCGCGCTTGAAGTTGTCCGGCGCGGTCGGCATGTCGGCGAGACGCTGCTTGTCGACGAGTGCAACCGCGTCCTTGCGCGGCGGCGCATAGGCGATGTACTTCGACAGATCCGCCGACGCCTTCGGCTGCGCTTGCGACACGATGAACTTCGCGGCCGTGTCGGCGTGCTTCGCGCCCGTCGGAATGGCCCACCATTCGAAGTCGTAGACCTGCGCATCCCAGACCGCCTTGAACGGCTTGTTGTCCTTCTTCGCGGCATCGTCGATGCGGCCGTTGTAGGCCTGCACCATCACGACCGCGCCATCGGCGAGCAGTTGCGGCGCCTGCGCGCCCGACTCCCACCACACGATGTTCTTCTTGATCGTGTCGAGCTTCTTGAACGCGCGATCGACGCCGGCGGGCGTGCCGAGCACCTTGTACACATCCTTCGGATCGACGCCGTCGGCGATCAGCGCCCATTCCATCGACACCTTCGGCGACTTGCGCAAGCCGCGCTTGCCGGGGTATTTCTGCAAGTCGAAGAAGTCGTTGACGGTGGTCGGCGCGGTCTTCAGCTTGCTCGCGTCGTAGGCATAGACGGTGGACCAGACCATGCTCGCGACCGCGCAATCGCTGATCGAGCCGGGGATGAAATCGCTCGTCTTGCCGATCGACTTCTTGTCGAACTTCTGCAGCAGGCCTTCATCGCAGGCGGTGATCGCATCGTTGGTTTCGAGGTCGATCAGATCCCACGTCGTGTTCTTCGCCTGCTCCATCGCGGAGAGTTTGGCGAGGCCGCCATCGTACGATTCGGTCGAGAAATTCACGCCGGTGGCCTGCGTGAACGGCTCGAACCACGCCTTCTTCGCGGCGGCTTCATACGCGCCGCCGAAGGTCACGACGGAAAGTGTCTCCGCTGCCTGAGTCGAGATAGATGCAAAGGCAAGTGCTGCGAGTGCGGCGCATTGTGCTTTGAATTGAGGGCGCATGTCAGTTGGCTCCTGCGGGTGCGGTCGAGATGAGGGAAGGTGACGGCGGTGTGGAAGGGGCAATCGCGGGCGCGCTCTTTTGCGCCATCATCGCGAGAATCTTGCAGTCGTCGTGACGCCATGCAATGTCGATCGTGCTGCCCGCCGCGGGCAACGCATGACGCTGCGTATTGGGCACCTTCACGACGATGGAATCGCGCGCGCCGAGCTTCAGATGCACGCGATGATGATCGCCGCAATACACGAGTTCCTCGACACACGCACGCACGACATTGCTGTGCTCGTCGGGTTGCGCGCCTTCCGCGCCCGGAATATGCGCGCGCTCCGGGCGCAGCGCGAGCATCGCTTCGTCGCCGGCGCGCAGGCCGTGTTCGCAGCGTCCGCGAATGACGCTGCCGTCGGACAGTGCGAGCGTCGCCCATTCGTCGTTCACGCTGACGACGCGCCCGGTGAGCCCGTTGTTCTCGCCGACGAAGTTCGCGACGAACGCGTTCTGCGCGTTCTCGTAGAGTTCGCTCGGCGTGGCGGCCTGCTGGATGCGGCCATCGGAAAAGACGGCGACGCGGTCCGACATCGTCAGCGCTTCGGCCTGATCGTGCGTCACGTAGACGATCGTCAGCGAGAGCTCGCGATGCAGACGCATGATTTCGTATTGCATCGTTTCGCGCAGGCGCTTGTCGAGCGCGCCGAGCGGTTCGTCCATCAGCACGACGCTCGGCTCGAACACGAGGGCGCGCGCGAGCGCGACGCGCTGCTGCTGACCGCCCGAAAGCTGCGAAGGACGACGGTTCGCGAGATGCGGCAACTCGATCATCTCCAGCGCGCGCTTCACACGCGCCTTCTGCTCCGTGCGGCTCACGTGCCGCACCGAAAGCGGAAACGCGACGTTCTCCGCAATCGTCAGATGGGGAAACAGCGCGTAGTTCTGAAACACCATGCCGATATCGCGCTGATGCGGCGGCTTGTCGTCGAGACGTCTGCCGTCGAGGCGGATCTCGCCTTGCGTCGGCGTTTCGAAGCCCGCGAGCATCATGAGCGTGGTCGTCTTGCCTGAGCCCGACGGTCCGAGCAGCGACAGAAACTCCCCTTTGCGCACGTCGAGGTTCAGGTCTTCCACGACGTAATGCGCGCCGTCATACGATTTGCTCACGCCCGAGAAGGAGATGAAGGAAGGGTCTGACATCGTGATCGCGTCCTGTCTTTCAGTGCTGTGCGAGCTTCGACGCGATATAGCGCGCGAAGTCGTAATTGGGCCGTTCGAGATGACTCAGGTTGCCGGGCTTCGCGAGCGGCGCATGTACGCCGCGAAACACTGCCTGCACGCCGCGCCGGTCTTCCGCGTTCACTTCGTCGAGCAATTGCTTGAGCGTCGTCATGTGCGCGTTCGCTTCCGGATCGGCGATGAATTCAGGTGCAAGCCCTCCGCCGAAGCGGATATGCACTTGCCCGACGCCGCGCGGTTGCAGCGCGAGATACCAGAAGTAGCCGGGCGTGAGCGTGACGAGATGCGTCGGATAGATCGCGAGCAGCGCTGTCGTCTTGCGCCAGTGTCCCGTCAGGCGTGTGTTGTCCGGATGCGCGTTGCCGATCGGCAAACTCGCTTCCTTCGTGATCCAGTGATAGTTGAACGCTGGATAACCCGGCGGACATTCCATGTCTTCGAGCTTCGAATGCGGCCCTACCGTTGCGCGATGCAGCATCGGCAAGTGATAACTTTCCATGAAGTTTTCCGCGAGGATCTTCCAGTTCGTGTCCCACACGTGCTCTTCATAGAAAGTTTCGATGTAATCCGTCATGCCGTACGCGCCGATGAGTTCGCTCAGCTCGGCGAGTTGCTTTGCAACGGGCGGCGCGTCTTTACCGAGCGTCACGTAAATCCAGCCTTGCCATTCTTCGCAGCGCACGGCGGGCAACGTATAGCTTTCCTTGCAGAAGCCGGACTGCCGGTCCATCAGCGGCGCGCCCTTCAGTTCGCCGTCCAGCCCATAGCTCCATGCGTGATACGGGCACACGATACGGCGCTTGTTGCCGCGCCCTTCGAGCAGCACCGACATGCGATGCAGGCACACGTTGGACATCGCCTTGAGCTGCATCTGTTCGTCGCGCAGCACGACGATCGGTTGCGCGCCGATCTGCGCCGTCAGATAGTCGCCGGGCTCTTTCAACGCGCTTGCGCGGCCGACGCATTGCCATTCGCGCTCGAAGATCTCGCGTTCTTCGAGCGACAGAAAATCGGGCGATGTATAGACACCCGGCGGCATGGCGCGCGCATCGCTGAATGATCGTTCGCAATTCGACTGCAACTCGCCGATAAGCGTTTGCACCGCGATCGTCGTTGCCGGACTGACCATGAAGCCCTCCTCGTCTGATCCCCGTGAGAGCGCGCTGGCGCGGGCTTTTGCCGCATTGCGCTCGACATGCACATCAATCTATCAAGCCAAATTGCCAGCCAAAATATTGTTTTCGGATACAAAGCAAAGCTTTTACCTATGTAGCGCGGATAACTTCCGGGATCGGCGCGACGCGCGTTAAATGTCGATATGCAGCCGCCGGATATAGATCTCGCAAAAGGACGCGAAGCGATGCACGACTTGACGCGGCCGCATGGTGCGCGATTGCGCGATGCCGAGAGTCGTCGCGTTGACGTTGTCCTTGAAGCGTTTAATCACGAAGTCTTCGCCGTCCACCGTGCGATTTGATTTGAGCGGAAAGTTGAGGATGCTATAGCCGAGACCGTTCGCCACCATGCCGCGCACGACCTCCGGCTGCGATGAACGGAACGCGGGCACCGGACGGCTGCCGACCGCATCGAAGAGCGCGGCGAAATACTCGCGGCTGTGCGGCAGATCCAGCATCACATAAGGCTCCGGCAGCAGGTCCGCAAGCGATACCTTGCGCGCGCGGGCAAGCCGATGCGTCTTCGGCAGGATCGCATACGGCGGCAAGGACAAGAGCGGCGTGAACGCGATATCTTCGGTCAGGTCCAGACTATAGGTCAGCGCGATATCGAGCGAACCGTCATGCAGACCGCGCAGCAAGCCATCCTGATGCGCCTCAACCGTGCGAAACGAAATGCCCGCATGCCCGGCCGTGAAGCGGCTGATAAGGCCCGGCATCAACGGCGGCGCGAGCGAAACGAGGCAGCCGAGCGCGATGGAGCCGGTCATGCCGCCATCCATTTCCTTCGCGGCCATCTGCAATTCTTCCGCGATCTTCAGCAGATTGCGCGCTTGCCCGAGCAGATCGCGGCCCGCCTGCGTGAGCGACAGACCGCTTGCATGATGTCGGATGAATAGTTGCACGCCGAACGATTCTTCGAGATCGGCGAGGGCGGTGGAAATGGACGGCTGCGAGATATGCAGTTTTCGCGCGGCGGCGGTGAAGGACAGCGCTTCCGCCGTCACGACGAAATAGCGCAACTGCCGTAACGAGTAGCGCAAAGGATGGATTTCCATCGACGATGCTCCAGAGATCATGCTTCGATGGGCCGCATTGTGAAGCGCTCAAAATTCATTGCATAGCCAAATCCAATGCTATGCATTTTTTAAATATATTTTTCGGATTCTGGCGGGGCGCGTAGATTTTCACGATGGATCACGGATACAACGGCCTTTCGGAAGGACATCAGCCATGACAGTGGAAACAACGTCTATCGATACGCTCGTGGTCGGTGCCGGTCAGGCCGGCGTCGCGATGAGCGAACATCTGAGCAAGTTCGGCGTGCCGCATCTCGTGCTGGAACGCGACCGGATCGCCGAGCGCTGGCGCACGGGCCGCTGGGATTCGCTCGTCGCCAATGGCCCGGCCTGGCACGATCGTTTCCCTAATATGGAATTCGCGGATTTCGACCCGGACAGCTTCGCCTCGAAGGAACAGGTCGCGGATTATTTCGTCGAGTACGCAAGAAAGTTCGACGCGCCCATTCGCACTGGCGTCGAAGTGAAGAAGGTCGTGCGCAATGTCGGACGGCCGGGCTTTACCGTCGATACGTCTGACGGAACGATCGAAGCGAATCGCGTCGTCGTTGCGACCGGACCGTTTCAGCGCCCCGTGATTCCGCCGATCGCGCCAAAAAACGCCGCGCTCACGCAGATTCATTCCGCCGACTATCGCAATCCGCAGCAATTGCCCGAGGGCGGCGTGCTCGTCGTGGGCGCGGGATCGTCGGGCGTGCAGATCGCCGACGAATTGCAGCGTGCGGGGCGGCGCGTGTATCTGTCGGTCGGCGCGCACGATCGTCCGCCGCGTGGCTATCGCGGACGCGACTTCTGCTGGTGGCTCGGCGTGCTCGGCGAATGGGACGCGGAAGTGATGAAGCCGGGCCGCGAACATGTGACGATCGCGGTAAGCGGCGCGCGCGGCGGCCATACGGTGGATTTCAGGCGTCTCGCGCATCAGGGCATCACGCTCGTCGGTCTGACGAAATCATTCGACGATACCGTCGTCACGTTCGAAGCCGATCTCGCCGATAACATCCGGCGCGGCGACGAAAACTATCTGTCATTGCTCGACGCCGCCGACGCCTATGCGCAACGCAACGGCCTCGATCTGCCCGAAGAGCCCGAAGCCCGCACCATTCCCGCAGATCCCGATTGCATGACGCATCCGCTTCTCGCGCTCGACATGGCGAAGGAAGGCGTGACGTCGATCATCTGGGCCACCGGCTACGCGGTCGATTTCAACTGGCTGCAAGTCGATGCATTCGACGACAAGGGCAAACCGAAACATCAACGCGGCGTCGCGAAGGAGCCGGGCATCTACTTTCTCGGCCTGCCGTGGCTGTCGCGCCGTGGCTCGGCGTTCATCTGGGGCGTGTGGCACGACGCGAAACATATCGCCGATCACATCGTCACGCAGCGCAAATATCTCGCGTACTACGACACGCCGCAAAGCCAGGTGGAAGACAAGCGCGTCGAGAGCGTCAACTGATTCCAAACACATCCCGTATCAAGGTGCATTCGATGAGCCAACCCACGCATACCCGTATCCGCATGTTCAACACGAAGGATACGTACCCGAATCAGACGCTCGACAACGATCTATGCCAGGCCGTGCGCGCGGGCAACACCGTCTATGTGCGCGGTCAGATCGGCACGGATTTCGAAGGCAATCTCATCGGCCTTGGCGATCCGCGCGCGCAGGCCGAGCAGGCTATGAAAAACGTCAAGCAATTGCTCGAAGAGGCGGGCAGCGATCTATCGCATATCGTCAAGACGACGACTTATCTCACCGACGTGCGTTATCGCGAGCCGGTGTATCGCGAAGTCGGCAAATGGCTGAAAGGCGTGTTTCCCATTTCGACGGGACTGACTGTCGTCGCTCTCGGGCAACCGGAATGGCTGATGGAAATCGACGTGATCGCCGTGATTCCCGATGGCTGGACGCCGCCTCAGGCCTGAAGACGCAAAGGAGCGCACATGACTTTTTCCATCGTCGGACGTTGTGAGCGGACGGGGCAGCTCGGCATCGCGATCAGTTCATCGAGCATCGCGGTGGGTGCGCGCTGTCCGTGGGTGCGTGCGGGCGTCGGTGCGGTCGCGACGCAGAACGTGACGCTGCCCGCGCTCGGTCCGCAGATTCTCGATCAACTCGAAAGCGCGATCGATTCCGCTGCCGCGCTGGAGCGCGCGCTGGCCGCGAACGAATGGAGCGAATATCGGCAGGTGACGGTCGTCGATGCGCAAGGCCGCACCGCGTTCTTCAGCGGCAAGCAGGCGCTCGGCACGTATCACGCGGCGGCGGGCCGGCAATGCGTCGCGGCGGGCAACATGCTCGCGGGCATCCACGTGATCGAGGCGATGATTCCCGCGTTCGAGAACGCAACCGGTCATCTCGCGGATCGACTTCTCGCAGCGATGCATGCCGCGATTGCAGCGGGCGGCGAAGCGGGGCCGGTGCATTCGGCGGCGTTGAAGATCGCGGGCGAACAGAGCTGGCCGCTCGTCGATCTGCGCGTCGACTGGGCGGATGACGATCCCATCGGCAAACTCGACGGACTCTGGCACGCGTACAAACCGCAGATGCAGGACTACGTGACGCGCGCGCTGAATCCGACCGCCGCGCCGAGCTACGGAGTGCCGGGCGATGAGTGAGATGACGAGCCGCGCCCTGCTCGAACGGCTGATCGGTTTCGCGACGGTCAGCCGCGATTCGAATCTGGCGCTGATCGAGTTCATTCGCGATTACCTCGCGAAGCTCGACGTCGAGTGCGAGCTGTTCTACAACGCAGAGCGCACGAAGGCGAATCTGTTCGCGACGATCGGACCGCGCGATCGCGGCGGCATCGTGTTGTCGGGACATACGGATGTCGTTCCCGTCGATGGCCAGCCGTGGACCGTCGATGCCTTCCGACTCACCGAAATGGATGGACGCCTGTATGGCCGCGGCGCGGCTGACATGAAGGGCTTTCTTGCGTCGGTGCTGGCCGCCGTGCCGATGTTGCTGAAGCGTGAACTGCGCTTGCCCGTGCATCTCGCGTTCTCCTACGACGAAGAAGTCGGATGCCTCGGCGTGCGGCCGATGCTTGCGGAGCTGGAGCAGCGCGCGCACAAGCCCGTGTTGTGCCTGATCGGCGAGCCGACGTCGTTGAAGCCCGTGCTCGGGCACAAGGGCAAACTCGCGATGCGCTGTCAGGTGAAGGGTGCACCTTGCCATTCCGCCTACGCGCCGTATGGCGTCAATGCGATTCAGTACGCGGCGCGTTTGATCAATCGTCTTGAAGAGATTGGAGAGAACCTGGCGCAACCCGATCAACACGACGAGCGTTTCGATCCGCCGTATTCGACTGTGCAAACAGGCGTCATCAAGGGCGGCCGCGCGCTGAACATCGTGCCGGCGGAATGCGAATTCGATTTCGAAGTGCGCGCGCTTCCGGGTTTCGATGCCAGCACGGTGGCCGATGATCTGCGTTCCTATGCACAAGAGGAGCTGCTGCCGAAGATGCGCGCCGTGCAATCCGATACCGATATCCGTCTCGAACCGCTTTCGGCGTATCCCGGACTCGCGACGCCGCCGGATAGCGAAGCGGCGCGCCTGCTCGCGTTGTTGAGCGGTTCGTCGGAGTTCGGCACGGTGGCGTTTGGCACGGAAGGTGGGCTATTCGATCAGGCTGGGATTCCGACTGTCGTATGCGGCCCTGGCAGCATGGATCAGGGCCACAAACCCGACGAGTTCGTGAGCGTCGAACAACTTCGCGACTGCGATGCGATGCTGATGCGGCTCGCTGACCATCTGTCGGCCACAGCTTGATTGCCGGGCCAGACTCTTTCCCGCCTGACAAAAGTGTTGTACCCGCGCCTGCATTTACGCCTCGTGTGCATATACACATAATCTCGTCACCTGCTGCGAAAACCCTTCGCGGCGCATCGAGGCGGTGACGATCCAGGGCTTGCCGAACGGCGGCCCGCAACCCGGCTACAGGGATAGAGATTCGCTGCGGCACGCATCGCTCCTCCTCGCTCATGTATTCAGGAGGCTTGTATGTCGAACGATATCTCTCTCAAGACGCCGTCGCGTCGTCATTTCATCGGTGTCGCGGCTGCGACGCTGGCTGCCGGCGCATTCAGCCGTTTGGCCTTCGCCGACCCGACTCCGGACACAACTGAAATCGTGCAGGTAAAAGGCGGCGACAAAACCGCCATCCGTCCGCTTCGTGTGCACGTTCCGGACGCGCAACTCGCCGACCTGCGCAGACGCGTGAAGGCGACGAAATGGCCCGAGCGTGAACTCGTCGCCGATGCATCGCAAGGCGTGCAGCTCGCGACGATGCAAAAGCTCGCGCGCCACTGGGCCACCGATTACGACTGGCGCAAGGTCGAAGCGCGGCTGAACGCGGTGCCGAATTTCGTCACCGAGATCGACGGGCTCGATATTCACTTCATCCACGTTCGCTCGAAGCACGCGAATGCGTTGCCCGTCATCGTCACGCATGGCTGGCCGGGATCGATCATCGAGCAACTGAAGATCATCGGTCCGCTGACCGATCCGACGGCATACGGCGGCAATGCATCCGACGCCTTCGATGTCGTGATTCCGTCGCTGCCCGGCTACGGTTTCTCCGGCAAGCCGACGGCCACCGGCTGGGACCCGCAACGCATCGCGCGTGCGTGGATCGCGCTCATGAAGCGCATCGGCTATACGCGATACGTGGCGCAAGGCGGCGACTGGGGCAACGCCGTGACCGAGCAGATGGCGCTCATCGCGCCGCCGGAACTCGTCGGCATCCACACCAACATGCCCGCGACCGTGCCGGACGATATCGCGAATGCGCTCAAGCTGGGCGAGCCAGCGCCGGCGGGTCTTTCGGCGGACGAACAACACGCGTTCGATCAGCTCGATTACTTCTACAAGCACGGCCTCGGCTACGCGCAGGAAATGGCCAACCGCCCGCAGACGTTGTACGGCATCGAGGATTCGCCGATCGGCCTCGCCGCGTGGATGATCGATCACGACGCCGCGAGCCAGGCGCTCATCGCGCGTGTGTTCAACGGACAGAGCGAAGGTCTTACGCGCGACGACATCCTCGATAACATCTCGCTCTACTGGTTCACGAACACGGGGATTTCATCGGCGCGACTTTACTGGGAGAACAAGCTCAACTTCTTCGCACCGAAGCACCTGGCGATTCCGGTCGCGGTGAGCGTGTTTCCCGATGAAATCTACGCCGCGCCGAAAAGCTGGACGGAGAAGGCGTATCCGAAGCTGATTCACTACAACCGTCTGCCGAAGGGTGGGCACTTCGCGGCGTGGGAACAGCCGCAAGCCTTCTCGGTCGAGGTTCGCGAGAGCTTCCGCACGCTGCGTTCGGCGTGATTCAGCGCTTCACGTCTGCGCCTGTGACGATCGCAAGTGAATGCCGAGCGCGCGCCGCGCGCTCAACGCGAGCATCGCGCACGACAGCGCGTTGAAGAGAAACAGCCCGCTCGGCCCGACGATCGTCATCAACGCCGAGGCCAGCGCCGGCCCCGCCATGCCGCCGAACGAAAACAGCGCGAGCAGCAGCGCCGAAATGGCGACCCGATGATGCGCCTCCGTCCGATCCTGCACGTGCGACACGATCAGCCCGTATTGCGTGAACGTGACAGCCACGTAGACGAGCGTCGCGACCCAGGTGATCACGCGCACGTCGAAGCAGAAGAGCACGAGACTCAGCGCCGCCGATGTCGACGCCGTGAAATAGACGAGACGTCGGCGGTCGACCTTGTCGGACAGCCGGCCCATCGGCCATTGCGGCACCAGCGCGCCGATCAGCGCGACGCCCATGAAGGTCGCGAGCTCGCTCGTCGAGAAGCCCGCGCGTTCGAGATAGACCGGCATCATCGCGTAGAAGCTGCTGTAGATGAAGCCCGCGAGGATGCAGCCCGGCACCGCCAGCGGCGCGGAAGCTCTCATTTCCCGCACGCTCTCCCGCCAGGTGCGCGCGGGCACGCGATGCAGCGTTTCGTCCGCGACCTTCACGGGCCAGCCTTCGAGCAAGGTCACGGGCATCACGGCGGCGGCGAACAGCGCGGCGGCGATGGAGAATTGCTGCCCGCCCGAACCCGCGCCGACATTCAGCAGAAACTGCCCGGTGCCGACCGCCAGATAGTTGATGGCCGCGTAGGAACCGAAGACCTGTCCGCGCTTTTCGTTCTCCACCGTGCCGTTGAGCCAGCTTTCGATGGACGTGTACAGGCCCATGAAGGCGAAGCCAGTCAAAAGACGCACGGCGCCGAGCGTCCAGGGCGACTGGGCCGCGCCGAAGGCCAGCGCGAGTATCGAAGCCGCCGCCGAAAACGCGACGAAGGTCCGATGCTGCCCGATCCGGTCGATGAGCCTGCGATTGAACACGGCCCCGAGAATGAACCCGGCGTAGTAACACGACTGGATCAGGCCGATCACGATGGTTGGATAGCCGGATTGCAGGATGCGTAGCGGGATCAGCGTCTGAAAGAGACCGTTGCCGACGATCAGCAACGCGTAGCTGCACAGCAGACCGGTGAGCGCGCGGTAGCTGCTGCCCGCGCCGCCGTGCACGTGCGGCGGCGCGTCGGGCGCGCCGGCCGCGGGCGGCGTCTGCCGGCCGAACAGCTTCGCTTCGGTCAGCGGCCCGGTGCGCGCGACGGTCGGCGCTTCGTGGTCCGCGCTCGTCTCGTCCTGTGTCTCTTGGGGATCGCGGGTGGCCTGGTTGGTGCGATCGATTACCTGCTCATTTGCGGCTGCGTCTTCGTTCTTTGACATGACACCCTTGAAGGTCGCTCTCGATTCCGGTTTGCGGCGCAATGCTCGAATTTTGCACCACCGCGACGATGGTAACCGGCGCGGACGGTGTTCGATGTTCCATTTTGTTTCTGAGTGCTGCGGGTCGTCCAGCCGCGCGGCGAGTGCATCGCGCCGAGACCTGTCACAATCGCAATCTCCGACGTTTCTCGACGATACGGTCGGGAGTGCGATTTGCCGGGCCGTGTCATCCGTATGCGGCGCGTTGGGCGCGCCGCGCGTTTCTCTCCCATCGAAAGGAGCAAGCGATGCCAACGATGCAGGCAGTGCAGGTAGCGAAAGCGAACGGTCCGCTGGAAGTCGTCGAGCGCGATGTGCCGGAGCCGTCCGAGGGACACGTCTTGATCAAAGTGCAGGCCTGCGGGATCTGCCATAGCGACTCGCTCACCGTCGAAGGGCTGTGGCCCGGCCTTCAGTTCCCGCGCGTGCCGGGGCACGAGATCGCGGGCGTGATCGAGAAACTCGGCGCGGGCGTGGAGGGCTGGGAGAAAGGGCAGCGCGTCGGCGTGGGCTGGCACGGCGGGCATTGCGGCCATTGCGAGCATTGCCGTCACGGCGACTTCGTGCTTTGCCAGCGCGCGCTCGTGCCGGGCATCAGCTACGACGGCGGCTACGCGGACTACATGGTCGCGCCGCAGGAAGCCCTCGCGCGCGTGCCCGACGATCTCTCCGACGTCGATGCCGCGCCGCTCCTTTGCGCGGGCATCACCACCTTCAATGCGCTGCGCAACAGCGGCGCGCGCGCGGGCGACGTGGTCGCGATTCTCGGCATCGGCGGGCTCGGCCATCTGGGCGTGCAGTTCGCGCGCAAGATGGGATTCGTCACGGCGGCCATCGCGCGCGGCCAGGACAAGGCGCCGCTCGCGAAGCAGCTCGGCGCGCATCACTACATCGACAGCGAATCGCAGAACGTGGCCGAAGCCCTCAAGGCGCTCGGCGGCGCGCGCGTGATCCTCGCGACGGCGACGAGCGGTAAGGCGATGAGCGCGACCATCGGCGGTCTCGGGCTGAACGGCAAGCTGATCATGGTCGGGATCTCGGAGGAACCGGTCGAGGTGCCGATCACGCAGTTCATCATGGGCCGCAACTCGGTGCAGGGCTGGCCGTCCGGCACGGCGGCGGATTCGCAGGAAACGCTGGCGTTCAGCGCGCTGTCGGGCGTGAAGCCGATGATCGAGGAATTTCCGCTGTCGCGCGCGGCCGAGGCGTATGAGCGGATGATGAGCGGGAAGGCGCGGTTCCGGGTGGTGCTGACGCCGGGGAAGTGAGGCAATCACCGTAAAACAACCCGACGACCGTTTCGAATCTTAACGACAAGAATCTTTCCGATTCACAGATCCGCGACCTCGAGAAATCCCGCAAAGCCCCGCCAGCCGGGGCTTTGACACATATGGCCCGGCCCTTGCATTGATCACGCTCCAGACAACCCGGAGCCGCACATGATCGAACGAGGCCGAGCCGCCACGCTCACCCACACCGTCACATCCGCCGATCTCGCGTCCGCCCACGCGCGAGGCGAGGGCGAACGCTATCCCGACGTGCTGTCCACGCCCGCGCTGCTGTCGCTGATCGAGCGCGCGTGCGCCGAAGCGTTGCGTGATGCCGTCGGCGACGGGCAACTCTCCGTCGGCGTGACGACGCATCTCAATCATCTCGCGCCGACGCCGCTCGGCGCCGATGTCTCCGCCACCGCGACCTTTCGCGATCTCGAAGGCGCGCTGTACTGGTTCGACATCGTCGCTTCCGACGCGGGCGGACCGATAGGCACGGCGAGCCACGCGCGCGCGATCGTCGAACGCTCCGTGATCGAGGCGCGCGCCGCGAAACGCCGCCGCGCCGAATGACGCATTCCCACGACGAGAGAAAAGCACATGGCTGAACACTCCCCGACGCACGGCGTCTACTTCGACGAAGCGTTCGAAACGCTCTCGCCCGCCGACGTGCGTCGTCATCAGGACGCACTGTGGGCATCGCACTGGCCGTATCTGCGCGCGATGTCGGCGTTCTACCGGACCCGGCTCGCGCACTGGATCGGCCGCGACGACGTCACGCTCGACACGCTTCAGGACATGCCCTTCACCGAGAAGGACGAACTGCGCGTGAGCCAGGAAGGCGCGTCGCCCTATGGCGATTACGTCGCGTGCGCGGAAGGCGGCATCGCGCGGCTGCATCGCACATCGGGCACGACGGGCCGGCCGCTGATCCTCGCCAACAGCACGCGCGACGCGGCGGACATCGCCCGCGTCGGCGCGCGCTCTATGTGGGCCGCGGGCCTGCGCCCGGACGATCGCGTCGTCCACTGCCTCAACTACTGCATGTGGACGGGCGGCTTCACCGATCACACGATCCTCGAAGCGACCGGCGCGACCGTCGTGCCGTTCGGCGTCGGCAACACGCGGCTGCTCATCGATTCGATCCTGAACCTCGGCATCAACGCGATTTCGTGCACGCCGTCGTATCCCGCGCTGATCGAACAGGTGTTGCGCGAGACCGGCGGCCCCGCGCCGCGCGATCTCGGACTGAAGCTCGGTCTGTTCGGCGGCGAAGCGGGTCTCGACAATCCCGAGTTGCGCGCCGCGATGGAAGAGAAGTGGGGCTTCAAGGTGCGCAACGCGAACTTCGGTCTCTCGGAAGTGCTGAGCATTCTCGGCGGACAAACCGGCTGGACCAACGATCTTCTGTATCACGCGGGCGACGTCGTGTTCGCCGAGATCATCGATCCGCAGACGCTCGCACGTCTGCCGGCCGAAGCGGGCACGACCGGCGAGCTCGTCTGCACGCACTTGCGCAAGCAATGCCAGCCGCTCGTGCGCTATCGCACGCGCGATGTCGTCACCGTGACGGCCACCGATCCCGGCCCGGACGGCCGCAGCGCGTGGCGCTTTCGCGTGACGGGCCGCACCGACGACATGTTCAACGTGCGCGGCGTCAACGTGTTTCCGGGCGCGGTGCGGCTCGCGGTCGAGGCGTTGCCGCAATGGGCGTCGGGCATGTTTCGCATCGTGCTGAAAGGCCCGGGGCCGTATGACCGCATCGCCATGACGGTGGAGGCCGCGCACGGCTTGCCCGCCGATCGCTGGGACGACGCGGCGGCGCGCATCGAGGCGGCCGTGCGAGAACGCATCGGCGCGAGCGCGGCGGTGACGATGGTCCCGTTCGAGCACTTTCCGCGCACCGAAGGCAAGACACGTTGGATCGACAAGGAGCCCGCATGAGCTACGTGAAGACAAGCATGGATGGACCCGTCTGCATCGTGACGCTGGATCGCCCCGAGCGCATGAACGCGATCAGCGGGCCGCTGCTCGACGACCTGCACGACGCACTGCAACGCGCAAACGACGATCGCGCGTGCCGCGTGATCGTGCTGACCGGCGCGGGCCGCGCGTTCTGCGCGGGCGACGACCTGAAGGAATTCGGCGAGCAGAGTGCGAGCGATGACAGCATCCGCAGTCATATCGAGCGCATTCAACGCATCACGCGCGATCTGATGTTCAACGCGAAACCGGTTGTCGGCGCGGTGCATGGTTTTGCCGTCGGCGGCGGATTCGAGTGGATGCTCAATTGCGACATCGTGGTTGCATCGGACGATCTCGTCGCGTTCTTTCCGGAGATGGAGTGGGGGCAGTTCGTCACCGGCGGCGTCACGCAGCTGCTGCCGCAGGCGCTCGGCCATCAACGCGCGATGGAACTATGGCTGCTCGGCGAGCGGCAAAGCGCGCAATCGCTTCTGTCGATGGGACTCGTGAATCGCGTCGTGCCGCGCGATGCGATGCTCGACACGGCGATGACGCTCGCAGCGCGCATCGCGGAGAAATCGCACACGTCGATCGCGCGCCTGAAGCGGCTCGTCACGATGGAACTCTCGAAGACGCTGTCACGCAGCCTCGACCTCGAATTCGCCGCGACCATCGAAGCCTTCGCGGACCCCGAGGCCGCTGAACGCGTGAAGGCCTTCGCCACACGAAAGGAGCACGCGCGATGAACACGAAAGCCTTGACGTTCGATTACTTCGGCACGCTCGTCGATGTCGATCGCGGCGGCACGATCGGCATGGCGGAAGTGTTGCGCCGACTGTCCATCGAAACCGGCGATTCCGCCTTCGACATCTATCTCGACTGGGACATCCGCAATGTGCGGATCTATCGCGGGCAGGCGTACGCGCGTTATCGCGATGTCGCGCGAGAGGCGCTCACAGCCGTGCTCGATGCGCGCTGGCCCGGCGCACGCCGTGGCCACGCGATGGATACGCTCACCGATGTGTTCCTCACGCATCTCGTCGAAGCGTCGCCCGCGCACGCCGACGCCGTGCCGTTCCTCGACTGGGCCGCGTCGCGCTATCCGCTGATGCCGATCACCAACATGGACAGCGACCTGTGGCGGCGCACGCAGCTCACGCGCTACTTCGAGCACGTCACGACGGCGGAGATGGCGCAGGCGTACAAGCCGTCGCAGGCGATCTTCTCGCTCGCGCTCGACCGCCTCGCGCTGCCCGCGCGCGACGTGCTGCATTGCTCGCTCGCGAGCTGGGCCGATATCGACGGCGCGAAACCGCTCGGCATGGCGGTGGCGTGGATCAATCGCGGCGGCGATACGCTCGGCACGTGGCAGCCGCGCCCGGATTTCGAGTTCGACACGTTGTCGCCGGTACGGGACCTTCTGGATAGTCTGTCATTCACAGCGACTGGGGAAACGATATGAAACCGATGAAGATGGCGATGTTGCTCGCATGCGCCGCGATGCTGTGCAACGCGGCGAACGCGCAGGAAGTGGTGAAGATCGGCGTGGCGGGGCCGCTCACGGGCAGCGCCGCGCAAAGCGGCAAGGACGACGAGCGCGGCGTGCGGCTCGCCATCGACGAGCTGAATGCGAAGGGCTTCACGATCGCCGGCAAGCCCGTGAAATTCCAGTTGATCTCGATGGACGATCAGGGCGATCCGAAGGTCGGTGTGAACGTCGCGCAGAAGCTCGTCGACGATGGCGTCGCGGCGGTCATCGGCCATTACAACTCGGGCGTGAGCATTCCGGCGGCGCGCATCTACAACGACGCGCACGTGGTGATGATGACGGGCGCATCGTCGAATCCGGATCTCACGCATCTCGGCTATCCGTACGTGTTTCGGCTCGCCACCAACGACAACGTGATGGGCGGCCGCATGGCGGTTTATGCGTCGAAGGTGCTCGGCGCGCAGCGCGCCGCCGTGATCGACGATCGCACCGCATACGGCACGGGCGTCGCCGATGTGTTCATCAAGACTGCGCAGAAGGAGGGCTTGCAGATCGTCGCGCGGGAATTCAGCACCGACAAGTCCACCGACTTCAAGGCGATTCTCACGCAGATCAAGTCGCGCAATCCGCAGGTCGTGTTCTACGGCGGCTACTACGCGCAGGCCGCGACGCTCGCGCGGCAGATGGGCGAACTCGGCGTGAACGCGACGCTCGTCGGCGGCGACGGCATCTGTTCGCCCGAGTTCGACAAGCTCTCGGCGGGCGTCGCGGACAAGCGCATGTTCTGCGCGCAGGGCGGTGCGCCGCTCGATACGCTGCCCGACGGCAAGACGTTCCGCGCGAGGTTCAAGAGCGCGTTCAGCGCCGATGTCGATACGTACGCGCCGGCCTTTTATGCGGCTACGCTCGTCGTCGCCGATGCGATGCAGAAAGCGGGATCGGCGAAGCCCGAGGTGTTCGTGAAGGCGTTGCGCGATCAGTCGTTCACGAGCATTCTCGGTCCCGTGAAGTTCGATGCGAATGGTGACTGGATCGATGCGCCTGTGACGGTGTATCGATTGAATGGGGGCGCGCTTACGGCGATTGCGCAGAAGGATTGATTCGCCGCCATGCCGTGCGACGCCGGCTAGCACGATTTTGTCCTGCTATATTCGACCTCATCGCCCGACTGTCCGCAGGAGCACATGGCCACCGTCGCGCTCGATCCCGACATCGCCACGCTGGAGAGCGCGCTCGCGTCCTCTCGCTGGCGTGACGCGCGCCGTCTCGCGGCGCGTGAAGCGAACGCGTGCATCTTCACGCTGGATCGCAGCGGTCATGTGCTCGAAGGCGTCGCACAAACCATCGATGGCCCGCTCGACGCGTTTTTCGCGCAGTGCCCCTCCGGGCAACTCGCCGCGCTCGCGGAAGCCGCCACGGCTGCATCGGACGGACGCTGCGCGATGCTTGCGCTGCAAGGCCCGGCCGCAGCGCTTCAGCAAGCGTTCGCGCTGCGCATCGATGCGCGCGGACGCCGCGTCTTTCTCGTCGCGCTGCGAACGCCTTCATCCGTCGATTCCACGCCCGCCGCGTGGATCGCGCTGCTCGGCGCGACACTCGACGTGCTCCTGCAAAGCGCCTTCGATCTCGCCGCCTACGATACGCTCGTCGAAGAGCAGCGCGCGATCATCGATCATATCGGCGACGGGCTGATGGTGATCGGGCAGGGCCAGGTGCTGCGGCACGTCAATTCGGTCGCGGGACGCATCCTCGGCATCGATCCGAAGGCGAGCATCGGCAGGACGCTCAACGCGGTGATCGACTTCGAGCCGATCGTCGGACCGATTTTCACCACGGGCGTGGGATATGTCGATCGCGAGCTGATCATCGATTCGCCCGCGCGGCATCTGCATCTGCTCGATACCGCCATTCCGATCAAGAACCGCTGCGGCGAAGTCGTGTCGGTCGTCAACACGTTCCGCGAGATGCGGCGCGTGCGCAAGATGGCCGGGCGCTACGCGGGCAATCACGCGCGCTTCACGTTCGATAACGTGATCGGTTCGAGCGCGGGCATGAAGCGCGCGGTCGATGCCGCGAAGAAGGCGGCGCGCGGCGCGTCGAACGTGTTGTTGTCGGGCGAAAGCGGCGTCGGCAAGGAAGTCTTCGCGCAGGCGATTCATAACGCCGGTGCGCGCGCCGCGCAGCCTTTCATCGCGATCAATTGCGCGGCGCTGCCGCATGCGCTGATCGAAAGCGAACTCTTCGGCCATGCGCCCGGCAGTTTCACCGGCGCGGCGCGCGACGGGCGGCCCGGCAAGTTCGAATCCGCCGATGGCGGCACGGTGTTTCTCGATGAAATCTCGGAGTTGCCCATCGACGTTCAGGCGAAGCTTTTGCGCGTATTGCAGGAACGCGAGGTCACGCGCATCGGCGACACGCGCGGCATTCCCGTCGACGTGCGCATCGTCTGCGCGAGCAATCGCGATCTCGCGTCGATGGTGCTCGCGAAGACCTTCCGCGAAGATCTCTACTACCGCTGCAACGTGATCGAAATCACGATCCCGCCCTTGCGCGAACGTCGCGAGGATATCCGCGCGATGGCTGCGTTTTTTCTCGATCGATACTGCACGCGCATGCACAAGCCGACGCCCGAAATCGCGGAGCAGGCGCTGCGGCAGCTCGAAGCGCACGACTGGCCCGGCAACGTGCGCGAGATCGAGAATCTCGTCGAGAAGATCGTCAACTTCAACGAAGGCGAGCGTATCGCGGATATATCGGCGTTGCTCGGCAGCGCGAACGTCGCGCAGACAAACGCCGCGTCAGCGGGACGGCATCGCGAACCGGTGTCGCTGAAGGAAGCGGAGCGCGTCGCGATCGAATCCGCCTTGCAGGCGTGCAACTTCAACGTGACGAACTGCGCGAAGCTGCTGCAAGTGTCGAAGCCCGCGCTCTACGCGAAGATGAAGCGGCATGGCATACGCATCGAAAGGTCGCTTCGTCAGCCGGGCTAGTCGCCGTCTCTGGTCAGCAGCGTCCACATCGCCAGAAAAGGCACCGCGCCGGAACGCATTGCGTGCGGATTGTTTCGCACGTTATGAATGCCGCCGCCGATGCCCGGATCGAACCACGCGCCGCCGTTCTGCCGGAATTCGCCCGGCGTGAACAGCACGTAGGCTTCCTCGGGTGGATGGCTGTGGTCGGGGTATCGAACGTGCGGCAACATCAGCGAGAAGCCCAGTTGCACGTCATAGCGGCTCTCGGCGCCGCCCGGACCGCAGATCATGCCGTGAACGTGGGCGTCGATATAGTTCTCGCTGCCGTTTTCGCCCGATGAACGGCGGGACCATCCGAGGTCCGGTTCGAGCGCCTTGAGCGCGCGCGCGGCGGCGCCGAAGCCGGTGTCGTCGTCGATGAAAGGGGCGAGCGCCGCGTCGAGCCAGTCGCAGGCGGGATAGCGTGTGTGATGCCGCGCGCCGTCGTCGGAGGGTGTTTGGAGCCGCTCGAAGACCCGCGCCGCAACGAGGCGGCCGGCTTCCGGCAACTGTTCCGACCTGAACAGCGCCTCTGCGATGGCGATGAGAGCCGCCACGTTCTCGGGACGGCGGTTCATGAGGCGCTCATGTCGACATGGTCTCGAATTGCGGGCGCGTGGTCGGCTTCGTTGCAGTCGATGAGGCGGATGTCGTTGAGTGGTGCGAGAGCTGATTTCAAGTTTGTCGCCGGATCCCGTATTCGTGTCGGTCTATGAGCGTTGCCCCTGTGCGGGGCGGCAGTCACTTTCTTTGCTGCTGCAAAGAAAGTAACCAAAGAAACAGCTATCCCCATCCAAAGTACTTCACGCCGGCCGCGGCACAGGCGATCGGTCTTGGCACAGCAGTAGCGAGTGCCCTCAAAGGCCACACCGGGCTTGGACCGCGCACGGTCTGCCACATCGCGCCACAAAACAAACTGGTTCAGCACGAAATAGCTCCGGCCCGCTACGCGGCCGATGGGTCAATCGCAGGTGCACGCATACCGATGGTTTCCCTTGCATACCCATCGGCAGCGCGCAGCGCTGTGCCGAAGCTATTTCGTGCTGAACCTGCGCGCTTAAACGACTAGCTTGTCAGACCGTGCGCGGTCCACGCCCGATTAGGCCTTTGAGGGCACTCGCTACTGAGCCCACGGACAACGAGAAGAACACCCAAATTGCGTATGACCGCGGGCGGCTCGAGCTGCTTTCTTTGGTTACTTTCTTTGCAGCAGCAAAGAAAGTGACTGCCGCCCCGCACAGGGGCAACGCTAACAAACCTACACGCTAACGGGATCCGGCGAAACCTCAACCGTACACAGGAAAACGCTTCGTCAGCACGGCGACCTGCTCGCGAACACGCTCAAGATTGCCCGCATCTTCCGGGCTTTCCAGCACATCGGCGATCAGATTCCCGACGATCTCCGCTTCCTTCACGCCGAACCCGCGCGTCGTCATCGCGGGCGAGCCGAGCCGGATGCCGCTCGTGACGAAGGGCTTTTCCGGATCGTTGGGAATCGCATTCTTGTTGACCGTGATATGCGCGGCGCCGAGCGCGGCTTCCGCAGCCTTGCCGGTGATCTTCTTCGCGCGCAGATCGACGAGCATCACATGGCTTTCGGTATGACCCGACACGATCCGCAAGCCGCGCTTCACGAGCGTTTCGGCGAGCACGCGCGCGTTGTCGACGACTTGCTGCTGATACGCCTTGAACTCCGGCGACAGCGCTTCCTTGAACGCGACAGCCTTCGCCGCGATCACATGCATCAGCGGGCCGCCCTGAATGCCGGGGAAGATCGCCGAGTTGATCTGCTTCTCGTACTCCGATTTCATCAGGATCACGCCGCCGCGCGGGCCGCGCAGGCTCTTGTGCGTCGTCGTGGTGACGAAATCGGCATGCGGCACCGGATTCGGATACACACCGGCCGCGATGAGGCCCGCATAGTGCGCCATGTCGACCATCAGATACGCGCCGACGTTCTTCGCGATCTTCGCGAGCCGCTCGAAGTCGATCTTCAACGCAAACGCCGACGCGCCCGCGACGATCAGCTTCGGCTTGTGCTCGTTCGCGAGTTGCTCGGCCGCTTCGTAATCGATGTCCTCGGCTTCGGTCAGGCCGTAGCTCACCACGTTGAACCACTTGCCCGACATGTTGACCGGCGAGCCGTGCGTGAGGTGGCCGCCGTGCGCGAGGCTCAGGCCCATGATGGTGTCGCCGGGCTTGAGCATCGCGAAGAACACGCCCTGGTTCGCCTGCGAGCCGGAATTCGGCTGCACGTTCGCGCTTTCCGCGCCGAACAGTTGCTTCACGCGGTCGATGGCGAGCTGCTCGACCACATCGACGTATTCGCAACCGCCGTAGTAACGCTTGCCGGGATAGCCTTCGGCATATTTGTTGGTGAGCTGCGAGCCTTGCGCGGCCATGACCGCCGGGCTGGTGTAGTTCTCCGACGCGATCAGCTCGATGTGATCTTCCTGACGGCGGTTTTCATCGGTGATGGCGGCCCAGAGTTCCGGATCGACGTTTTCAACGGTGCTGGCTGCGCGACTGAACATGATGGTTACCCAAGTGAGAGGAAAGCGGGTTGCTGCGGGAACGCGTGACTGTCCCGTATTCCATCGAAAGCCGGCGCGCCCGGATAGAAGAATTGCGACATTCCACTGGAATGCGGGCACCCGTTTGGTGCGCCCGTGCGTAGGCGCATCGCGCGGGGCGCTTCGTATCTGTGCACGAATCCGCGTCCACGCCGCCGAGCCCGCGTAATTACAGGCTTGGCACGCTTATCGCATTAAGCGCTTTCAGGAGTGGCAGTCACAATCTGGAAATGGACGACTAGGGTTCCGGTCCGCATCGATGTCCGATGCGCGATGCTGGTCCGAGAGTTGTCGACCTCAAGCGAGGTTACACGGCGGGACAAAAGCCCGGGAGAGAACGCGATGCGTCGCGCCGCTCCTGCCGTCGATAACCGCTTACTGCGAGGTCAACCTCATGCGCGTCCGCTTTCTCGCCGCAGCCGCCGTCGCTCTCTCCCTGTGCTTTTCCGCACCCTCGTACGCCCAGGCCCGCAAGGACTTCAAGGTCTGCTGGACCATCTACGCCGGCTGGATGCCGTGGGGCTACGCGAAGACGCAGGGCATCATGTCCAAATGGGCGAAGAAGTACGGCATCAATGTCGATGTCGTGCAGCTCAACGACTACATCGAATCGATCAATCAGTACACCGCCGGCAAGTTCGACGGCTGCGCGATGACCAACATGGACGCGCTCACCATTCCGGCGACGGGCGGCGTGGACAGCACGGCGCTGATCGTCAGCGATTACTCCAACGGCAACGACGGCGTGCTCGTCAAGGGCGCAGGCAAGAAGGTCGCCGATCTCAAGGGCCAGTCCGTCAATCTCGTCGAGCTTTCGGTTTCACACTATCTGCTGGCGCGTGCGCTCGAATCGGCGGGCATGAGCGAGCGCGACATCAAGACCGTCAACACGTCCGATGCCGATATCTCCGGCGCGTTCGCGACGCCCGCCGTGCACAACGCCGTCACCTGGAACCCGATGCTCGCGGACCTGAAGGCGAAGCCCAACGTCACGCAGGTATTCGATTCGAGCCGCATTCCGGGCGAGATCATGGACATGATGGTCGTCAACACGAAGACGCTGCACGACAACCCCGCGCTCGGCAAGGCACTGACCGGCGCATGGTTCGAGATCATGCAGACGATGCACGGCAGTTCCGCCGACAGCGAAGCCGCGCTCAGTTCGATGGCCAAGGCATCCGGCACCGATCTCTCCGGCTACAAGTCGCAGCTCTCGACCACCGCGCTCTTCTACACGCCGCAACAGGCGCTCGACTTCGCGACGAGCCCGGACATGCCGAAGATCATGACGCGCGTCGCGCAGTTCTCGTTCGATCACGGCCTGCTCGGCAAGGGCGCGCCGAACGCGGGCGCGGTCGGCATGGCGTTCGACAACAACGTGATCGTCGGCAGCAAGAGCAATCTGAAGCTGCGCTTCGATCCGACGTATGTCCGCATGGCCGCGCAAGGCAAGCTGTGAACGCCATGCGGCTCATCAACCGACACCCCGGCCGCACCGGCAGTCTGATGCTGTTGCTGCTGCCGTTCATCGTGCTCGTTGCGGTGTACTTCACCGGCTCGTCGCTGCGCCTGCAGGCGAACCCCGACGACAAGCTGTTGCCGTCCGCCGCGCAGATGAAGAGCGCGCTCGACGAATACGCGTTCACCGAAGACAAGCGCACCGGCGAATACCTGATGCTGAGCGACACGTTATCGAGCATGAAGCGGCTCGGCATCGGGCTCGCCGCGAGCGCGGCCATCGCGCTCGTGTTCGGCATCGTGACGGGCGCGATTCCGCTCGCGGGCGCGACGCTGTCGCCGTTCATCACGGTCATATCGATGATCCCGCCGCTCGCCGTTCTGCCGATTCTCTTCATCGTGTTCGGTCTCGATGAACTGTCGAAGGTCGTGCTGATCGTGATCGGCATCACGCCGATGATGATCCGCGATCTGCACCAGCGCACGCGCGAGATTCCCGAGGAACTGTGGATCAAGGCGCAAACGCTCGGCGCATCGAGCTGGACGCTGATTCTGCGCGTGATCGTGCCGCAATTGCTGCCGCGTCTTCTGATCGCGCTGCGGCTCGCGTTGTGCTCCGCGTGGCTGTTCCTGATCGCGGCGGAAGCGATCGCGTCGACGGACGGTCTCGGCTATCGCATCTTTCTCGTGCGCCGTTACCTTGCGATGGATGTGATCCTGCCGTACGTCGCGTGGATCACGCTGCTCGCATGGCTCATCGACGAAGCATTGCGCCGTCTCACGCAATGGGCGTTCCCCTGGTATCAGGAAGGTCGCGGAGGCCGCGCATGATCGAGATCCGCAACCTGTGGAAGCAGTACGGCGATCAGGTCGTGCTGGAGCGGCTCAATCTGCGCATCGCGCAAGGCGAGTTCTGTTCGATGGTCGGCGCATCGGGCTGCGGCAAGTCGACCTTTCTGCGCATGCTGCTCGGTCAGGAACGCCCGACGCGCGGCGAGATCCTGCTCGACGGCGAGCCGTTGCCGGGCGAGCCCGACGCGCATCGCGGCGTCGTGTTCCAGCGCTATTCGGTGTTTCCGCACCTGACCGTGCTGCGCAACGTGATGCTCGGGCTCGAACTGCCGCATGCGCGTTTCACGGGACGGTTGTTCGGCGCGCGCAGGCGGCTTGCACGCGACGAAGCCGTCGCGATGCTCGCGCGCGTCGGCCTCGCCGATTCGCTCGACAAGTATCCGCATCAACTCTCGGGCGGCATGCAGCAGCGCCTCGCGCTCGCGCAGGCGCTCGTGATGAAGCCGCGCGTGCTGTTGCTGGACGAACCTTTCGGCGCGCTCGATCCGGGCATCCGCCGCGACATGCACGAACTGCTGACCGGCCTCTGGCGTGAAGCGAAGCTGACGGTCTTCATGGTCACGCATGACCTGAAGGAAGGCTTCACGCTCGGCAGCCGCGTGCTCGTGTTCGACAAGGTACGCATCGACCCGCAAGCGCCGCAGGCGTACGGCGCGCGCATCACTTACGACATTCCGCTCGAACGCAACGGCGCGCGCGAACCGCATGGCGCGACGGAGATTCCGCCATTGCTCGCCGTGCCAGCATGAAAGGACCCATACACATGAACGAAATCCTGCTCGAAGAATCGATTCCCGGCGGCGCCCATGCGTCGCTGATCGTGAAGCGCGGCCAGTTGCTGCGCATCACCGATGTGCGCGGCGGCGCGAACGTCGCCATGCTGCTTTTCAATGCCGCTGAAAAGAGCGAACGCCTGAACCTTCCCGACACGCTCAAGTGTCAGCACACCGCGAAGCTGACGCGCGGCCATTGCCTCTATTCCGACATGGGCCGCGTGCTCGCCGCGATCGTCGCGGATACGTGCGGATGGCATGACAGCCTCGCCGGGGTCTCGAATGCGGCGGAAGTGTTCGAGAAGTACGGCGAGGGTCGCTATCAGGAATTGCGCAACGCGTTCTATCGCAATGGCACGGACAACCTGCTCGTCGAACTCGGCAAATGGGGACTCGGCATCGCGGATCTGGTGATGACGCTGAATCTCTTCAGCCGCGTCGATGTGACGGAAGCGGGCGCGTTGAACTTCGTTCAGGGCAATTCGCAAGCGGGCGACCAAATCGAACTGTATGCGCCGATGAACACGCTTGTCGTGCTCACCGCGATCCAGCATCCGCTCGACCCGAATCCCGAATACGCGCCGAAGCCGGTGAAGCTCACGTTGAGCCACGCGAGCGCGACAGTCGCGGAAATTTGCCGCACGTCGTGCGATGAAAATGCACGCGGCTTCACCAACACCGAACGATTCTTTCTCTGAGCGAGGGACGCGCATGACGACATCCACACTCACTGCCAGCACGCGCGACGTAGCCGACGCGATCTTTCGCGAGACCTTGCCCGCGGGCGAACCGTGGCTCAAGGAGTTGAAGGCGGGCCACACGCTGCGCATTCGCGACGTCGAAGGCAACCAGGCCATCGACACGCTCTTCTACAGCGCAGCCGATCCGCGCGAGCGCTACGATGCGCAACGCACGCTGCGCCGCCAGCAAAGCCTCTATCTGACGACGGGCACCGTGCTCTATTCGAATCTCGGCAATCCGCTGCTGACGATCGTCGCGGATACGTGCGGGCGGCACGACACGCTCGGCGGCGCCTGCGCGCAGGAAAGCAATACGGTGCGCTATGCGCTGGAGAAGCGCTACATGCACAGTTGCAGAGACAACTATCTGCGCGCCTGTGCGCACGACGGGCGGCTTTCCAAGCGCGACATCGCCGCGAACATCAACTTCTTCATGAACGTGCCGGTGACGTCCGAAGGCGGTCTCACGTTCGAGGACGGCATTTCCGGCGCGGGTAAGTACGTGGAGCTGCGCGCGGAGATGGACGTGATCGTGCTGATCTCGAACTGCCCGCAGCTGAACAATCCGTGCAACGCGTATAACCCGACTCCGGCGGAGCTGACGATATGGAACTGAACACTTTCCGCCGCTGGCTCTACACGCTGATGAAAGCGCGCGCGCAACGTCTGCTGTCGATCGATCGCCGCCTCAAGCAATAGAAAACGCACCAAGCGCACTGAACGTCGACCTGCCGGGGACGACCCCGGCATGCATGCTCACGTGGCGGGACGGCCCGCCCACGCATTGAACATCCACTCATGTTCGACAAAGTCCTTATCGCGAATCGCGGCGCGATCGCCTGCCGCATTCTGCGCACGCTGCGCGCACTCGACGTTCAAGGCGTCGCCGTCTATAGCGAAGCGGATCGCGCGAGCCGCCACGTCAGTCTCGCCGATACCGCTTGCAGCCTCGGCGACGGCGCCGCGAGCGTCACGTATCTCGACATCGCGAAGATTCTCGCCATCGCGCGCGAACAAGGCGCGCAGGCGATCCATCCGGGCTACGGCTTCCTGTCGGAGAATGCCGCGTTCGCCGAAGCGTGCGACGCAGCCGGCATCGCGTTCATCGGACCGACGCCCGCGCAATTGCGCGCCTTCGGCCTGAAGCACACGGCGCGCGCGATCGCCGCCGAACAGGGCGTGCCGATGCTCGAAGGGACGGGCCTGCTCGACGACATCGACGCCGCGCTGAACGCGGCGCAGCACATCGGTTATCCGGTGATGCTGAAAAGCACGGCGGGCGGCGGCGGCATCGGCATGCGCGTATGCCGTTCCGACGACGAACTCGCCGCGCAGTTCGATATCGTCAGGCGTCTCGGGCAGAACAATTTCAGCGACGCGGGCGTGTTCATCGAGAAGTACATCGAGCGCGCGCGCCATCTCGAAGTGCAGATGTTCGGCGATGGCAAGGGCGCGGCCATCGCGCTCGGCGTGCGCGATTGCTCCGTGCAGCGGCGCAACCAGAAAGTGCTCGAAGAAACGCCCGCGCCGAATCTGCCCGACGGCATGGAGGCGGCGCTTTGCGAGGCCGCGATTCGCCTTGCGCAGGCGGTGTCGTATCGCTCGGCGGGCACGGTCGAATTCGTCTACGACAGCGACGCCGCACGCTTTTATTTCCTCGAAGTGAACACACGCCTGCAAGTCGAGCACGGCGTGACGGAGCAGGTGTGGGGCGTGGATCTGGTGCGCTGGATGATCGAACTCGCAGCGGACACATTGCCGCCGCTCGATCTGCTTTCGCGCGATCTGAAGCCGCAAGGCCACGCGATTCAGGCGCGTCTTTACGCGGAAGATCCAGGCCGCGATTTCAAGCCGTGCCCGGGGCTGCTGACGGACGTGTCGTTTCCTTGCGCCGATGGCCGTGCGTTGCGCATCGATACATGGATCGATGCCGGCTGCGAAGTGCCGCCGTGGTTCGATCCGATGCTCGCGAAGCTGATCGCGTGGCAACCGACGCGCGATGCGGCGCGCCACGCGCTCGACGCCGCGCTGGACGCGACGCGCATCTACGGCGTCGAAACGAATTGCGGCTATCTGCGGCAGATTCTCGCGGACACGCCGTTCGCCAGCGGCCATCCGTGGACGCGCTGTCTCGAAGGCCTGCGCTATCGCGCATCGACAGTCGAAGTGCTGAGCGGCGGCACACAGACGACGGTGCAGGACTATCCGGGCCGTCAGGGTTACTGGGCCGTGGGCGTGCCGCCTTCGGGCCCGATGGACGATCGCGCGCTGCGCCTCGGCAATCGCCTGCTCGGCAACCCCGACGATGCCGCCGCGCTCGAAGTCACCATGAGCGGTCCGACGCTGCGCTTCAATACCGATGCTGTCGTCACGGTGACTGGCGCGACGCTGCCCGTCATGCTCGACGACATCGTGCAGCCGATGAACACGACGCTCTTCGTCGCGGCCGGCTCGACGCTCGCGCTCGGCGCGATTCGCGGCGCGGGCGCGCGCGCGTATCTGTGCGTGCGTGACGGGCTGGATGTCGCGCGCTATCTCGGCAGCCGCAGCACGTTCACGCTCGGCCAGTTCGGCGGCCACGGCGGGCGCGCATTGCGTGCGGGCGATGTGCTGCATCTCTACGCGCTGTCGGATCGCGAAGCGGGTGCGCGCTTGCCCGATTCGCTCGCGCAGCGTCTGGACGATGTACGCGTGCTGCGAGTGATCTACGGCCCGCACGGCGCGCCCGAGTACTTCAGTGCGAGCTATATCGAGCGCTTCTTCGAGACCGACTGGGAAGTCCATTTCAATTCGAGCCGCACGGGGGTGCGCCTCATCGGTCCGAAGCCGGAATGGGCGCGCGCCGATGGCGGCGAAGCGGGCCTGCATCCGTCGAACATTCACGATAATCCGTATGCCGTCGGCGCGATCGATTTCACTGGCGACATGCCCGTCATCCTCGGTCCGGACGGGCCGAGCCTCGGTGGTTTCGTCTGTCCCGTCACGGTGATCGAAGCAGACCTGTGGCGCATCGGCCAGTTGAAGGCGGGCGACAAGGTGCGCTTCGTGCCGGTCGATATCGCGACCGCGCGTGCGTCGGCGGTAGCGTGGCAGGAGAGTGCGACTGCGACGCGCGCAGCGCCATTGCAATCTCCGATCGTATTGAACATCGGCGAAGGCGATGAGCGTCTCGTCGCGCGTCTCTCCGGCGACACGCATCTGCTGCTCGAAATCGGGCCGTCCGAACTCGATCTCGTGCTGCGCTTTCGCGGACACGCGCTGATGCAGTCGCTCGAAGCGTTGCAGTTGCCCGGCGTCGTCGATCTGACGCCCGGCATCCGTTCGCTGCAGATTCACTATCAGCCGGAACGATTGCCGCTCGATAGCTTGCTCGGCCATGTCGCGAAGACCTGGGACAGCGTGCTGCTGCAAAAGGATTTGCGCGTGCCGTCGCGCATCGTGCATCTGCCGCTGTCGTGGGACGATCCCGCGTGCCGGCTCGCCATCGACAAATACATGACCACCGTGCGCAAGGACGCGCCGTGGTGCCCGAGCAATCTGGAGTTCATTCGCCGCATCAACGGGCTCGATTCGATCGATGACGTGAAGCGCGTCGTCTTCGATGCAAGCTATCTCGTGATGGGCCTCGGCGATGTCTATCTCGGCGCGCCGGTCGCAACGCCGCTCGATCCGCGCCATCGCCTGGTGACGACGAAGTACAACCCGGCGCGCACGTGGACGGCGGAGAACTCGGTCGGCATCGGCGGCGCGTATCTGTGCGTGTACGGCATGGAAGGGCCGGGCGGATATCAGTTCGTCGGACGCACGTTGCAGATGTGGAACCGCTATCGCGAAGTCGCGGATTTCGCGGGCCGTCCGTATCTGTTGCGCTTCTTCGATCAGATCCGCTTCTACGAAGTCTCCGCCGATGAACTGCTGCGCATCCGCGAGACGTTTCCGCTCGGGCGTCATCCGTTGAAGATCGAGGAGACAGAGTTGTCTCTCGCGGACTATCAGGCGTTTCTCGATCGCGAAGCGGATGGCATCGCGCAGTTTCGCGCGCATCAGCAAGAGGCGTTCGAAGCGGAGCGCCAGCGCTGGCACGAAGCGGGCAGCGATGAAACCGCACTCGATGCGCCCGTTGCCGCCGAAGCGGACATCGCGCCGCTCGCCGATGGCCAGATCGCCGTCGACAGCGAGATCGCGGGCAATCTGTGGCAGGTGCGCGTCGAGCGTGGCGCGAGCGTCGAAGCGGGCGACGTGCTCGTCGTCATCGAATCGATGAAGATGGAGATCTCCGTCATCGCGCCGTGCGCGGGCACGGTCGGCGAGATTCATGTCGCGCCGGGCGCGTCGGTGCGCGCGGGACAGCGCGTCGCCGTGATCGAACAGCGCGCGTGACGCACTTCATACCAACAAGGAATCATCGGACATGGATTCATTCGACCTGCGTCTTTCCGCCTTGCGCGCCGCGTATCGCGAAGGCCGCGTGACGCCGCGCACGCTGATCGGCACGTTGCGCACGCGCGCCGCGATGCTCAACCCCGACTATCGGCTCTTCATTCATCTGCTGGGCGATGACGAAATCGAACCTTATCTCGCCGCGCTCGACGCACGCGATATCGATTCGCTGCCGCTTTACGGCGTGCCGTTCGCGATCAAGGACAACATCGATCTCGCGGGCGTGCCGACGACCGCCGCGTGTCCCGCGTTCGCCTACACGCCGAGCGAGTCCGCGACGCTCGTCGCGCGCCTGATCGCGCTCGGCGCGGTGCCCATCGGCAAGACGAATCTCGACCAGTTCGCGACCGGCCTGAACGGGACGCGCTCGCCTTACGGCAAGTGCCGCAACAGTGTGCTGGCCGACTATCCGTCGGGTGGATCGAGCGCGGGATCGTCGCTGGCCGTCGCGCTCGGCGTCGCGAGCTTCGCGCTCGGCACCGATACGGCCGGCTCGGGCCGCGTGCCCGCCGCGTTGAACAATCTCTTCGGCATGAAGGGGACGAAGGGCCTGCTGTCGACGGCGGGCGTCGTGCCCGCGTGCCGCACGCTCGATTGCGTGACGTATTTCACGGCGACCGCAAGCGAGGCGAGCACGCTGTTCGCGCTCACGGCAGGCCACGATCCCGCCGATGCCTACAGCCGCGCGAATCCGCAATGGAACGATGGCTCGGCGTTCGGCAAGGTCGCGCGTTTTCGTTTCGGCGTGCCGCGTCAGCTCGAATTCGCCGGTTGCGATGAAAGCCCCGCGCTCTTCGCCGACGCGCGCGCCGCGCTCGAAGCGATCGGCGGCGAGGCGGTCGACATCGACTTCGCGCCGTTCGTCGAAGCGGCGCGCCTGCTCTACGAAGGGCCGTGGGTCGCCGAACGCTATAGCGTCGCGGGCGCGCTGCTGGAAGCGCAGCCCGATGCCGTGCTGCCCGTGATCCGCGATGTGCTCGCGAAAGCGCCCGGCACGACGGCCGTCGATGCGTTCCGCGCGCAGTACAGATTGCAAGCGTTGAAGCAGCGTTGCGACGCGGTTCTCGCGGATCTCGATTGCGTGCTGACGCCATCGATCCCGCGCCCGGTCACGCTCGCCGAACTGGAGCGCGATCCGATCGGCGCGAACTCGTTGCTCGGGCATTACACGAATTTCATGAACCTGCTCGACTACGCCGCCGTCGCGACGCCCGCGGGTTTCATGCGCAACGGCCTGCCGTGGGGCGTGACGCTGTTCGGCCGCGCCTTCACCGATCAATACCTTCTGAGCGTCGCCGATGCGCTGCATCGCAGACTCGCCGTGCCGCTCGTCGGCGGTGCGTCGCAGAACACGGATGCGCCCATGCACGCCGCCCGCGACGACCGCATGAAGCTCGTCGTGTGCGGTGCGCATCTCGCGGGTTTGCCTCTGAACGGGCAGTTGACCGCGCGTGGCGCGCGCCTCGTCGAAGCGACGGCGAGCGCGCCGCGCTACCGCCTGTACGCGCTCGCGGGCGGCGCCGTCGCGCGGCCCGGCATGATGCGCGATGAAGCGAACGGCGCAGAGATCGCGGTCGAAGTGTGGGAGATGCCGGGCGCGGAGATCGGCTCGTTCCTCGCGGGCATTCCCGCGCCGCTCGCGCTCGGCAAGGTCGAGCTGGCGGATGGGCGCTGGGAAACCGGCTTCGTGTGCGAGGCGTATGCGCTCGAAGGCGCTGTCGATATCACGCGCTATGGCGGCTGGCGGGCGTGGCTGGATCGGCATGCATGAGCTGGGTGAGCGCGAACGCGTGACGCAGTTCGAAGCCGAGCCGCTCGTACACGCCGATCGCGCTTTCGTTGTGACTGAACACGTGCAGGAAGGGCGTGGCGCCGCGTAGCCCGATTTCCCTGCGCAGGATGTTCATGAGCCTGCCGGAGAGACCGCGTCCGCGACAGCGCTCATCCACGCAGACGGCGCTGATTTCGACATAGCCGTCGATGCACATGCGTTCGCCCGCCATCGCGATGAGCTCCCCGTGCTCGCGAATCCCGATGTACCGGCCCATCTCGTGCGTGCGCTTGCCGAAAGGGCCGGGCCGCGTTCTTTGCACGAGCGCGAGCATGTCGTCCACGTCGGCACTGCCGAGATGCATCACGTCGCTGTCGTCCGTGCGGTGCGTGAAGGGCTGCGTCGCGATCATCTGATGAATCGTGCCGACGCGCTTCGCCTGCAATGAGTCGATATCGATGCTCGCGGGCGCATCCGACGACAGAATGGCGACCTGCTCATTCGGCTGCAACAGCGCGTGCAGCGCGCGCCAGGCGTCCGGCGTGTCCGCCGCGATCGCCGCGAACGGCGCGACATCGGGATGAAAGCGCCGCGCGAGCGTGTCACCGAGGCCGAGATGGCGCTGCTTCGTGGTGAGCGCGGTCCAGATCGGACGGTCGAGGGCGTGCTGTGGGGAAGTCATGACGGCTCCTTGGATCGGGATGTGAGTGACTGTAGACAGAAGATGCGGTCGGGGCTATTGTCGGAAATGACATTTTTAGAATCATTCACGCCATGCGACTCACGGTTCTCGCCCTCGACGGCGTATTCGACACCGCGCTCTGCGCCGTGCTCGACGCGTTCACCACCGCGAACGAACTGGCCGCGATGTCGGAGCCTGGCAGCAGTCCGCGCTTCGAGATCGAACTGATCGGCATGCGGCGCGACGTGCACAGCGCGCTCGGCATGCGCGTGCCGGTCAAGCCGGCGAGCACGATGACGCGCCCCGACTGGCTGATCGTGCCAGCGCCCGGCACCAAGATGCCCGCGCAATTGCTGCCGGCGCTCGCCCGCCGCGATGTGATCGACGCGATGGAGCTGCTCGCGCACTATCACGCGGATGGCGTGAAGATCGCGGCGGCGTGCATCGGCACCTTCGTGCTGGCGGAATCCGGCCTGCTGGACGATCACGAGGCGACCACGAGCTGGTGGCTCGCGCCGCTGTTCCGGCAGCGTTATCCGGCGGTGCGTCTCGACAGCGCGCGCATGCTGGTGCCGTCGGGCGAGTTCGCGACGGCGGGCGCCGCGATGGGCCATCTCGATCTCGCGCTCTGGCTGATGAATCAGGCGAGTCCCGCACTCGCGGCGACGGTGGCGCGCTATCTGCTGGTGGATGCGCGGCCTTCGCAGGCGCCTTACATGATTCCGGATCATCTGGCGCGCGCGGACCCGATGGTCGAGCGCTTCGAGCGCTGGGCACGCGCGCGGCTTGCGCAGGGCTTTTCGCTCGACGCCGCCGCGCATGCGCTCGCAACCAGCACGCGCACGCTGCAACGCCGCATCGAGGCGGTCCTCGGCAAGTCGCCGCTGTCGTATTTCCAGGATCTGCGCGTCGAGCGGGCCGTGCATCTGCTGCGCACGAGCCGGCTCGATATCGAGGCCATCGCCGCCGAAGTGGGCTATGTCGACGGTGCGACGCTGCGCACGTTGTTGCGTCGGCGGCTCGGGCGCGGCGTGAAGGAGATACGGGCGGGCAGCGCCGACGCGATGTGACGCCTCAGAACTTCTCCACCCACGGCCGCAGTTCGATTTCCGATGTCCACGCGCTGCGATGCTGACGCAGCACATCGATATAACTCTGCGCGATCGCATCGGGGTCGAGCGTGCTGTCGGGCGCGTCCGCCGGATCGGCGCGATGCGCGGCGCGCACGCCGCCGTCGATGACGAAGTGCGCGACATGAATCCCCTTTGGCATCAGTTCGCGCGCGGCGCTCTGCGCGAGGCCGCGCAACGCGAACTTGCCCATCGCGAACGGCGCGGACAGCGCGAAGCCCTTGACGCCCGCAGTCGCGCCCGTCAACAGGATCGCGCCCTTTGCTGCGGGAACCATGCGTTTGGCCGCCTGCTGGACCGTGTAGAACGCGCCGAGCGCCGTCACGGCGAGCGCCTTGCCGACCTCCGCGGCATCGAGTTCGGCGATGGGGCCGCGCACGCGTCCGCTCGCGTTGTAGATCACGATTTCGGGCGCGCCGATGCGGGCGTCGGTTTCGGCGAACAGCGCTTCGATCTCACCGGCATCGGATGCATCGACGGGCAGCGCGATGGCGCCGGTTTCATCGACCAGCGCCGAGAGCTTGTCGACGTTGCGCGCGGCGATCACGACCGGAATGTTCTCGGCGCGCAGACGCCGCGTGAGCGCGCCGCTGATGCCGGGGCCGGCGCCGATGATGAGGGCGCTGCGGTAAGGAAGAGTGCTCATGGCTTCACGCTCGGAAGGGAGACGAAGCCGATGATAACCGCGGCGCGAAATCGGCGCGCAATCGACGAATCGATCAGGGTTCGCTGATCGTGAACCAGAAATCGAACTTGTCGAACAGAGCCAGCATGTCGTTGAACTTCTGGCGATCGCCGTCGATCTTGACCTGTCCGCTATCGGCAAGATTGCCGAGCTTCAGCTTGCCGAGCGCGATGTCGTCCAGCGTCGTTCGATCGAGCGTGATCGTCGCATCGGCATTTTGCAGGGTTTTGCCCTTGCCATAGTTCATCACGCCGTCTTCGACGGTCAGGGAATAGTTTTCCTTGATATCCGGAAAGATGACGTTGAAGGCGTAATGCTTGTCGCCGGCGCGCGGTCCGTTGAGATGGATCGCAAGGAAGTCGAGGAACATTTCGGTGGTCATGCCTCGAATGATGTCCGGAGACGAGGTATTTGGCGTCGCCATTTTTTTGACGCCGCCGCGCAGTTCCTGTGCGCCGCTCAAATAGAAATTGCGCGCCGGGCCGGATTCGGCCTGATAGCCGAGCTGTTCGAGCGCGTCCGCTTCTAGCTGTCTCGCCGCCTGATTGTTCGGCTGTGCGAATACGAGCTTGTTCGTGATCGTGGCTGCCCATCGATAATCGCCTTTGGCGAACGCTTCGCGCGCGTTGGCGAGTATCTTGTCGGCCCCGATCAACTCGACGTATTTCTTCGCCTCGTCCGTCGGCGGCAGAGGATCGAAGTCGGCAGGGTTGCCGTCCCACCATCCGAGATAAAGCTGATAAGTCGCGCGCACGTTATGTTTCAGGTTGCCGTAATAGCCCCGGTTATAGAATTCCTTTGCAAGCGAATCGGGCAACAGGAACTGCTCCGCGATTTCGTGCATGGTGAGGCCTTGGTTCGCCATGCGCAGAGTCTGATCATTGATGTACTTGTAGAGATCGCGCTGCTTTTTCAGATGCTCGACCACGCGATCATTACCCCATTGCGGCCAATGGTGACTGCCGAACGAAACCTGCGCGTCGTTGCCCCAGAGATCGATGGTCTGATCGAGGTAATACGCCCATTTCTGCGCGCTTCGTACTTTCGCGCCGCGTAGCGTCAGGATATTGTGCAAGGTGTGATTGCCGTCTTCCGCCAGATCGATTGCCTTGAACTGAGGGAAATAGAACATCATCTCCGCTGGCGCTTCGGTGCCGGGAGCCATCTGAAAGACGATATCGACGCCGTCGATCGTCATTTTTTCGCCGGTCTTCTTGATCAGATTGCTCGGTTCGAACAGTGTGATCGACCCTGCAGCCGTAGTCAGGCCGAGACCACCGCCGACATTGCCGCGCGGGTCCTTCGGCAACAGGTTGCCGTACATGTACGATGCGCGCCGGCTCATGACGTTGCCGGCAAACACGTTCTCACTGACGGCCTCTTCCATGAAACCGTCAGGCGCCACCACGGGAATCTTTCCGGCGCGCACATCCTTTTCATCGACGATACCGCGAATGCCCGCAAAGTGATCGACGTGACTATGAGTGAAGATGACACCCGTGACAGGAAGCCGCTCGACTTTTTCGTTGATCAGGTCATAGGCGGCTTTTGCGGTTTCAGCGGAGGTCAGCACGTCGACGACGACCCAGCCCGTTTTTCCGCGTATGAACGTGATATTCGCGAGGTCGATATTTCGGACCTGATAAATCCCGTCGACGACCTTGAACAGTCCGTGCGACGCAAGGATTTGCGACTGACGCCAGAGACTGGGATTAACGGTCGCGGGCGTCTCCGTGGTCGATTTCAGAAAATCATACTGCGAAAGATCAATAACGACGTTGCCCGTTTGTCCCTTTATTACCGGACTCGGCAGATCGGCGATGAAGCCGCGTCGTGAATCATCGAAATCACGCCGGTCGCTGAAATCGAGGTAATTGCGAAGTTTATCGTTCGCCTGTATGGTCGCGGCCGTTGCGCCTTTGGGCGCTTGAGCCAGTGCACCGAGCGGAGCGGCGGCGGACGCCAGCAGGCAGAATCCCGCGATGAGAGTTGCAGCGCGCATCGAATCACCTCTGCGGAGTGTCACTCATTGAATTCCGAATGGAATGTCCGCAAAGCGATATCACTACTTACGTCGACTTTCAAGCAGCTTGTTATTTAATGGTGTCGAGACAAGTGATTCGTGAGAGGAGAAGGAAGCGCAATTATTCCTTCTCCTGTCGACGGTGCTGCTTAGGCCTTCACGCCATGCAGGAGGCTGCCGATGGCATCGATCGATTTCGTGACGTTCGTCAGATCGACCTTCGTGTATTGCGATGCGTCGACCTGAGTCACCGGTGCGACGTTGATTTGCGGGCTGGCGAACGAGAAGCCGCTCACCGAGTTGGAGTTGATGCCGTTGTTCTGGAAGATGCTCGCGCCGCCGACGATGGCACCCATTTCTGCGCGACCGAGTTCTTTGCTGACTGCGAGGTTGTCGATTTTCAACATGATGGTTCTCCGGATGACTTGAATGAATGGATGAGGGTTTAGAGCTTCACGCCGCCGAGCAGGCTGCCGACAGCGTCGAGCGACTTCGTGATGTTCTTCACGTCGACGTCGGTGTGTTGCGAGGCATCGACTTGCGTCACCGGAGCGACGTTGGTCTGCGGGCTGGCGAACGAGAAGCCGCCGTTGTAGTTGGAGTTGATGCCGTTGTTCTGGAAGATGCTCGCGCCGCCGACGATAGCGCCCATTTCTGCACGGCCGAGTTCTTTGCTGACTGCGAGGTTGTCGATCTTCAACATGATGGTTCTCCGGATGACTTGAATGGATGGATGAGGGTTTAGAGCTTCACGCCTTCGAGCACGCTGCCAACCGACGTCAGCGACTTCGTGATGTTCGTCAGATCGACGTTCGTGTGCGTCGAGGCATCGACTTGCGTCACGGGAGCGACGTTCGTTTGCGGGCTGGCGAACGAGAAGCCGCCGTTGTAGTTGGAGTTGATGCCGTTGTTCTGGAAGATGCTCGCGCCGCCGACGATAGCGCCCATTTCTGCACGGCCGAGTTCTTTGCTGACTGCGAGGTTGTCGATCTTCAACATGATGGTTCTCCTGAGGACTTGAATGAATGGATGAGGGTTTAGAGCGCCACGCCGCCGAGCAGGCTGCCGACCGAAGCGAGCGACTTGGTGATGTTCTTCACGTCGACGTCGGTGTGTTGCGAAGCATCGACTTGCGTCACCGGAGCGACGTTGGTTTGCGGGCTGGCGAAGGAGAAGCCGCCGTTGTAGTTGGAGTTGATGCCGTTGTTCTGGAAGATGCTCGCGCCGCCGACGATGGCGCCCATTTCTGCGCGGCCGAGTTCTTTGCTGACTGCGAGGTTGTCGATCTTCAACATGATGTAGCTCCTGGGATATCTGGTTTGGTGGTTGGTTGAGCATCTTTCGTTGCGCTCGCAGCTACATATGCGAGGGGCGTGCCAGGCGCGGGTGGAAAATCGGTTCGGTTAATCTAGTGTATTGATTTTCAAGCGAAATAAAGTTGAGCGATGCGGATTTCACGGCCGTTTGAGGCGGTTTCGTCTGCGCGAGGTGTTGGTCGACGAACAACAGAAAACCGGATGGTGTCGGATGATGACGAACATGCACGATCGGACCACGGCAGGAAGACAAAGCCACACGAGATCGCACGACGAAACTCGAAAATGCTTCGGTATCCGGAATGATGAAGAAATGATGCGGACGCGCCGCCAAACCGAAGCGGGCAGAAGAACAGCAGAAGGAAAGGGGATGTGCAGCAGAGGAAAAAGAAAAGGGGAGAAGGAACCAGCGCGGTTCCTTCTCCCCTTCGAGGACGATGCTTTACAGCTTCGCGCCTTCGATCAGGCTGCCGACCGAAGCGAGCGTCTTCGTGACGTTCGTCAGATCGACGTTCGTGTGGGTCGAGGCATCGACTTGCGTCACCGGCGCGACGTTGGTCTGCGGGCTGGCGAACGAGAAGCCGCTCACGGCGTTGGAGTTGATGCCGTTGTTCTGGAAGATGCTCGCGCCGCCGACGATGGCGCCCATTTCTGCGCGGCCGAGTTCTTTGCTAACGGCGAGGTTGTCGATCTTCAGCATGATGTGTCTCCTGGACTTGGTTGGTTGGATGAGCACCAATCGTTGCGCTCGCATCTCTATATGCGAGGGCCGTGCCAGCCGTATCTGGAGGAACACTTCGGTTAATCCAACTCGTTGAAGTTCAAGGCAAATAAAACATGGCTGAACGAATTTCGGGCAAATCGCGCGGCGCTGGCTCGTTCGATCCGTTGGGCGTCGGAAGACAACCGGCGAAGACGTGTCGGTGCACCGCAGACAGGCTACAGAATCGCCATCGACTCAGTCATGTTTTGCCGCATGTAGTCGAGGAAGCGCTTCTGGAACAGCATCGTGTGTTCGTGCGCGAGTTTCTCCGCGGCGTCCGCGTCCCGGCGTGCGATCGCATCGATGATGTCGGCGTGATCGCGGCCCAGTTTCGTCGCCGACGGCGATGTCACGGTGTAATCGAAATGCAGATGCAGCAGACGCTGCCCCTCGCCGAGGAGGCGCTCGTAATAGCCGAGGAAATACGGGTTGTTCGCCGCATGCGCGATGGCCATGTGCAGGGCCTTGTTGGTCTCGGACATCGCATTGAAATCGCCGCTGTCGATGGCCTGCATGTAGGTGTCGTCGGCTTTGCGGATGCGCGCGAGATCGGCCTCGCTCCGATGCAGCGCCGCAAGACGCGTGACCGCGCGCTGGATGAGGTCCAGCGCCGACACGTATTTCGGGAACTCCTCGATTTCGAACGGCGTGACGAGCGTCGTGCGGTTAGGCAGGATCGTGACCAGCCCTTCGCTGATGAGACGCGCGAGCGCATCGCGCACGGGCGAGCGGGACAGCCCGAATTGCGCCGCCAGCGAGACTTCGTCGAGCGGTGCGCCCGGTTTGAGTTGCAAGGTCAGGATCTGCTTGCGCAACGCTTCGTAGATGTACCGTCCGCCATGCCGGCGAGGACCGTTCTCGGTCTCCGTGGTCCCTTTGCTCATGTATTCACCGCCGTCGTCGTGGGCCCGGAAAGACGGGCGCGCGTTCAAGTTTATCATCGTGCGCGCTCCGTCTCAGGCGGCCGGGAAGCCGGTGCCCCAAGTATCGCTCAGCATGAAACCGGCGGCGAGCGGATCGTCGGGATCGACGCCGATCTGCTGGAATCCGTACACCCACGCGCGCCCGCGAATGCGCGGCAGCACGGCCGGTTTGCCGCCGACTTCGGTCTTGCCGAGCAATTCGACTTCGAATTCGCCGCCGATGGTCGAACGCGATGTCAGCCGGCTGCCGACATCGACCAGTCCGCGCGCCGCCAAGGCCGCGAGATTGGCCGAACTGCCGGTGCCGCACGGCGATCGATCGACGCGTCCCGGAGGCAGCGTCGTGCAGGTCTGATACAGCGCGTCGCCGAGGCGATTGCGGAACATGACATAGGCGACTTCGTCGATCTGCGGAAAGAGCGGATGCCGAACGCGAATCTGCCCGTTGATGATGTCCTTCAGCGCGACCCCCAGCTCGGCAAGCTCGCGCGCGTGCTCGGGCGCGATCGCGAGCCCGACCTGGTCGACATCGATCAGCGCGTAATACACGCCGCCGAACGCGATGTCCGCCTTGATCGTCCCGAAGCGCGCGGTCTCGACATTCACATCCAGTTGCTCGACGAACGCGGGCACCATGTCCAGTGACACACCCGTGCAGCGTCCGTCCTTGCAGGACGCGCGCGCGGTGACGAGTCCCGCGGGCGTGTCGAGCACGACGGTCGTTTCCGGCTCGCGCATCTCGACCATGCCGAGTTCGAGTAACGCGGTGACGACGCAGATCGCGTTGCTGCCGGACATCGGATGCGCCTTGTCCGATTGCAGCACGATGAACCCCGCATGCGCTTCGGGTTTCGTCGGCGCAAGCAATAGATTCACCGACATCTGCAGACAGCCGCGCGGCTCCAGCGTGACGAGCCGGCGCAGGCTGTCGTCCACTTCGTTGATGTAGTTCATCTTGTCGAGCATGGTTTCGCCCGGAATGCCGATGACACCTCCGGTGATCACCTTGCCGATTTCGCCTTCGCAATGCACGTCGACGAGTTGAAGCGTCTTTTTCCAGCGCATGGTCGTTGGCCTTATTTGATGTACCAGCCCCACGGCTTGTCGCTGTCGTAGCGCGTGATCTGCTTGGTCTCGAGATAGTTGTTCAAACCCCACTCGCCGAGTTCGCGGCCGATGCCGCTTTGCTTGTAGCCGCCCCACGGCGCTTCGGTGAAAGTCGGCTGGCTGCAATTGATCCACACGATGCCCGCGCGCAACGCCCGCGCGACACGCTCGCAGCGTGCGAGATTGCGCGACATCACGGCCGCTGCAAGACCAAAGCGGGAATCGTTGGCATACCGAACGGCTTCGGATTCCTCATCGAAAGCACGGATGCACACGACCGGCCCGAAAATCTCTTCGTTCCAGATCCAGCTATCGGCGGGCACGTCCGCGAACACGACGGGTTCCATGAAGTAGCCCTTGTCGAGATGCGCGGGCCGTCCGCCGCCCGTGACGAGGCGCGCGCCTTCGCTCACGCCGCGCTCGACGGCTTCACGCACCTTGTCGTATTGCCCCTTGCTGACGAGCGGGCCGAGCAGCACACCGTCCTGAAGTCCATTGCCGATGGTGATCCTGCGCGTTTCCTCTTTCAGCCGATCCACCAGCCGGTCATGGATGCCGCGCTGCACGAGCACGCGCGACGTGGCCGAACACACTTCGCCCTGATTCCAGAAGATGCCGAACATGATCCATTCGACGGCCGCATCGATATCGCTGTCATCGAAGACGATGAACGGCGACTTGCCGCCCAGTTCGAGACTCACGTTCTTGATGTCGCGCGCGGCGGCCTGCATGATGCGGCTGCCGGTCGGCACGCTGCCGGTGAACGCGAGCTTGTCGATGCCCGGATGCTCGCTCAAGGGCGCGCCCGCGTCATGGCCGAATCCCGTCACGACATTGAGCACGCCCGGCGGCAGATCCGCGTTCGCGGCGATGCCGGCGAGTTCGAGCGCCGTGAGCGGCGTCAGCTCCGAGGGCTTCAGAACCATCGTGCAGCCTGCGGCCAGCGCAGGCGCGACTTTCCACGCGGCCATCAGCATCGGGAAATTCCACGGAATGATCGCGCCCGCGACGCCGACCGGCTCCTTGCGCGCGACCGAGCTGAAACGGTCGTCGGAGAGTGCGATGGGCGTTTCCGCGTGCTCATCGAGCTTCTCCGCGAGACCGGCGTAGTACTCGAAGCAACCGGCGGCATCGCCCAGATCCCAGAGCGCTTCGGCAAGCGGCTTGCCGTTGTCGCGCACTTCGATTTCCGCGAGTTCCTGAAGACGTTCGCGAATGCCCTTGCCGATACGGCGCAACACGGCCGCGCGCTCGGCGCCGCGCATGCGCGGCCACGGGCCTTCGTCGAAGGCCTTGCGCGCGGCCTTCACCGCGATATCGATATCCTCGGCCGTCGCCGCCGCCACGCTCGCAATGACTTCCTCGTTACTCGGATCGATGGTGTCGAAGCGGCCGGCCCTGACGGGTGCGACCCAGCGTCCGTCGATGAAAAGTTGTTCATACGATTTCATGAATTCGTCTCGTCAGGAAAAGCGATAGGCGCTGAACGGCGCGAGGTTTTGCTTTGTCGCGCGACCCGCGACCATGTCCGCGATCAGCCGCCCGGTGGTCGCGCCGAGCGTGAGTCCGAGCTGGCCGTGACCGAACGCCATGTACACATTGCCGAGCCTGCGCGAGCGGTCGATGACGGGCTTCGTGTCGGGCATGAATGGCCGATAGCCGACGCCGTACTCGACCTGCGTCGCGCGCATCCCGGGCAATACGCGCTTCGCCTTCTCGAGGATGATCTCCGCGCGCCCGAAGTTGGGCTTCGCGCCGTGTCCCGCGAATTCGATCGTGCCGCCGATCTGCAGCCCGCGCGTCATCGGCGTGAAGCAGAAGCCGCCGTCCGCATAGATGACCGAATGGCGAATCTCGACGCCCGGGTCCGACACGACCGCCTGATAACCCGCGATGCCCGCGAGGGGCACGTTCACGCCGAGCGAATCGAAGAAGCGCCGCGCGCCGGTGCCCGCGGCCACGACGACATGCCGTGCAGCCAGCCGTTCGCCGTTGGCGAGCGTGACGCCGGTCGCCTGTCCGTTCGATTCGTCGATGCGGCGCGCTTCGCTTTCCACGCGCCGTCCGCCTTGCGCGATGAAGCTATCGGTCAGCGCGGTAAGGAAGCCCATCGTGTCTTTCACGGCGCGCCAGTCGTCGAACATGACGCCATGCGAGAACTTGCCCGCGAGCGCCGGTTCGAGATCGCCGATGTCTTTCGCATTCAGCCGCTGCGACTTGAAGCCGAGCGATTCGCGCAGCGCGAGATGCGGCGCTTCGCGCGTCAGCGCGACAGGATCGTCGAAGACTTCGAGAACGGGGCGTTCGCCGAGCAACGTCTTGTCGGCGCAGGCGTCGAGCAGCGGCGCGTAGTCGCTATAGACGTCGTGCGTGAGCGTGGCCATCGACTGCGCGATCTCGACGATCTTCGCGTGCCGCGCGCACATGAGAAAGCGGAGAAACCACGGGACGATGCCCGGCAGCGCGCGCGGACGCAGCGCGAGCGGACCCTTCTGATCCATGAGCCAGCCGGGTATCTTCATCAGAATGCCGGGCTTCGACAGCGGAATGATCTCGCTCACCGCCATCTGGCCGCAGCTCCATTTGGCCGTGCTGTTGCCCGGCGCTTGCGGGTCGATCAGCGTGACGGCGTAACCGCCGCGTTGCAGATAGAGCGCGCAGCACAGTCCGACGATGCCGCCGCCGATCACCACGGCGGTTTCCTGGCTGAAAGGGAGCGGATGGTGCGCGGAGACTTCGCGAGGAACGGCGTTCACTTCACATACTCCTGCAAGCTGAAGCCATGAGCGTAGGGCTGCGCGTCATCGACGTAATACTCCGCGCGCCCGGTCAGCCACGCGCGGCCTTCGACGCTGGGCAGAACGGCGTCGAGACCGTTCGTGAGTTTCGTCGTCGATTCGACCCGTCCGATGAAACAGCTGCCGATCAGGCTTTGATGACGGAACGCCTGACCGATATCGAGCAGCCCGCGCGCGTGCCGTTGCGCGACGCGGGCCGAGGTACCGGTCCCGCACGGCGAACGATCGACAAGACTGTCACCTGCGATGACGACCGCGCGCGCATCGGCGTCATTCGACATGGGCGCGCCTGTCCACATCGTGTGATTCACGCCGCGTATGCCCGGATGATCCGGATGAATCACGTCGATCGTAGCGTTCACGGCCGTTTGCATCTGCCGGCCCCAGGCCAGCAGTTGATCCGGCGTGAAGTGCTCGCAGCCCGGGAAATTCGGTTGCACCTCGACGATCGGATAGAAGTTTCCGCCGTACGCGATATCGACGGCAAGCGCGCCGAAATGCGGATGCACGATCTCGACATCGCGGTGAAGCAGGAAGCCCGGCACGTTGGTGAAGCGCACCGATGACACGCGCGCGCCGTCCATCTCGACCTTCGCGGTGAGCTTGCCGGCGGGCACGTCGACGATGACCGTGCCCGGCGACTTCGGCCGCACGAGCCCCGCTTCGAGCGCGAAGGACACCGAGCCGATCGATGCATGGCCGCACATCGGCAGGCAGCCCGACGTTTCGATGAACAGCAGGCTCATGTCCGCGTCGACGGAAATGGGCGGATAGAGCAGCGTGCCCGACATGTGCGCGTGCCCGCGCGGCTCCAGCATCAGCGCGCGGCGAATCCAGTCGTGATGCTCGACGAACGCCTTGCGACGCGCTTCCATGGTCGCGCCGGCAAGCGGCGGCGCGCCGTCGATCACCATGCGTACCGGCATGCCCTCGGTATGTCCTTCGATGCTCTTGAAGTGATGTGTGCTCATCCGGATGCCCCGCTCGATATCGTCAACCTTGCGCCGCTTCGAACACCTCGCGGAACGCCGCCTTCTCGTCATCCGTGAGCGGCTGCAGCGGCATGCGCGCGGCCCCGACCTTGAAGCCCGCGAGTTCGCACCCGTACTTCACCTTCTGCACGAACTTGCCGGATTCCATCGTCGCCATGACGGGGAAGAGCGAGCGCATCACGTCCTGCGCGCCGCGAATGTCGCCTGACTCGAACCTGGCATGGAAGTCCACGACGTGCTTCACGAAGCAGTTTGCGGGACCGCAGATCCAGCTCGACGCGCCCCACAGGAAGAAGTCGAGCGCCTGGTCGTCGGAGCCGCAGGAAAGCTGATAGTGATCCTTGTACTTCTCGCCGATTTCGATCGCGCGCAGCAGATTGCCGCTGCTTTCCTTGATGCCGACCACGCGCGGGTGGTCCTTGAACGCTTCGAGCACTTCGAAGCCGACTTCCACGTTCGTGCGCACGGGATAGTTGTACAGCACGAGATCGGCGTCCGGCACCGCCTTGAGAATCGCGTCGTAATGGCCGATCAGTTCCTGTTGCGACGGCAGCGCGTAGTACGGCGGCGCGATGAGAACGGTCTTGTAGCCCGCGTCGCGAACCAGTTGCGTCTGTTCGATGACCTCGCGCGTGCACGATCCGTTCGCGCCGCCGATCAGCATCCCGCGCTCGCCGACGACTTCGCGCACGGTCTTCAGGATCGCGCGGCGCTCGTCGTGGGTGAGCGCGTAGTATTCGCCCGTCGAGCCGAGCGGCACGAAGCCCTTGACGCCGGCCTTCAACTGAAATTCGACGAGGTTCGCGAGCGTGTCGTGATCGACCGCGCCGGAACTGCCGAACGGCGTGACGAGTGCGGGAAGAATGCCTTTCATCTGCATGAGTTGCTCCATTGAACGATGAGTCGTTGATTGGGGTTAGTAGGCGTAACGCCTGAGCAATCGCATCTCGACCACGCCGACGAGACGCGTGAGCGGAAAAGCGACGAGGAAGTAAATGATCGCAACGGTCGTCAGGAACTCCACCGGCTTGGCCGTGCTGTTCGAGATGTTCTGGCCGACGAACATCAGGTCCGCGACGCCCACCGAGGAGATCAGCGCGCTTTCCTTGAACAGGCTGACGACGTTGGATAGCAGCGGCGGAATCGCGCGCAGCAGCGCTTGCGGGAAGATCACATAAAGAATCTTGGCCTGCGGCGAGAGACTCAGCGCGATGCAGGCGTCGTGCTGTTCGGCGGAGATCGATTTGAGCGCGCCGCGAAACGTTTCGCTGGTGATCGCCGCCATGTAGAGCGTCAACGAGATCACGACCGACACATACGGCGGAAGCGGAAGGTGAAAGACGACCGGGAAACAGAAGAACACCCAGAAGAGCTGAATCAACAGCGGCGTGCCGCGAAAGAACTCCACATAGAGCGTGGTCGCCGCTTTCATCCAGCGCGAGGGCGACATGCGCAACAGGCTCAGCACGAAGCCCGCGAGACTGCCGATCACGGCGCAACTGCCGGTGAACGCGATGGTCAATGCAAGCCCCTTGAGCAGCACGAGCCAGTAGGGGAAAACGGCGGAAAAGTCGAGTTGCATGGTCCTCTCCTCAACGCTCGACCGCGAGGTCCTGGCGGCGCTCGATCACATGGACGAGCTTCGCGATCGGCAGGGACAGCGCGAAATAGATCAGCGCGACGACGGTGTAGGTTTCGAGCGGCCGATACGCTTCGGTCGCGAGGCTCTTGCCCACATACATCAGGTCCGCCACCGCGACGATGGCGACGAGCGCGCTCTGCTGCAGACTGCCGATGCCGTTGGTCATCAGCACGGGCATCGCGGTGCGCAGCGCCTGCGGCAGGACCACATACATCGTGCGCTGCCAGGGCTTGAGACCGAGCGCGACGCAGGCGTCGAGATGCTCCTTCGGCACGGCCTGCACGCCCGCGCGGTAGGCTTCCGCATTGAATGCGGTGAGATTGAGCCCGAGCGCGAGCACGCCCATCAGGATCGGGTCGATGAATACGTCGACCATCATCGGCACGCAGTAGAAGAACCAGACGATCTGCAGGAGCGCCGGCGTGCAGCGGAAAAATTCGATGAACAACTGCGCCGGCCAGCGCACGATCGTCCAGCGGCTCATCGCCAGAAGACAGAGCGCGAAGCCGAGCACGAGGCCCATGAGGTTCGATGCGGCGGCCAGTTCGATCGTGACCCGGAGGCCATCGAGCAGGGCGCCGAAGCTGCCTTCGAGAAAGCGGAAATCGAATTGATAGTTCATGTCGAGCCTCAGTCGAGATGCAGCACTTTCTCGAGGAACTCGCGCGTGCGAGCCTGCTTCGGGCACTTGAACATGTCGGCGGGCGCGCCCTGTTCCACGATCTTGCCGCTCGCGCAGAACACCACGCGCGTGGCGATATCGCGGGCGAAGTGCATGTCGTGCGTGACGATGATCATCGCCATCTTCTGTTCGGCGAGCTGGAGCATCACGTTCTGGACTTCGATGACCATCTCCGGATCGAGCGCGGAGGTGACTTCGTCGAACAGCATCAGCTTCGGTTCGAGCATCAGTGCGCGGGCAATCGCGACGCGCTGCTTCTGGCCGCCCGAAAGCTGGCTCGGATATGCGTGCAACTTGCTTTCGAGACCGAGCCGCGCGAGATACAGGCGCGCGCGCTCGGTCGCTTCGGCTTTCGAGAGGCCGCCCACCTTGACCGGCGCGAGAATCAGATTGCCCAGCACGGACAGATGCGGAAACAGCGTGTAGTGCTGAAACACCATGCCGATCTGCTTTTGCAGCTTCGCGTCGATACGCTTCGCGCGTCCCGCGTCGGCGCCGAAGATATACGGCTTGCCCTGAAACCCGATTTGTCCGCCCTGAATGCCTTCGAGTCCCATCATGACGCGCAGTAGCGAACTCTTGCCGCTGCCGCTCGGGCCGATGATGACGAGGCGGTCGTCCTCGCGCATGTCGAGGTTCATGTGATCCATGACGACCAGATTCTCGCCATAGGACTTGTAGACATCACTGAATTGCACGAACTCGCCGGATGTCGAAGGCGAAAAGTCGATCACCGCCGGCGGAACGTCGTGTTGAGCGATCATGGTTTGCGATGACAGCATGAAATCTCTCCAGCAAGCGCGCTAAAGAGCGCGCGATGCTTAGGTATCCTGTTCGAAGAGAATCGAACACGGCGCGAATTGGCGCGTTACATCACTTGTTTGCGACCAGCATCGCCTGGACAGACGTCTTGATGAGTTTGTCGACAGCGCCCGTTCTGACTTGCGAGTTCACGAAATCGTTGAGCACGGCGAGATCGGCGGCGGAGGTTTCCTTGCGCACGCCGAACGCGACTTCCTGTTGCGCGAGTGGCGGACTCGGCTGGACCGTCGCGGCCCAGTCGGGATGCGCCTCGGTCAGGAGCATGTTGGTGATGTTGGCATCGGCGAGAAGATCGGCGCGCTTCGACATCAGCGCGAGGCGGGTTTCGTCGTTGCCCGGCAGCCGCATGATGCGCGCCTGCTTCAATGTCGCCGTGATCGCCTTGTCCTGCGCCGCGCCCGACATCACGGCGACTGTCACGCCCGGCTTGTCGATGTCGGCGATGCTGCGCGCGCCCTTGGGGATCTTCGGGTTGTTCTTGTTATAGACAAACGACACGTTGTAGTCCGTCGCGGGCGTCGAAAACGAGACCGCTTTTTCGCGCTCCGGTGTCTGATTCAGCGCCATCGACAGATCCCACTTGTCCGATTGCAGGCCGGCGACGATGTTGTCCCATGTCGTATCGACGAACTCGACCTTCACCTTCAGTACGTTCTGCCCGAAGTTGCGGCACAACTCCGAAAAGAAGCCGCTGTAATCGCCCGTCTTCGGGTCGCGCATCACGTACGGCGGCGCGACCGCGGCACCGCAACGAAGCACGCCAGCCTTCTTCACGCTTTGCCAGGCACTGCCGTCTTCGGCCCGAACGGGCGTATGGGCGGCCGCCAAGCCGACAAATGCCAGGCACGCGACAGCACGAAGGGTGAAACGGGACAACTGAACCATGATCGACTCCCGAATAAGAGTAAACCCGCATATGACATCGGAATTTGCACCACACATGTTTGCGTATTTAAATGTGTGCAGCGATGTATGCAGTGTAGGGAGTCAAAAATGACGCTGTCAACTAGGCGATTGCCCTGAGGCGTCGGATTTCGAAACGGAAGGAAACGGTGGCCGCGTAGATCCGCGCATTGCGCGCGAGGGCCGGAAAATTCAGAGAGAGGACCTTCGATGAAGGGGAGAAGGAGACAATGTTGCTCCCTCTCCCTTCGCGGGGTAACGCTTACAGCTTCACGCCGCCGAGCAGGCTGCCGACAGCGTCGAGCGACTTCGTGATGTTCTTCACGTCGACGTCGGTGTGTTGCGAAGCATCGACTTGCGTCACGGGAGCGACGTTCGTTTGCGGGCTGGCGAACGAGAAGCCGCCGTTGTAGTTGGAGTTGATGCCGTTGTTCTGGAAGATGCTCGCGCCGCCGACGATAGCGCCCATTTCTGCACGGCCGAGTTCTTTGCTGACTGCGAGGTTGTCGATCTTCAACATGATGGTTCTCCGGATGACTTGAATGGATGGATGAGGGTTTAGAGCTTCACGCCTTCGAGCACGCTGCCAACCGACGTCAGCGACTTCGTGATGTTCGTCAGATCGACGTTCGTGTGCGTCGAGGCATCGACTTGCGTCACCGGAGCGACGTTGGTTTGCGGGCTGGCGAACGAGAAGCCGCCGTTGTAGTTGGAGTTGATGCCGTTGTTCTGGAAGATGCTCGCGCCGCCGACGATGGCGCCCATTTCTGCACGGCCGAGTTCTTTGCTGACTGCGAGGTTGTCGATCTTCAACATGATGGTTCTCCTGAGGACTTGAATGAATGGATGAGGGTTTAGAGCGCCACGCCGCCGAGCAGGCTGCCGACCGAAGCGAGCGACTTGGTGATGTTCTTCACGTCGACGTCGGTGTGTTGCGAAGCGTCGACTTGCGTCACGGGAGCGACGTTCGTTTGCGGGCTGGCGAACGAGAAGCCGCCGTTGTAGTTGGAGTTGATGCCGTTGTTCTGGAAGATGCTCGCGCCGCCGACGATGGCGCCCATTTCAGCGCGGCCGAGTTCTTTGCTGACTGCGAGGTTGTCGATCTTCAACATGATGTAGCTCCTGGGGTATCTGGTTTGGTGGTTGGTTGAGCACCAATCGTTGCGCTCGCAGCTACATATGCGAGGGGCGTGCCAGACAGGGCTAGAAGATCTGTTCGGTTAATCTAAGAGATTGATTGCAAGAGAAAATATCTGCGCTTGGCGCAGTTTTGAGTCGATACGCGGGTGCTCGACGGGAGTCGATGTGTCGGATGACGGGAGACAGGATACGGAGGGCTGTCGGCTTAAGACAGACAGGGTCGATTTGCGGGATCAGAAAGAACAAACGGACTGCTTGCTCGCGCAAGCAGTCCGTCATCACACCCACCCCCACACCTTCACAACTGCTGCGAAACCCCGAGCGGTGAAACAGGCTCCATCACCGGCACGCTCTTCGGTTGCAGATCGTTGATGAACGTCGCCGACAGCGCAATCACGCTGGCGAATGCGCGCGTATCGTAGAGCGCGTGATCGACGTCCTTACACACCTCGGCCTTGACTCTCGTCATCCGCGACAGTTTCTTTCCGTGCCTGCCGAAGTGCGCATTGAGCTGATCGAGGCCCTCGTCACCCGCGCCATACACGAGCAGCGTGCGTACGCCCTTGCGTTCGAGCGCGTGAACCACACTGTGCGGGTCGGTGAGCGACGTTTCGCCGGTATGCACGACTTTTTTGGCCTTGACGCTGAACAACTGCGAATGCAGCCGCGCCGCCGCATTCGAGGCGAACGCCTTGATGATCGGCTTGAGGCCGCGCTTGCCGCTTAGAACCAGCCACCATTTAGCTGGCTTCAGAAGCGCGGGTCCGAGACGCGCCATCGTGTTGCGCCGCTGGTTTCGCAACTCTTGCAGCGTCATCCTTTCGGGAATATAGAAGCGCTGCAGATTCACGGCGATGACAGCCGCGATAGCCGGTTCGACGAGCGATGCCCGCAACGCGCTGTACGCACCCGAGCAGATGCCGAACATGACGACGGTATCGTAGCCTTTGCGCTTGAGCCATGCGGCCGCGGTCCCGACATCTTCGATCGTGCTTTCCGCGTGAATCGTCGCCGTGGTGTCCAGCGTGCCGTCAGGCGATCGCGCCGGACTGTCGCCAATGCCACGCGCGTCGAAGCGCAGCGACGCGATGCCGCGCCGCGCCATTTCACGCGCGATCCGCACGGACAGCCGACTGTCGCCATGATGCACGCTGCCCGCGGTATTCGTGATGACGATCACCGTGCCGCCCGCGAGCCGGTCGCGCGGCTCGCACAAGATGCCGAAGAGCCCCGCTGCGCCGAAGATCACCGGGCGCTCGATCGCTTCCGGGGTTTCGATGATCGCATCGTCGCACATGCCCGGCCGCGCGGCCTTTCTCGCGCGCAGCGATGCGAGATCGTCGGCGCGGCTCTCCTTCATGCTGTCCGCTATCCATTGGGCGGTTCGCTTGAGCGTCGTTTCCGGCAACGTGGACGATGCGGTTTCCTGCATGAAATCGAAGTAGTCGTCGAAGGTTTCCGTTTCGACCTCGACGCCTCGATCGCGCAGTGCGACGCATAGCGACTGGCTCGCGCCGCGCCGCATATCGGCGACGAATACGCGCTTGGGCATGGCAGGCTGACGGCTCATGGCCTTGCCGAGATCGAGCCCGCTCAGGCGGTTGCGAAACGCTTCGCTATAGACCTGCCCGAGTACGTGAAAGGGTGAATCGATCTGCCCCTCACGCACGACGACGGGAAGATTCTCGACCCACGTCTTGCGCAACGCTGTCAGCTCGCGCAGATAGTGACGGCCGTTGAGGACGGGAGCCAGCAGCGCCAGCGAATCCACGAGCGGATGGTGCGATGCAAGCGCAGCCAGAGTCCCGCCGAGACGCAAGCCGCACAACGTCACCTTCGTTACGCCCGTTTCCTTGCGCAAGCGATCGACAGCCGCGCCGATATCCGCGACGAAGTCATCGAGCCGATCGCCTTCGTGATCGATGCCGACCGAATCGCCCGTGGCCAGATAGTCGAAGCGCAGGACCGGAATATCGCGTCGCGACAGCTCTTCGGCCAGAAAGCGCATGGCCTTGTGCCCCCACGCTTCTTCATGCCCGAACGGGTTGCACAGCACGACCCCTTGCTTGCCCTGGCCGACATGAAGCCAACCGAAGCGCCCCCCAAAGACGATGGGCGTCATGAGTTGCCTCCTCGCTCGAAATTACCGATACGCACGCCTGAGCTTCGGTAAAACGCGATTCGGGCAACATTACCGTTCCCTGAGCCGCTGAGATTTGTTTTAGTGTCGCGCATTTTCTTGAGCTTCTGGTTGCACGTTTGCCAAGATTAAACATCCTTTTGATTTACCCCTTCGGTGCGTTGGCGAACAAAGCTTTAGCCCCTTGGCTCAAGGGGTAAATGACAAGCATTCTTAGCGAATTTCTTAGTCGCTGTCCTTAGGCGCGGCTCTTGAGCGCTAAGTCTTTTTTAGCGGCCTTTTATGCGGGGTGGCGCACTTATGGACGCAAATGCCCCAAGGGATTTGTGCGCTGGAGCACTTAGCGGGGACGGCATCGCGTCAGGCCGCTTTGCGCTGTATCCACGTCGCGTCGGGTTTTTGTCTAGCCTTTTGCGCGCTCGCTGAGCGCGTTCCGCCGATCCGAGCGCGCTGGCCACGGGGGCGGAGACGGCCAACGCCCGCGCGTAATTGGCAACTAAGTCTGGAAGGGAAGAATTCGTGGCGCAGGATCACACGCGAGTTTTTCGATGCCGGCCGGAAATGCCGGTCACTTCCAGCAAATATGCTTCGATATCCTATGAAAATGGTTTCGCCTCTTTCTGGTTCGTCCACGATCGGACGGTTTGTCGTCATCGGCGCTCTGGCGAGCCTTCTGGGCGCGTGCGGAGGCGGCGGCGGGAGTTCGTCGTCGTCGTCGAATCCGCCGCCACCGCCGCCATCGCCGCCCGCCACGCAGCCGGCCGTCAGCGTGTATGCGGGCGTCGTCGACGCCACGGGCTCGACCGATGGAGCCGCGGCCTCCGCGCAATTCGACATTCCGCAAGGCCTCGCGTCGGACGCAGCGGGCGATATTTTCGTCGCGGATACCGGCAACTTCACGATCCGCAAGATCAGCAACGGCGTGGTATCGACGCTCGCGGGAACGCCTGGGCAGGCGGGTTCCGCGGATGGCGCCGGCAGCGGCGCGCTTTTCGCCGGACCCTGGATGATGGCGTCGGACAGCGCCGGTAATCTCTACGTGACCGATCAGGGCGCCAACGCCACGGCCGCCGTCATCCGCAAGGATCGCTTCCGGTTTCGCTGCCGGATATCGGGGCGCTGCTGTGGAACGGACAGACGCTATACGCGAGCGATGTGGACGACAACGTAATCATCGCCATTCATCCCTTGCAATGAGATTCGCTGCGAGCCGCACCGGTCATCGGGAAAACCATGGGTTCATGCAGGTTCGCACGACCCGTGCTTCGTAATGGAGCGTCTTCGGTCACGCGACATGCATGAGCCCGAAAGCGACAGGAGAGACTGAACGTTCGATCAGATCTCTGGCGTCGCGCAATGACTTGCATCGCATAGTCGGGCTCGCTTTTGCAATTGACGAAAATATGCCGAAATCGTCGCTTTTGCGGGGATAAAACGACAAGACGGTCCCACTTCCCCTTCCTAACATAGCGACCACTTGAATGACTGGTATTCAAGTGGACATATGAAACGAAGTCCAGCTGCCAGTCCGTTCGCGCGACGTCAAGACATCGATCACGCAGTGCATCATCGCGGATATATGCTCGCGCGCCATTGCCTCCCAGCGCTCGGAGGGCAACCCGGCTCTTTGCTCTTCGAGCGCGATCCCAGCATCGTTTTCAGGGCAATGAGCATTCATATGAATCCGCGAGACTTTGCAGCCATTCTTCCCTTCTCCAATTGCGTGCGCGCGGCGGGCACGGACGATTTCGGCAACAACCTGATTGCGGCGCTGGCCGGTCTCGTCGAAATCGAGCATTGCGTGCTCGTCAACGTCAAGTCGCGCGACGCGCACATTTCCGCGCTCGCGAGCCGGCGCGCGCGCGGTGTCGCCACACGGCTGACTGAAGCGTATGTGGGCGGTTGTTATCGCGACGACCCGCTGGTGCGCGAGTTTGCCCACATCGGTGTGACCGAAACGACCGAAACGACCGAAACGATAAAGCCGCTCATGCCCGCGGTCCGCCCGCTGATGATGGATCGCGCATCGAACGCCGAATATTTCGAGCGCTTCTTCATCGAGCCGGGCATCGCGGACAAGCTGTCGATCATCGCGCCCGGCACGGAACACACGGCCTTTCTCAGCCTCTACCGCTCCACCGCGATGGGGCGCTTCAGCGAACGCGACAAAGCCTGCATCGCCGCCTTCGCCGATTTTCTCGCCGCGCTCGCTTCGACGCATTCGAGGTTGCGCGCGACGCCGAGCGTGCCACGCGAGATTTCGATCAAATGGCACACGGCGCTGTCCGAGCGCGAACGTTCCGTTGCGAAGCTTCTGGGGCAGGGCGAGACCGCGAAGACAGTCGGCGCGATGCTCGCGCTATCGCCTGCGAGCGTCGTGACCTACAAGCAGCGCGCGCTGGCGAAACTCGGCATCGGCACGCAGCGCGAACTCGTTGCGCTGACGGCTCTGCTCGGCTGACATCGAATGGTTCTGTCCTGTTTCGTGAGGACAGACAACATCTCGACACGAATCTAAACTGCTCACGCTCGACTGATTTTCGATGATCGCGGCGTCGGGCAATTCGCTGGAACATCATCCCGTTCGATTCGGTATCCGTAATAAAGGAATCTTCGATGGTGTGCCTGCCATTTCAATGAACTGCGACGAACGCTTGCGAAAAAAGAAGGAAGATCATGCGCGTGTTACTGGTTGAAGACGATCTGCAAATGGGGCAGGCCCTGTTCCGGGCCTTGAAAGATGGCGGCTACCAGGTCGACTGGGTCCGCGATGCGAGAGCCGGACGCCTGGCCATCGATGCGGCTTACTACGCGGTCGTGCTGCTCGACCTCGGCCTGCTGTGCGGCGGCGGTCTCCAGTTGCTGAGAGCCTCGCGCGAATCGGGCAACAAGGTGCCGATGTTGACGTTCACCGCAAGCAGCGATCCGGAAACACGCGTGCGCAGTCTCGATGTCGGCGCGGACGATTGCGTGCTCAAGCCCTTCGACGTGCGCGAGGTGCTGGCGCGCATCCGCGCGGTTTTGCGCCGCCAGGCTGGTTATGCGACATCCTGCATCGGCGACGACTCGATGAGCCTCGATCTGGACCGTCGCACGCTGTTGCGCGAGGGCGTGGCGTCGCCCTTGTCCGCGCGCGAATTCGCGCTGATGCATGCGCTGCTCGAACGGCCCGAGGCGATTCTGTCGCGCACGCAACTCGAAGAACGCATCTACGGCTGGGGCAACGAAGTGGAGAGCAATGCGCTCGACGTGCTCATCCACTCGATGCGCAAGCGCTTCGGTCGCGCGCTGATCCGCAACGTGCGCGGCATTGGCTGGACGCTGATGCATGCCGGGCAGGCGCAGCCAGCGTGATTAATTCTGCGCTAACTCTGCCTCTCTACGATACGTCTGCAGTCTGCTGATTCACCATTCAACGAAACCAAGGAGTGTTATATGAAGCCCGCAAAAATCCTGTTGGCCCTGATGTGCGTCTTCGCTGTTCAAGCCGCCAGCGCGAAGGAAATGAAAGTCGCCCCGGCAAAGATGTCGTGCGCGGACTTCGTGCAGGTCGACGAAGCGTATCAACCCGCGCTCGTCTACTACGTCGCCGGCGTCGACAAGCTCGGCGTGAAGGGCACGGAGACGACGGTCATCGATACGGCTCAGCCCGTCGCCGCAACCGTGGTGGAAGCGTGCAAGAAAGATCCCGACATGAAGTTCAAAGCGAAAGTGCACGCGATGGTGAAGGCCAATCAGATCGCGCTATTCGATCACCACTGAGAACGCGTGCCGACGAGTGCGAGGTGAATAGATGAGCGCATCGAAGTTCGAAATCGAAGTCGGCGAGGAAATGGTCACCGGTTTCGCGAAGAAAGGTCTTGCGCAGGTCCTGCCATCGACGACGCGAGACCGGGGCGAAGGCCCCTTCGGCCGCCTCGTGTTGCGCGGCGCGACGGTGATCGATGGCACAGGCGCGCCGCCGTTCGGCCCCGCCGATATCGTCATCGAGGACGGCAGGATCGCCGAGCTTGCCGTGGTCGGCGTGCCGCACAAGCCGGTGAACCCGGACCGCCGTCCGGCGCGCGGCGACCGGGAGATCGATTGCCACGGGAAGTATGTGTCGCCGGGCTTCATTGACAGTCACGCGCATATCGGCACGCCGTTTCATGCGGAGAACGGCGAGATGCTGCCCGCCGATTACATCTACAAGCTCTGGCTCGCGCACGGCGTCACGTCGGTACGCGAAACGGGGTGCATGAACGGACTCGCATGGACATGCGAGCAGAAGGCGGCAACGGAGGCGAATCGCATCATACCTTCGTGCCGACGCTGAATGTCTATGACGGCAACCGCGACGTGATGCGCGCGCGCCGCGCAGAATGGCACGACAGCTACACGGACAGCACGACATGGAAGTACTTTCAGCCGCAGCGCGGCGGACACGCCGCGTACTTCTATCGATGGTCGGTGAAGAACGAAGTCGAATGGCGCGAGACCTATCGAATCTTCATGCACTTCCTCAACGACTACAAGAATCTCGGCGGACGCGTGTGCCCCGGAAGCGATTCGGGCTTCATGTATCAGATCTACGGCTTCGGCTATGTGCGCGAGCTCGAACTGCTTCAGGAAGCGGGCTTTCTGCCGATGGAAGTGCTGCGCGCGGGAACCTCGCACGCGGCGGATCTGCTCGGCATCGGTGAAGAGGCGGGCGTGCTCGAAGTCGGGCGTCGCGCGGATGTGCTCGTGCATCGCGAGAATCCGCTGGCGGACTTCAAGCTTCTCTACGGCACGGGCGCGACGCGCCTGAACGACGAACTCGGCGCGGTCGACCAGAAGCGCGCGCTCGAATACACGATTCGCTCGGGCGTCGTATTCGATGTCGACGAACTGCTCGGCGATGTTCGCGCGATGGTCGCAGCCACATGGAAGAACGGCGAGACGCCGTATGCGCGCGCAACGGAGCCATCGAAATGAAGGCGCCCGCAACGCAATTCATGATGCTCGCGGGCATGCTCGGCAGCGGCAAGACCTCGCTGCTCGAAGCGTTGTTGAGCGACAGCGCCGCGCAGACATCGACGGCGATCATCGTCAACGAGGTCGGCGCGATCAATATCGATGGCGCCGTTCTCTCCGAATCCGCGCGCGGTACCGCGATGGCGACGCTCAGCAACGGCTGCGTGTGCTGTTCGCTGAACAACGATCTGGTGATGACCATCGAGGATCTGGTGGCGTCGCGCATCGAAGCGGGATTGCCCGCATTCGAGCGCATCGTGCTCGAATGCAGTGGCCTGTCGCGTCCGGGCGAAGTCATGCGCTCGCTGAATCCACTCGCCGCGATGGGACTGCGCGTTCATATCGCGGTCACCTACGATTGCAGCCGCCCGCCGCTCGACGGCGATTCATTCGACGATGTCGCCGCGCAACTCGGCGCAGCGCACACGATCGTGCTGACCACGACCGATCTTGTCGGCGATGAACAACGCTGCCTCGAACGCGCGCGTATCGCACGGATCAATCCGCTCGCACATCTCGTCGATGAAGACAGCCTGCGTGAACGCGCGCGCGCGGCTTTCCGCGATTTCGAGAGTGGTCAGGCGCTCATCGCGCACGAAGCGGACGAAGGCAGGCGTTCGTCCCGCGTGCTGCTGCATCCGCGCCTGCGCGTCTTTTGTGCGCGCTTCCACGGCACGCCCGAATGGGAGCAGACGCTCGAATGGATGGAGAACATCTCGGGCGCGCTGGGCGGCCGGCTTCTGAGAATGAAAGCGTTCGTCGCAGGCCCGGCTCCCGGCGATCGCATTCTTCTGCAAAGCGTCGGCACGACATTCGCCGCGCCGCGCCGGCTGTCCCCGGCGAACGCGCCCGACATGGCCGCCGTTTTCATCGTCAGGGACTGCGGCATGCAGGAGCTGGAAGAAGCCGGCATGAGCGGTCTCGTGCGCTGGGCTTCGTTGCAGGGCTAGTGCGCGATGATCCACGAGTTCTTCAAGACCGTTCTTCTGATCGTGACGCCGCTGTTCCCGATCATCAATCCGCCTGCGGTTGCATTGATCATCCTCGGGATGGTGCGCGGCGCGAGCGATGCGGACCTTGCGGAACTGGCGCGGCGCATCGCGATCAACGGCTTTGTGATCCTGCTCGTGTCGTTGTCGGTCGGAGCTTATGTGCTGTCGTTCTTCGGGATATCGGAGGCCGTGCTGCGCGTCGGAGGCGGCCTGGTGATCGCGATGGCGGGCTGGGGTCTGCTGCAATCGCCGTCGGACGAAAGCGCCGCGCCGATCGAGGATGCCGGGCGCGCCGCTTCCTTGCGTGCGAGAGCTTTTTATCCGCTGACGCTGCCCATCACGGTTGGGCCGGGATCGATCGCGGTCGCCATCGCGTTGGGCACGGGCACGCCGCACGCGGGACTTTCGCCGGTGCATCTGGCCGGCGTCGTCGTGGCGCTGCTGTTGCTGTGCGGTTGCATTTTCCTCTGCGTGCGCTTCGCGGGACGTCTCGCGAAGCTGCTCGGCAAGACCGGCACCCAGATCGCGATGCGGCTTTTCGCATTCGTGCTGTTCTGCATCGGTCTGCAACTGGCATGGCTCGGCATCTCCGAGCTTTTTGGCACGTTGCAATTGCATTGACGATAGAACTCGCGTCCGTCATGGCAACCGAATTCGCCATGACCGATTGCAACGGCTATCTCCTCGCGTTTCAGCAACTGCATTAGCCTCCATTTTCGAGCCGCTTTATTCGCGCTCGCATATCGCAAGTTTCTCCACTCTTCCGCACGCTTTCCATTTGTCATGCAAATGAATGCATTTATGTTTGCAATGCTCAGAGGTGTGGCATCATGGCCTTACATTACAAGTTGTAAGGTGAGCGGTGAACGATTTCATCGCGGAGATGTCTCCGTCTAGGGCTTCCGCAACTAACTCGACGGAGCAAATTACCGAATCAGACGAGTGAGCATTTCCTCGCTCTATTTATGACCGATCATCAGCAACATAAAGGAGCCTCCATGACAACTCCCGTTTTCGAGTCCGTGCGTCTCGACGATGTACACCTCGAGCCGGCGCCGATCGACCCGGCATGGATCCTCGAAGGCAATCCTGTCGCACGCGGCGGCCGCTGGTCGCAAAGTCTCGATACGACCACGTCGTCGTGGGTCTGGGACTGCACTGCCGGCCGTTTCAACTGGTATTTCGACGAGGATGAAACGATCTACGTCATCGAAGGCGAAGTCATCATCACCGCCGATGGTCAGGAGCCGCGCACGCTGCGAGCGGGGCACGCCGCGCTGTTCTACGCTGGCACGCGCTCCGAGTGGTACGTGCCCAAATACGTTCGCAAGCACGCGATCCTTCGTCCGCATATCACGAAGCCGGTGCTGCTCGCGCTCAAGGTGAGCCGCAAGCTCAGAAGCAAGCCGACCGGTCATCTCGCACGTTCGTCGTTCTGAATGGTGCGCCGCGGTGGAATGCCGCGCCACGTGACGACCACGGCAAGAAAGAAGGCCACGTAGGCGAGCGTGAAGACCCAGGCGGGAAAATCGAAATACAGGAACGCGCCGACCCAGCGCTGTATGAAGCCTTGCGTGCCGGACTGCCCGGTGCGCAATCGATCTTCCAGAACGGTGAGCGGACACGGAAGCTCGACGACAGCCAGCGTCGCGACGATACCGATGGCGACGATGTGCGCGATCCGAAATACACGATTGCGCGCCCAGGCGCATCCGAATGCGGCGCCCGCCCAGATCGCGATCAGTCCGCCGACGATGAACAGCACGATCAACGCGTGCAGCACGAGAATCGTATTGGCGAGCGAGTTCATGTCCCAGAGCCAGAAGGTGACGCGCGTCGCAATCGCTCAGTCGGCCTTGCCGACCGTTCCGGTTCGCACTTCACCGTCGCGGATGTAACGCGTAATGATTACGCCGCCGGACGTGGCGGCCGAGTGCGTCAGCGTGAAGGCGGACGCTTTTGCGTCGTCGCCGAACAGGCGCTTGCCGCGACCCAGTACGACGGGATAGATCAGAAGCCTTAGCTCGTCGACCAGGCCGGCTGCGAGTAGTTGGCGCACCATGTTGCCGCTTCCGAACGTCAACAGATCGGCGCCCTCCTGATGTGTGAGCGCGCGTATCGCGTCGGCGAGTTCGCCGTCCAGCGCATGACTGTTTTGCCAGTCGAGATCGGCGGATCGATGCGTCGCCACATGCTTCGGTACGCGGTCGAACAGGTCGGCGATGTCGCGGTTGCGCGCATCGGCCGGCACGTGTGGCCAGTACGACGCGAAGATATCGTATGTGCAACGTCCCAGCAGCAACTCGAACGGTTGCGAAAGCAGTTCCTGCAAGTACTGGCCGATGGCTTCGTCGGAATAGGGTGCGATCCAGCCGCCCAGGAGGAAGCTGCCGCTGCGATCTTCCTCCTGTCCGCCGGGTGCCTGAATGACGCCATCCAGACTGATGAACGTCGAAACGATGAGCTTGCGCATGATGTCCTCCGAATGGGCAGTTCCAGCTACTTCATGAACACGACGAGCGATCTCCCTGCAAATCGACACGGATGGAGACGCTATGATGCCGGAGGTTCATCACTCTTTCGCTCAGACTTCCGATGCCATCCGCCGCTGCGCGTTCGAAAGCAAAGCATGCGAATCCCGGCATGCACGATTTGCGTGTCATGCGGATCGGCTTTCTGCTTCTCGAGAACTTCTCGCTGATCGCGCTCGGCACGGCGGTCGATCCGTTGCGTATCGCCAATATGCTCGTCGAGCGTACGGTCTACGAATACACGCTGATCGGCGGTAATGGCAATGGCGAAGTCGTTCGATCGAGCGACGGCATCCGCGTGATTCCCGATGTCGCCATGGCGGAGTCGGGAGCGTTCGATGCGGTCTTCGTCGTCGGACCGAATCCGATTCCGCGCAAGGGCATCGGCGCGATCATGGACTGGTTGCGACTGCAGGGACGTCGCGGCAGCGCGCTCGGCGGGCTCGATACGGGCAGCTATTTTCTGGCGCGCGCGGGTCTGCTCAACGGATACCGCTGCACGATCCATTGGGAAGATCAGGACACGCTGCTGGAACAGTTTCCGAAGCTCACCGTTTCCAACCGGCTTTACGAAGTGGACCGCGACCGGTACACGTGCAGCGGCGGCGTCGCGCCGCTCGACCTGATGGTGCACTTGCTCGCGCTTCCCCCGGGGAGCCCCGCGCTCGCCGCGCGCGTGCTCGAATTGCTCGTCGCGGAGCGGCGTGGCCATGAAGAGCGGCAAGTGACGTCGCTGCGGCAATACATCGGCGATGCACACGCGAAGCTCGATGAAGCGCTGCAAGTCATGGAGAGCAACATCGAGGAAACGCTCAGCATCGCGGAGATCGCGGGGTTCGTGAAGGTCTCGCAACGCCAGCTGGAGCGATGGTTTCAAGAGCGTTTCGGCAAGACGCCGGCACAGGCTTACACCGAAATACGGCTGCTGCGCGCGCGTCAACTGCTGTACCGGACCGCGCGCACGCTCGAAGACGTATGCGCGCGCACCGGCTTCACGTCCCTCACTCATTTCTCGACGCGCTACAAGGCACAGTTCGGCATTTCGCCGATAGCCGACCGCCGCCGCTATCAAAAAGCGCTTTGAAACAGGCGCGTACGTACGCAGTACGAGGTTAACCCTCGATGTCGAAAACGCGAATTTTGACGTCGAATCGGGAAATATTCGAAACCATCAGGCTCCTACCATTCACTCACACCGACGGACTTTTCACCCAGGAGCTGAGTGCATGAAAATGGAGAACCTCATCCGCATCGAGAACGGCGAAAAAGCGAAGCACACGTTCTCCGATGCCGAATATGCGAGTCGCCACGGCAAGCTGCGCGATCTGATGGCGCGCGAAAACATCGACGCCGTGCTGTTCACGTCGTATCACAACATCAACTATTACGCGGACTTTCTTTATTGCTCGTTCGGGCGCAAATACGGGCTCGTCGTGACGCAGAAGAAGGTCGTGTCGATCTCGGCGAACATCGACGGCGGCCAGCCGTGGCGGCGCACGGTTGGCGACTACAACGTCGTCTATACCGACTGGCAGCGCGATAACTTTTTCCGCGCCGTGCAGGGCGAAATCGAGGACAGGGGGCGTGTGGGCGTCGAGTTCGATCAGCTTCCCGTCGAAATGTTATCGAAGCTGAGGGCCGCGCTGCCAGCCGTCGAATTCGTCGATATCGGCACGCAGACGATGCGTTTGCGCATGATCAAGTCGGCGGAGGAAATCGACGTGATCAGGCACGGCGCGAACGTGTGCGATGTCGGCGGCGCGGCGCTCGCGCAAGCCGTGCATGAAGGCGTGCCCGAGCACGAAGTGGCGCTCGCATCGACGCAGGCCATGGTGCGCGAGATCGCGCGACGTTTTCCCGATTCGGAACTCATGGATACGTGGACATGGTTTCAATCGGGCATCAATACGGACGGCGCGCATAACCCGGTCACCACGCGCAAGGTGCAGAAGGGCGACATCCTCAGCCTCAATTGCTTCTCGATGATCGCGGGCTATTACACGGCGCTGGAACGCACGATGTTCTTCGATCATTGTTCCGATGCTCATCTGCGCCTGTGGAAGATCAATGTCGAAGTGCATGAAGCGGGACTGCAACTCATCAAGCCGGGCGCACGCTGCTGCGATATCGCGAGCGAACTCAACAAGATCTACGCCGAGTACGGCGTGCTGAAGTACCGCACGTTCGGCTACGGTCATTCGTTTGGCGTGCTCTCGCATTACTACGGGCGCGAAGCCGGACTCGAATTGCGCGAGGACATCGAGACCGTGCTCGAACCGAACATGGTCGTCTCGATGGAGCCGATGATCATGCTGCCGCAAGGCTTGCCCGGCGCGGGCGGCTATCGCGAGCACGACATCCTCGTCGTCGGCGAGCAGGGCGCCACCAACATCACGGGCTTTCCTTACGGGCCGGAGCGCAACATCATCGCCGCCTGAACGCGCGGTGCGCGAACCGGCGGCGCGGCCGCCGGGATTTTCGTAGCGCAATCGAATCATCATGTCCGGAGACAGTCGATGAACACGGAAAGAGCGGTAACCGCGCAGGTCGCGATGCCTCAGGCATCGCGTGAGGAAAGCACGCAAGTCGACCCGAAGCTATTGAAGCGTGCCGCCTGTGCGAGCTTCATCGGCAATTTCGTCGAATGGTTCGACTATGCATCGTATGGTTATCTGGCGACGATCATCGCCGTCGTCTTCTTTCCGAAGACCGATGGCGCCACGAGTTTGCTCGCCACGTACGGCGTATTCGCGATCTCGTTTATCGTGCGTCCGATCGGCGGCATCGTATGGGGTCATGTGGGCGACCGGATCGGCAGACGCACGTCGCTGTCGCTGTCGATTCTGATCATGTCGTGTTCGACGTTCCTGATCGCACTGCTGCCGACTTATGCCCAGGTGGGCATGCTCGCGCCCGCTCTGCTTCTTCTCGTGCGCGTGGTGCAGGGCTTTTCGGCCTCGGGGGAATATGCGGGTGCGGCTGCGTTTCTCGCCGAATACGCACCGGACAAGCGCCGCGGCATCTATACGAGCATCGTGCCCGCGAGCACGGCGGCGGGTCTGCTGTTCGGCTCGATTCTCATCGCGCTGATGCATGCGATCCTCACGAGCGAGCAGTTGCAGTCGTTCGGCTGGCGCCTGCCCTTCCTGCTTGCTGCGCCGTTCGGACTGATTGGCCGTTATATCCGCGTGAAGCTGGAAGACACGCCGCGCTTCAAGGCAATGGAGCGGAGTCATCAGGCAACGCAGGCGCCGATCGCCGAATTGCTGTCGAAGCATCGCGGGCGGATGCTGATCGCATTCGGCGCGACGTGCCTGAATGCGGTGGCGTTCTACCTCGTGCTGAGCTACATGCCGACTTATCTCTCTACCGAGATGGGCATGAGCGAGACAGCCTCGTTCATCGCCGCGACGATATCGCTCACGGCCTATATCGGCTTGATCTTCATCATGGGCGCACTGTCGGATCGCGTGGGTCGCAAGTCGATGCTGATCGGCGCTTCGATTCTGTTCGCCGTTCTGACCGTGCCGCTTTTCAAGGGACTGGCAGGAGCGAGCTTCGCGATGATCGTCGCGATCCAGGTGGCATTCGGCGCTCTGCTCACGATGAACGATGGCACGCTGCCGTGCTTTCTCTCCGAGATCTTCCCGACGCGCGTGCGCTATAGCGGTTTCGCTTTCTGCTTCAACGCGGCCAATGCGCTGTTCGGCGGCACCGCGCCGCTGATCGCAACGTGGCTCATCGGCGTGACGGGCAACAGGCTCGCGCCGGCGTGGTATCTCGTGGGTGCCGCCGGCGTCGCGCTGATCGCAATGCTCGCGAGCCGTGAGACTTCGCACGCGCCACTCGCGGATGAGTGACCAGCGGCGGTAATACTGCTCGTCATAAGATATGAATTGAATACGACGTGATTGGTAGACGATTGAAATCGAGGGCGTCCAAAAAACGCCCTCGATTTTTTATTACGCAAATCGACGTTAGTTCTTCATAAGAGATGCCATTCCATGTATTGCGTCTATACGAACGTCCGTGAGCATTCGTCCATTAAAAATGGAACGGAAGTTTTTTCATATGGATGCCTATTTTTATTGAGTTCTCGACGCAATTTTTTCTTACCTGTAGCCTGATCCTGTGAGACGTTCAGCCGCATATAAGTTCGATCACGCCCTGCAGTCGATACGCTCGTTCCATACGAAGGATACCAACGCAACGACTTGGAGGCTCCGCGATGTCAAGCTCATCTGACGCTCTCGACGCTGTGGCTTGCGCCGCCCATGGCGGATATGCCGTGAATGATTCAGCGGTGATCAAGCATGTCGGCATTATCTTGTATGACGGATTTTCGTTGCTCGCCGCGGGCATGTTCGCCGAGGCGCTGCATGTGGCGAACGAACTCCAATCCGAGGGCGCGAGCCGTTCGCTGACGTATCGCGTGAATCTCGTATCGGCTCGCGGCGGAACGGTCTCGTGCTCGTCTTCGATGTCCGTCTGGACCGAACAACTCGCCGGCCGTCATTTCGATAGCCTCGATAACCTCTTCGTTGCCGGGGGTAGCGGAGTGGCGCGCGCCTCCGCGGATGACGGGCTCATCGATCTATTGCGACGTGTCAGCGCGAAGAGCGTGAAGATTACCGCTATCGGCAATGGTCACATGCTTTTGTCGGCGGCAGGTGTGGGACCACGCGAATGGCCTTCGATGAAACAGGACATTCATCCCCGGTCGACGACCGATATTCTTCCAGAGTACGAACGCGATCAAGCCTTGATGACGTCGCTTGCGTTGCTCAAAAGGGATCTGGGCGCGGAACTGGCGGTGCGCGTGGCGGACCGTCTCGGCTCGGGCGCGGACCTCTCTCTCGCGAGCACATTGGAGCAAATGTACGACACGACGCTCGCGGAGAAAGCGCGCGCGTCGGCGCGCTGGCTCGTGCGCAACTGCGCAAAGCCGATCTCCGTAGTCGACGCGGCGCGGATGTCTTCGATGAGCGAGCGCAACTTCCTGCGTCTCTTCAAGCGTGAAATCGGCGTCACGCCGTCGAAGTATCTGCTTCGCGCGCGTCTGGACCTCACGTGCAAATTGCTCGAGAGTAGCGATCTGCCGGTCGACAAGATCGCGCGCCGGACGGGGCTCAGCAACGGAGAAAGACTCTCGAAGCTGTTTCGCAAGGAGTTCTCGATGTCCCCGACCGAATATCGCGGACGAAGCCGGCAGAAGCGTTGAGGCATCGGCGGCTAGATCGTCGTCGCTTCGTCGCCGACGCCGCGCCTTGCGGTGACCGAGCTGCGAAGTCGCGCCTCGAATTGCAGAAGAATCGACTCCTTCGATAGATTGGACGCCGCATATTGCCGGCCGAGCGCGCCGAGACGCTCGCGAAGCGGCTGGTCGTCGGCGAGGCGAAGGATGGCGTGCGACAAGGCTTTCGGCGACTCGGGTTCGATCGCGAGTCCCACCTCGTTCACGACGTCCCATAGCTCGGTGCCTTGATTTGCCGTTGCAATCACAGGGCGATTGCTCGACAACATCGCGCCGAGTTTCGACGGCATGACGATATCCGCGGCATCGGCGCGTTGTGGAAGGACGTGCATGTCCGCAAGCGCCATCAGTTCGTTGAAGCGATCCTTCGGTTGCAGATCGAGAAACTTCACATTCGGCAGATCGCGCGCCTTGTCGAGCAGAAACGCTTTTGCGGGTCCCGCGCCGCAAATCACGAACATGATGTCTCTGCGCCACGTCAGAAGCGCCGCGGCCTCCGCAATGATTTCCAGACCTTGCTTGAGCCCGAGATTTCCCGAATAGAGCACGACCCGTACGCCATAGTCGATGGCGAGTTGCGCGCGATACGAGCTAAGCTGGCTATCCGGGTGCGCGTGCTGCATATCGACCCAGTTCGGAAACGTAAAGGCCTTTTCGCAAGGGACGCCCTTTTGCACGGCGAGCCGTGTCATTGCGGCGGACGGCGTGGAAACCACATCGGCACGGGACATCAGCCATTTTTCGATACGCAGGGCGAGCCGTTTCGCAGCCTGGCCTTTCAGTATGCCAAGGCGAAAAGCGGCATCGACCTCATAGTCCTGAACATGAAGCCAGCATGAAGCGCTGGCAATGCGCGCAGCCAACAATGCGACGGGAGAAGCGAACAAAGGCGGTTCGACGAGCCATACGGCCTGAGGACGCCACGTGATCTGCTTTATCGCGGCCGGAATGGCGAAGAGCGAAAAGCTCATCAGATGCAATACGCGCTTCAGACCGGATGGACGCTTCGGGCACCAGAACGGAACGCGTATGACGGAGACATTGTTGATGCACTCGGTCATATAAGTGCGCGGATTGTAGCCGGACTGCACGCGCCACTCGGGATAGTACGGCGACGCGGTAATGACGCGCACCGTATGGCCGCGCAATGCGAGCCATTCCGCCATTTCGGACGAGTATTTTCCAACCCCGGTGACTTCGGGCGCATAGTTGAGCGAGAACATCAGCACTTTCATCGAGCCACCTTCATTGCGGGAATTGGAGAATCGAGTGCGCGTCGAGTATCGAAGAACGGCAATTCGATGAGCCGTGACTTTCAATCGAAGCGCTTGCGAATGAAGCGGCATGGGTTGCCGCCGTAGACGCCTTCAGGCTCGAGCGAACGATGCACGACGGATAGTGGCGTGACCACGGCCGAACGGCCGATCGTGACGCCCATCTGCACGACGCAGTTCGCCGTGATCCACACGCCGTCTTCGATGACGATAGGCGCGACGCGCAGATCCATCGTCGTGCTCATGGCATGCGATCCGGTCGTGAGGAAAGCGCCCTGGGAAATGCAGACGTGCGAGCCAATGTGAATCGGCGCCTGGTTGTAGATCCACGCATTCACGCCGAACCAGCAGTGATCGCCGACCACGAGATTCCAGGGCGCTTTCACGCGCACCGGATGCACGAAACGGCAACCCGAGCCGATCCTTGCGCCAAATAGCCGCAAAAGCGCAACGCGCAGGACGGAGAATGGCACGAGCTTGTTATTGATGACGCTGGCCTCGACGACAAACCATAACGCTTCGATGAAAGACGAGCGCACCTTTGCATAATTGCCCTTGCCTGCGCGGCCCAGATCGATGATGCGATCATCGTTCCCTTCGCGCGAAGGCGTTGTGTCGGTCGACACGCGTTCGTCGGTAAACAGTTCCGATGCCATTTGAATGTTCCTGCCGCGATCTATCTTCGAACCGGTCCCCGATAGGCAACGCCCTGATATCGGCAATCCGCATCCGTTTTGTCGAATCCATCCCATTCGCAGAACATGGTGAACCCGAGTTCCATCATGAAGCGATCGAACTTCTGCCTGGAGAAGAAGCGGTGAGGATAGGTTCCGTCATACATCGAATTGCGTGCGTGCTGTATCGCGATACGGTCCTGCTGAGCTTCGATGAATGGCGTGCGGTCCACTATGACGAATGCTGAAAGGGCTGCGGCGCGGCGAAGCTCGTCGAATGGATCTTCGAGATACTGAAGCGAGCCGGAATAGAGCGTGATGTCGATTTCGCTTCGCGCCGATGCGTTATCTAGCGTGGCGAAGAACTTCAGGGTGTCGTCCTCGAAATCCGTGCGCCCGACGCGCACGTATTCCGCCTGTTCGACGATCGACCACATCAGGCCGCTCGTCGCGCTCAGAAACTTTTTGTGCTGGAAATAGAGGCTGCCCAGCGATCCGCCGAAATCCACGACATGCAGGCCGTTTTGTCTGGCGTTCGCTATGTAGAGCAGACAACTCAGCAGAGGCCAGCGAAATTCCTCGTGCATGAAACAGACCGAATCGCGCTCGAAAGCGGCTTCGCCTCGTTTGACCCGCAACGCCGAACTGTGCACCGTCTGGAGAATCTGCGGTGCATCGTAACCGCCGGCCGCGGCAAGCGCGTCGGACCACGATCCATAGCTGCCGTTGAACTCGGCGCTGAAACCGAGTCGGCGCGCGATGGGCGCAAGAAAAGTAGCGGCAGTCAGCACGATTCATCCCTCGGCTTTCATGGACGAGCTCGCGTCGATAGCCGGCCAGCACATCCGGCGTGCGCGAAACGCCTCCAAAGCATTCGCGATAACCGAAAGCCGCCGGTCATCCGTGAGCGATCCGATACGCTGTTTTCCTCGCTCGATCAGCATCTCTCTCAAGTGCGGATCGTTCATGAGCGTCTGAAGCGCGTCGGCCATCGAGTCAGGGTTCAGCAGGTCGATAAGAAGGCCCGCGTCGCCCACCTGCTCGCGCAGATTCCTGAGGTCCGAATAAAGCACCGGGACGCCGAGCTGAAATGCTTCATAAGGGGGGAGATTCGTCGGGCCGAAATAGGTAGGCATAACCAATGCGATTGCCTGACGATAAAGGCTCGCCACTTCGCGATCAGGTACGAAGCCGGCGAAGCGAATCCTGTCGGTCAGCCTGAGATCGGCCGCGACGGACCGGACATGAGCGAGATTGCCGAGGTCGCGACCCGAGAATACAGCGCCCAGGCGAATCCCAAATCGATCTTCCAGGCTGCGTAGTCCTCGCAGCAAATACACGTGATTCTTGTGCGGCCAGAATTGCGCGGGATAGTAAATGTAGTCGCAGTCCAGACCGTACTCGGCCTTGACGTCGATATGGCGATCCGGCTGGCCGAGTTCGTGCTCGGGTAGCAGCGTACCGGTGGCGGGAGAAAAGGGAATCACATGAACCCTATCCGCATCGACGCCATAACGCCGGACGACGTTATCGTGACCGGCCTGCGAATCCACGATGATGCCCGTCGCCTTCTTCAACGCCTGCTGATAAATCTGCTCGCGACGTTCGAATTCTCCACCGGATCGCACTTCGGGAAAGTCCACCTCATCCCGATGCGCGAGATCCCAGACCGTGAAGAGATAACTGAACTGCGCGGTCACGAGCGCAAGGTACGACGGACAAGTGAAATAGACGAGATCGGCGTTCATATCTCGCAGAGACCGATCCAGCCAGTTGAAATGGATTCGCCGCTTGAATAACGATGGTGGATTCAACTGACGCCACATCACATGCACGCGTGCGAGGAGTCGTTGCCATTGTCGGATCGGAAGGTAATGAGCGTCGACGCCGTTGAGACGCAATTCTTCGATCGCCGACCGACGCGTCGTCACGAACGTCACGCTGCAGAGTTCGGGCGGCAGACGCTTGAGCAGAAGCGCGGCATTCGTCGCCTGCTGGAATCCACCACCCGTCGAATTGTCCTGCTCGAGCAAAACCACCATCCGGATGGGCCGGATCTTGAATCGGTTCAGAACGCGATCCGCGCCGTTCGTGAGTTCCTGATACTCGGCGCGGTGGCTAGCGTACCGGGGAACGGACAGATCACGATCGTAGGTAGCGCTCGCAGCGGCTCGCTTGAACAGCATGTTTGAGGTCCCCGAGAAGGAATGCATGTGTGAGGCTGATCGTGTACTCGTCCAACGTTAGCCTGTCGTGCATGCACTGGACCGGTTCTGACTGAACTTGGCAAGACCTTGGCTGAACGATGGGCGCAATGACTCCCCTCCAACCCCGCGTACCAGGGGAGGAGAGCCGGCCAAAAGCTTGATGATTTCCGCCAAGGGCATCTCTCAGGCAGAGCGGACACTACGATGGCTATCCGGGAGTGCATCACGATTCATCGGAGGACGTCATTGAAAACGCTTCATATCATTCCGTCCATCGAGGCACGGTATGGCGGCCCCGCCGAGGCGCTCAAGAGGCTCGCGACGGAACTCCGGCTCTGCGGACACAGCGTGGATATCGTTTGCCTCGATGCTTCGGCGCATGCCGATAAGACCGATGACGCCGCGTTCGATCGTGTCGTGCGCCTTGGCCACTATGCAGGCAAATACGCGCTGAGCTTTCGGCTGGTTCGATGGCTCAGCCGGCACGGCAGACAATACGATGCGATCGTGGTGGACGGCATCTGGCAGTTTCACAGCGCGGCGGCGGTGTTCTCGCTGCGTCCGCGAAACATCCCTTATTTCGTGATGCCGCACGGCATGCTGGACCCGTGGTTCAACGCCGGTCATCCGCTGAAGTACGCAAAGAAGCTCGTTTACTGGCTGTTCGTGGAACGGCATGTTGTCGGTGGCGCGAAGGGCGTGCTGTTCACCACCGAAAGCGAGCGCGAACTGGCGCGCAAAGCTTTCCCGCTTTATCGGGCGAATGAAAACACGATGACCATCGGCACGGCGCCACCGCCTTCGATCGGTGCGAGCGAGGTCGAGAAATGGCGCGCTTCCGGCTCATCGGACAACAAAAAGCTGATACTTTTTCTCGGGCGAATCCACGAAAAGAAAGGATGCGATTTGCTGATCCGCGCCTTTCACGAAATTCGGCACGCGGCTGGGGACTATCGACTCGTCATCGCCGGGCCGGACAACAATGGCCTCGCTTCGAAGCTGCGTCGTGAAGCGGAACAACTCGGGCTCGCGGAAAGCATCACCTGGCTGGACATGGTGAAGGGCACCGACAAGTGGTCGTTGTTGAAAGCGGCGGATGTCATGGTCTTGCCGTCGCATCAGGAGAATTTCGGTGTGGTGGTGGCCGAAGCGCTCGCGTGCGGCGTGCCGGTGCTTCTGACCGACAAGGTCGGAATCTGGCAGGAGGTCGTAGCCGATGGCGCCGGTCTCGCGGACGAAGACACGCAGCAGGGCGTGACGCGGCTCCTGATGCAATGGACGCGCTTACCGGAAACAGAAAAGACCGCGATGAGGGCAGCGGCGAAGCAGTGCTTCGAGCATCGCTTTCATGTTTCACGCGTGGCTCAGAACTATATCGCGTTGATGAGCGGTCAAATTGCGTGAGCTCAGGCGCTAATTGCTGTCCTTTTCCGTACGAGACGACCCAATGCCGCTTCAAGAACGTTCCTTCGCACGCGCGCCCGCATCCGTTTTGCGACACTGCTTTCGTCGACTGCCATTCGGCGTCGGCGCGTCGGAAGGGCGCGACAGGGAACGCTATCTACGGGCCGCGCGCTCGGCTGCCTGCAATTCGGTGAGCGCGGCATTGGGCTTTGCCGTCGTGGTGCTATCGGTATCCTTTACGCTTCCGTATCTCGGACAAGAGCGCTTCGGCATCTGGATGACGATATCGAGCCTCGCCGTCATGCTTCAGGTGCTGGACCTCGGCGTAGCGAACGGGCTCGTCAATCTCGTGGCGGATGCCAAGACGTCCGACGATCATGAAGCCCTTCAGACGATCGTCACGCGCGGCATCGTGCTGCTCACCGGGATCGGCGTTGCGGCGGGAGGCGTACTGATCGGCGTCATGATGCTGCTGGACTTTCAGCACCTGCTCAAGATCGAGTCGCCGGAAGTGGCTCGGGAGGCCGTGCTGTCGACTTTCACTTTCATCGCGCTGTTTTGCGTGAACATTCCGCTCGGTGGCGTAAGAAAGGTCTTTTTTGGCCTGCAGCGAGCGTGGGAGCCGCATACGGTTGCGGCGATCGGATATCTTTGCTCGCTGCCGCTGCTCTATCTTTGTGCGCGCTCCCACGCGCCCATGCCCTATCTCGTTCTTTGCACCTATGGCGTGCAGGTCGCGACCGCGATCATTCTTCTGGTGCGGCTCTATCTGGAGCGCATGTTTCGGCTCCGTCGCGGCATCTGGAGCGGCAGCGGTTTGCGTGACTGCACCGCGCTGATGCGAACCGGCGGCGTATTCCTCATTCTCCAGATCGGGATGATATGCGGCAACGCGTGTGATCCGTTGATCGTGTCGCATATTCTCGGCGCGAGCGAAGTCGCGAGACTGGCCGTCGCGCAGCGGCTGTTTCAGGCCATCACCGTGGCCATGCTGATGTTATCGGGCCCGTTGTGGGGTCTTTATGCCGATGCACGATCGCGCGGTGAAAAGAAATTCATCAGGAACACGCTGAAGTTATCCATGTGCGTGACGACGGGCACGGCGCTTTTCATGAGCGCGCTGATCCTCGCCTTGTCGCCGTGGTTGCTGAAGGTATGGACCGGGAGTCACCTCGACGTGCCGATCGAACTGCGATGTGCTGCGGCGGTGCTGGCCGTGGTCGAAGCCATGGCCAATGCCTTCACGATCTTTCTCAATGGTGTGAGCGAGTTGCGGCCGCAGTTGCTCGCCGTGCTCGTGTTCTGCGCGGTGTCGGTTCCGCTCAAGATCTATCTGCTGACGAAGTTCGGCACGGTGGACTGGGTTATCTGGTCGACGATCATTGCCAGTATCGTGGCTGATTACATCGTATATATAGGGCTTTTCAGAAAGCGAATTCTTGCCCATGCATCGCTTGGGCCGACGGCGTAATTCCTTCCAAGCGCATTTCGACGTCATGGTCCAGTTATGGAGAAAGTGGCAGGCGGCCGGCGAGGCGCTGAAAACCAGACGCCGCGCACTGACGAAAATTCTCGTCGCGTGTTGCGGCGTGTTGGCGGTGGGTGCGCAAGCGCGTCGTGCGGAATCAGCCAAGGATCTGCCCGCGCAGCAGCAGGGCTCATCCGGTCCGATGCAGCTCGCGGAAAGTCTTTCACCCGAGGACAGAATCGTCGTCGTCAGGAATTCGCTCCTGCAGGCGCGCATAGGCGAAGTCTCCGGATACATCCTTTCAGAAGGGCCGATTCAGGGTTATGCAAGGCTGCGCCAGTATGCCGGGACGCTCACGCACCTCGTCGTGTCTCAGCAATCGGCGGGTCATCGCGGCTCGGATACGGCGTGCTATTGGCTCGATCCGGATGACGCATCGAGTGCGGACAATGGCGGCACGATCATCGTATCGAAGTCGGGAAAGCGCTGGAAGCGCGTGTTCGAGGGCGATATCCACGCCAGGTGGTTCGGTGCGCAAGGAGACGGGACGACCGATGACACCGATGCCATCAACCGCGCGGTCGCGTTCGCGGGCTCACGCTATGCCTCGACGGGGCGCGCACAGCGCGTAGTGCTCGACAACGGGACGTATCGCGTAGCGGCCGTGTCGGGAACGCTCGCCATTCCCTGCCATGATGACGGGCAGAGTCGAAGCTCCAAAGACAGGAAGCTTTCGCCGGAGCCGGCATCGCGTCAATCCTATTGCGTGGGCGTATGGCCCGGCGTGAAGCTATGTGGAATCAATGCCGTGGTGAAGGGCGCATATCGCTACGGCATGGCGGACGCGCGGCAGCCGATCACCTTTGGCGTGCTGGATGGTCACGAACTCGTGTTTGAAAGCGGACTCGAGGATCTCACTTTCATCGATTGCTTTATCGCTTTTGCGGCCCTTTCCTCGACGCTGGCATGTTGCGCCTTCGAAAAGCTCCGCTTTCTCGGATGCGGCATCGGCGTCTATGCCGCTGTGCTCGAACAATGCATGTTCAGCAATATCGAAGCGCAGAGGACGGGCGTGCCGATCCTCGTCGGAGGTCAATGGGCCGATCGCAACGACGACTACAACGAGCGCGGCGGCTTCGCGGACAAGTGCACCTTCATCAATGTGCGCAACATCTACGAGCGCGCTTATGGCGATGACGAACGACGTATCGACACCTGGTTCGATGCCACGTTCTTCAAGACGCGGAACAATGAATCGAGACTCGGCACGCAACTCAACGCTGCATCGCAGGCGAGGGCGTATCCGTACCGGGGTATCTGCGGCTTCTGCATTCGCGTGATGTCGCGATATGCGCGTCCCTCGAACGAAAACGTCTTCATGCAGATATCGCACGCAATGTCGCCCCGGCCCGCCGTGCTCGTCGATGCGTGTCAGTCCGCCGTCTTCAACGGGGTCTATCTGGAGCGTGTCGGTTATCGCGACAATCCGCGGCGAAGCGGACCTGTCGGTGCGGGCTGGGACGATCCTTATCTGGGAAATGGCGTAGTCGTTCCGGCATTCATCGGAACGCTCGACGTCTCGTCCTCTGTCTTCGGCGTCAACGTCCAGCAAGCTTACGGCGCATGCGCCATTCAGTCGGATGGTCCGATCGCGCCCGTGCAGTCGTGGGACTGCACGCTCAGGGACGCGCAGGATCGCTTTACGTTGGGCGCGGCGCGCTTCGACGGCGATGTGACGATACGCGGTGGAGCGCTTCGTGCGGTGGAGCAGGTCAGACACGACATCGGCGGATCGGGTCTCTTCAGCATGGCCTTCGATTCAGACAGCTTTGACACGGGCGTGCCAGTCCGCGCGGATGACAGGGCGCACGCCGTGATCGTGCTCGTGTCGCGCGACGCGAATGGGTCCGGTCATGCATCGACGGGCCTGTATCTGCTGAATCTGTCGCAACGAGGCGCAGGCGAGCCGGTCCGAACGCTCGTGTCGGGAAGCGATCTCGTGCGCTTTGCGGTCAGTAGAAAAGGAACGCTCAAGCTCATTGCCGCGAATGCAGGCGCGCATCGCGTGTTCATGCTTGGCAATCGTCCGTTCGAATAGCCACGCGACAGATGTTATCCGGCGGATGCTACAACGCGCTTGTTTGCATCAGCCGGCAAAGCCTCGCCGACGCACGCCGCCGCTTCGAAAGAGCATCGCCTTCTTGCCGGCATGGCCTTCGCTCACGACAACATCTTGGCGATTTCCGTCGCCAATTAGTTCGCGACGATGGCGCATGTAAATTAACCAACAACGACGGACACAAAGACGTCGTGCGCTGCGTCGTTCCTCACATCACTGCGCCTGGCGGCCACGCATTGCCGCCGGTTGCAACGCACCCTACTGGCGAACACATGGCCTCGATGAAACAGGACACGCACGGCGATTCGATGCACGGGGACAACGTGTCGATATCGGACTACTTTCGGGTCTTGAGCGACAGCTGGCGCCTCGTATGCATGGTTGCGCTCGGCATTCTCGCGCTCGGCGCCTTTTACGGTGCGCTGAATCCGCCGATGTATCGCGCCGATGCGCTCATACAAATCGGCTCGCAGAATTCGAGCTCGTCCGATGCGGAAGCATTGGGCCGCCTTGCATCGATCTTCGATTCGAAAGTCAAGGCGGGCGCCGATACCGAAATGGAGCTGATTCGTTCGCGCCTAGTAGTGGGCGAAACCGTGCGGCAATTGCATCTGGAGATCAGCGCCTATCCGCGCTACTTTCCCGTCTTCGGCCAATGGATCGCCAAGTTGAACGGCGCAACGAGTTTTTCGGACGCGCCGTTCGGTTTGCGGCGCTTCGCATGGGGTGACGAAAGAATCGACGTATCGAAGTTCGACATCCCGCACTCTGCGATCGGCCGCGAGTTTCTCGTCAAGGCGGGCAAGGATGGTTCGTACGAACTGATCGCACCGGATGGCATCGTGCTCGGCCAGGGAACGGCAGGCAAGGAGCTGGTGGCGCCTTATGGAGGCGGCGAAGCGCGCCTCGTGGTCAACGAACTCTACGCGCCGCCCGGCTGTGAATTCACCCTGACGGCGAATTCGACGCTCGCGACCATTCTTGCGCTGCAAAGCGCTTTGGCCATTTCGGAAAGGAAGTCGCAATCGGGCATGATCGGCATCGCGCTCGAGGGCCGCGATCCGTCGCGGGTGGCCGATATCGTCAATACGATCGCTCAGGAATATCGCGCCCAGGATCTCGCGAGACGATCGTCCGAAGCGGAGCATTCGCTGCTTTTCCTGGAAGGCCAGTTGCCGAAACTGCGAGCGGAACTGCAGCTAGCGGAAGATCAATACAACGCCTTCCGTAATAGCCGGGGTACGGTCGATCTCAGCGTGGAGAGCCGGCTTCTATTGCAACAGGTCGTCGATCTCGATACGGCCATGCGCGGACTCATGCAGCAGCGCGACGATATCGCGGAGCGCTACCAGCCGGGTTATCCGGCGCTCGCGGCGGTCAATGCCAAGATCGCCCGGATGCAACAGGACCGTGAAGCGTTGAGCCGGCGTATCGCGACCTTGCCCGATACCGAGCAGACAGCGTTGCGTCTCATGCGCGACGTGCGTGTCGATACCGAGCTTTATACGAGCCTCCTGAATAGCGCACAGCAACTGCGCGTGATCAAGGCAGGGAATGTCGGCAATGTGCGAATCGTCGATCGCGCGCTGCCAGCCGAAAAGGCGATCAAACCCAATTGGCGCGCGCTGTTGTCCTTGTCCGCCGCGCTGGGCGTCGCGCTTGGCATCGTCGCTGCATTCCTGCGCAAGGCGATTATCGGCGGCGTGGAACGCAGCGTGGAGATCGAGCGCGCCCTGGGCGTCCCCGTTTGCGCCGTGGTGCCGCACAGCGAACGGCAAGTCAGGCTTCAGGAAGACATGCGCCGCAGGCTTCCCGGCGTCCATGTGCTGGCCGCGCGATCGCCCTGTGACGTGGCGGTCGAAGGCGTGCGAAGTCTGCGCACGGCATTGCAGTCGATCGGCGGAGCGCCGCGCAACAACGTGATCATGATCACGAGTTCGACGCCCGGCGCGGGCAAGTCGTTTCTATCGGCGAATCTGGCCGCCGTGCAGGCCGCTGGCGGCAAGAGAGTGCTTCTCATCGACGCCGACATGCGGATGGGCAACATGCACGCTTCTTTCGCGCCGGCCGGCGGCGCCGGACTTCGCGAGCTGCTGAACGGAGCCGCATTCGACGATGTCGTGCAGCGCGACGTCATGGATGGCGTGGATCTGATTCCACGCGGCGGCGATTCGCTCAATCCCGCCGACATTCTCATGAGCCGCCGCCTGAGCGAGCTGATCGATGCGGCCTCGATGCGTTACGACTCCGTGGTCATCGACACGCCGCCCGTGCTCGCCGTCACCGATGCCACGCTGATCGGACGTCAGGCCGGAACGACGCTGTTCGTCGTGCGGCACGGACGACATTCCGTCGCAGAAGTGCACGAGGCGTTGAGCCGCCTGCAAAAGGGCGGCGTCAGCGTGAGCGGTGTGCTCTTCACCGATGTCCCCGCCGACCGATCCACTTACGGCTCGGGCTACGGGACATCGTATCGATACAGCAAGAGTCGCGGTGAGTCGAATATCCGGACCGTCTGAACGCATTTCAAACTGGCGTACGCAAATGAGGAGAAGAAACGATGCCGAACAAAGTCGCGCTGGTCACCGGAATCACCGGTCAGGATGGTTCGTATCTCGCTGAATTTCTGCTCGACAAGGGATATGAAGTGCATGGCGTGAAACGCCGCTCGTCGCTTTTCAACACCGACCGTATCGACCATCTGTACGAGGACGATCACGTCGCGGAGCGCCGCTTTCATCTGCATCACGGCGATCTGACGGATTCGTCGAGCATGCTGCGCATCATCCAGCGCGTGCAGCCGGACGAGATCTATAACCTGGCCGCGCAGAGTCATGTCGCGGTTTCGTTCGAAGAGCCCGAATACACTGCCAACGCGGACGGTCTGGGCGCGTTGCGGATGCTCGAAGCGATACGCATATTGGGTCTCGAGAAGCGCACGCGCTTCTATCAGGCATCGACTTCCGAATTGTATGGTCTGGTCAGGGAAGTGCCTCAGCGGGAAACCACGCCGTTCTATCCGCGCAGTCCTTATGCGGTGGCGAAGATGTACGCGTACTGGATCACGGTGAACTATCGCGAGGCGTACGGCATTTACGCGTGCAACGGCATTCTGTTCAATCACGAATCGCCCGTTCGTGGCGAAACGTTCGTGACGCGCAAGATCACGCGCGCGGTCGCACGCATCGCGATCGGATCGCAGGACTGTCTGTATCTCGGCAATCTCGGCGCGTTGCGCGACTGGGGACACGCACGCGATTATGTCCAGATGCAGTGGCTGATGCTGCAACAACCGGAAGCGGAAGACTTCGTCATTGCATCGGGCGTGCAATACAGCGTCAGGGAGTTCGTGCAGCAGGCGGCGGCGGAACTCGGCATCAGGCTGCGGTTCGAAGGTAGCGGCGTCGACGAAGTCGGCATCGTGGACGCGGTCACCAGCAAGGAATGCCGAGTCACGCCCGGTACGGTGATCGTGCGGGTCGATCCTCGCTATTTCAGGCCGACCGAAGTGGAGACCTTGCTGGGCGATCCATCGAAGGCTCACGCGAAACTGGGCTGGGCACCGACCGTGACCTTTGCCGCGCTCGTGAAGGAGATGGTCCTGTCCGACTATCAGATTGCCAAGCGCGATGCGTTGATCACGCTCGCAGGATATCGGGCGCTGGAACATCACGAATGACGACGTGCGTTCGTTGAGCGGGCGGTAATACTTCGGAGCGCAAGTCATGGTGACCCGTTGGATATTTTCGCTCGCCGTCTACACGCTTTTCGCCGCGGCACTCGCGCAATACGCGGATCAGGCGCTCACTGCGCTCGCCTCCGGCTCCATCAATGTATGGAACATGGGCGCGGCAGGCATGGAAGAGGCGGGCGCAGTCAAGTATGTGAAGGACGCAAGCATTGCCGTGATCGGCGTTTGCTGGCCGCTTGCACTGGGCATGAGCCGCTTTCCATACGGCACGCGCACGCTCGTTCTGCTGTTCTTCGCATGGATTCTTTGCGTCATATCGGTGGGACTCGTGCCGTTCATTGCGGGTTCGACGCCATTGTTCTTTCTCGCCGCCGGATTGCGCTGGGTGCTTCTGGTGCATGCATCGTTCGGGCTATTTCTTTTCGCACGATGGTTACCCGATGGCGCGCGAGGCCAGACGCTGTTCGTCGCCGCTTTGCTGGCGCTCGGCGCGTTCGACTTCTATGTCGCGGTCCGGCAGTGGATGCTGCTCGGTCAGGGTCAGACGGCTTCGTTTGCGGGCGACCGGTACACGGGTCTGCTCAGCAACGCGGCGCTCGCCGGCATGTATGCGATTTCCCTGGCATGCATGGCGCTGATTCTCGACCGTGCGCGGCTCGTGATCCGTTTGATGTTGCTGGCCGTGGCGGTGGCAATTGCAGTTTCTTCCGGTACGCGCTTCGCGATGATATCCATTGCTCCGGTGGCCGCCGTCATGATCTGGGAGATGCTGGACGGCAGGCTCAATCGCAATGGCCGGATGCTCCTCGTGATAAGCGCACTGCCGATCGCCGCGTGTCTGATGTTGGGCGGCTACACGCATATGGTCGATGCAGTCGGTCGTGGCGATGTTCTCGCCAATCAGCTCGATGAAGGCGGCCGGCTGTATAACCTCGGCAATATCGCAACCCAGCTGGCGGACGCGAATGCCGAAGAGCTATTGCTCGGCAGAGGTCTTGGCGTCGGCACGAATACGGCCTTTACGATGCTGGAGCGATCAGGCGTCGATCCGGAGCAGTACCGGTTCAATCAGCTTATCGACAACGCCTTCGTCACCATGCAGTTTCAGATTGGCGCGCTCGGCATGTTCATCTTCATGACGGGCGCGCTCGCATTCCTCTGGCGAATTTGTCCGCATCATTCACGGAATCTGTTCGCGCGTTATCTGGTGTTCCTCGGAATCACGATAGGCGCGTGTATGGATATCAATCTCTGGGAACAGTATCCGTTGGTGACGACGCTGTTCCTCTGTTTCGGCGACACGTACTGGCGATCTGTGAGCATGACGAGCAACCCCTTTTCCCGACATCTGGTGCGGAGCGACCATGCTGGTATTCATCGCGCCGTATAGCGCTGCTGACCGCGATTCGAACAGGGATCTCGGTGCAGCGCGCAAACTGGAGTTTTTTCTGACCCTCGCGACACATCTCGCGAACGATGTGGTGTTGATCAACACGGCGCACGAGAAGGAAGGGTGGTCGCATAGGGAAATCCGCGATGTGCGCGTCGGCGACAGGCACATTCGCGAGATCACGCTGCGGCGCTATCCCGTAAGAACCATCGGCAAGATGTTGAACCTTTTCGAAGTGGCGGCCGTGAGCCGCGAGATTTCGAAACTGGGCAAGCCGGAGACCGTGTGGATCTATAACCCGTACGCATTCGAGTCGATGCTCGCGCGCGCATTGACGCGACAGTTCGGCGCGCGTCTCGTCCTTCAGTTCGAAGACTGGCTGTTCTCACGACGGCGCTGGCATCCCAAGCCGCTGCTCGACTTCATCACATGGCGATTTCTTCTGCCCGCGCCTTCATTGTGTCTTGCGGTCAATGATTACTTGTCCGTACGTGAAGCACGACGCAGCGGGTGTCCGGTCGTGCTGTGTCCAGGTGTGGTATCCGATGGATTGATCGAAGTCTGCAGGCGTCGTCGCCCGTTCTCGCGGGGAGGTACGCGCACTGTGATCGGCTATTTTGGTGGACTGAGCGCGGAAAAGGGGGCTGACGTGGTGCTCGATATGATTCGCCTATCGGGCGAGCGGTTCAGCTTTCACGTATGCGGAACGGGACCGCTGGCGGCGGAGTTCACGCGCCTGTGCGCCGAAGGTCACTCGGTGCACTTTCACGGCCGTGTCGACGATGAAACGTTGCTTGATCTGATCTCGGACTGCGACGTACTGGTGAATCCGCATGCGTCGATCGAAAAGATGAGCAATGGAGTTTTTCCTTTCAAGGTCGTCGAGTATGTTGCGTCGGGAAGGTTGGTGATATCCACCGATCTTCCGGCCATCAGTATGAAAGAGATTCACGATGCCATCTGTTTCGCGAAACCCGAGGCGGAGTCTATCGTCGAGGCGCTGGTTGGTGCGGAGGAAATCTATTTGCGTAAGCGCTCGAATATAGAGAAGGCAATTGATGCGGTTGCTTCGCTTCTCACTCAAGGGGCATTTAGAGAGACTCTGTCGCCGATTCTCGCGAAACGTGGGTAGGGCGCGGTAGGTCGCTCACGCCTGACGGCCTCATTTCCCGATCAATTTCCGAATCACCGGTTTGAGCGAACTCGGAAATCGCGCGAACGCCCCCCGCGACAAGCGGAAGCAAAGATACTTCCCCATGACCGATAACATGGTCTGATCGAGCGGAAGCGAATGGAGCGTGGTGTCCGGAAAGACATCATAGTTCGAAGGCCGGCCGAAACCCAGAAACATCGAAGTTCGATCATCGAGACGGGAGACGAATTCAGTATTGACGATGATCGGCTCAGATTTCTCGATTTCGCTGTCCACCTGAAAGAAGACACTCTTCCTCACGAAGTTCTTGTCCGCGACGGGTCGCGCCCTGTGAATGCCGTAGGTGTTATAGATGACGAGCGACCCGCGAGGCATCCTGAAGCTCTTGACGGAGGACGCGAAGTTATCGGCGATGAATTCATCCGTGTAGTCGCTGTACGCTTTTTCGCCCGACCACAAGTGCGAGCCTTCGACGTACTGAAATTCGCCGTCTTCGACATCCGACACATAGAAGATGAAAATGATGCCGGGTATCTGCGCGAATTTCCTGTCGGTCTTGTTGTCGGTATGCCACTGCATATGGTGGCCGCCATAGGTCTCGTAGTATCTCAGCGCCTTGAGTCTGAACTGATCTCCAAGATATCCTTCGCTGACGCCGAAGACAAACGGCGATGTCGCGAAGTCATAGAACGTCTTCGAAACCGCCAGCAGGTTCGTCAGATAGTATTGCCTTTCCGAGAACACGCCGCCGACCTTGTTGACATTCAGGCTATGCTTCGTCTCGGTCGCGTCGCGCTCTATTCTTGAGATGGTTTCGGGCGTCAGCGCGGAAGGGAATGCGAAGTAGCCTTTCTGGTTCAGCTCGTCGACTACCTGACCGATGTCGACGGAGAGGAACTCGCGAGTGAACAGCGCATTCTCGAATCGATCTTCTGCATGAGCCGGCGCGATTCGAGTCGCTTCCTGAATCTCCACGGCGGACAAAGGCACGCTTGCCATTGAATTCTCCGAGTACGTTACGCGTTACGCGTCGGCATAGCCCATTCGCTGCACGTTCTTCATGTAGTCGGCATAAGTCGCCGCAATGCCATCACGCAGCGCAATCGTCGGCGACCAGCCGAGCGCGGCCAGCTTCGATACGTCGAGCAACTTTCTCGGCGTTCCGTCCGGTTTGGACAGATCGAAATCGAGCGATCCGGAAAAGCCGATGACATCGCAAATCAGGCGGGCGAGGTCGGCGATCGATATATCCTTGCCATATCCGATATTGAAAAGACCTTCGGTGTGTTCACTATCCAGAAGCGCGAGCACGGCGGACGCCAGATCGTCGACGTGGAGAAATTCCCGCTTCGGAGATCCCGATCCCCACACCGGGAGCGACCGTAGTCCGTTGAGCTTCGCCTCGTGCGTCTTGCGAATGAGCGCGGCCAGAACATGCCCGCTCTGCAGATCATAGTTATCGTTCGGGCCGTAAAGATTCGTGGGCATGACCGAGAGGTAGCGCGTTCCATGCTGGCGGCTATAAGCCTCACAGAGTTTGAGACCGGCAATCTTTGCAATGGCATACGCTTCGTTGGTCTGTTCGAGGGCGCCCGTCAGAAGATAGTCTTCCCGGATGGGTTGCGGGCAATACTTCGGATAGATGCAGGAGGAGCCGAAGAAGATCAGCTCGGGCGTGCCGCTCGTGAACGCCGCATGAATCACATTGCTTTCGATCACGAGATTCTCATAGAGAAACGATGCCGGCTGTGTCGAGTTCGCGTGTATCCCGCCAACCTTCGCCGCGGCGAGGAGCACGACATCGATATTCTCCTGAGCGAAGAATGCCATTACGGCGCGCTGGTCGAGCAGGTCGAGCTCCTTCCTGGATCGCGTGATCAGATGGTGATAGCCGCGCGCGGCGAGACCGCGCAGAAGCGCTGAGCCGACCATGCCGTTGTGTCCGGCGACATAGATCCGAGAACCTTTATTCATGTTGGTGCTCAATCGTCCATTGAGGTGCGTTGATCGAAACGTGATTTCCCGCAGACACTGGATCCGGAGAGTCCTGACGTGCGATTGTCAGGTTAGCCATGCATCCGGACAACATCGCGTTTGTGGCGGACGGTGCCAAGATATTGTCGCTGTGCATGCTTATTTCTTGCCGATGACACCGATGCAAGGATCGTCCTTGAAACGGCCTCATCGCGCGAGACCTGCTTCGGCCAACGTCATGGTTTATTCGGCCAACGACCTCGGTTGATCGGCGCGCCAGTTCTAAGCTTCGTGAAGGCGTGACGGTCGGTCGCGGGCTCATGGTGTGCCCGGAGGGACGGCTGCCGTAACGCTCGCAGTGCCAAAGGACGCGACAGGCTCTCGTCGGGGATAAAAACATGGAATCTTTATCGGCAACAGGCAGCGCTGAAGTCATCCAGGATTCGACTCTCGAAGTCATCACCTCGGCAGGGGTTACGCTGGCCATCATCATCCGCGATTCGTACTCGAAAGAAGGGATCAACTTTCTGACGCCGCGAGAGTTTCCTCAACAGCTCGCGTATATGGAACATCCCGCGGGAAAGCTGATTCACGCGCATGTGCATACATGTTTGCCGCGCCGGATCGAATGCACGCAGGAAGTGCTGTTCGTGAAGCGCGGGCGAATGCAGGTCAGCCTTTACACCGCTGATCGGGAGTTCGTGACGAAGCGCATGCTGCATGCCGGAGATGTCATCCTGCTGGCTTCGGGAGGACACGGGTTCGAAGTCATCGATGACGTATCGTTCATCGAGGTGAAGCAGGGGCCGTACATCGGCGAGCAGGAAAAAGTACGCTTCAATGAACCCGCAAGTCGAGCTTGACACCAGACGAGGCCCGCGATGATCCCGGTAAATGAACCCCTGCTCGACGGTAACGAAAAGATTTATCTGAACGAATGCATCGAGAGTGGATGGATCTCTTCGGATGGCGCTTTCGTCGAGCGCTTCGAGCGGGCCATGGCGAATTACGTCGGACGCAAGCACGCGATTGCCGTGGCGAACGGCAGCGCGGCGCTCGATATAGCGGCCGCTGCGCTTCAACTCGGTCCCGACGATGAAGTGATCATCCCGACGCACACGATCATCTCCTGCGCATCGGCCATCGTCCGCACCGGCGCTCGCCTGCGGCTGGTCGATTCGAGCGCGGATACGTGGAACATGGATGTCACGAAGATCGAAGCCGCGATCACGAGCCGCACGCGCGCGATCATGCCGGTGCATACCTTTGGTCTGCCGGTCGACATGGCGCCTGTGCTCGCGCTCGCGAACCGGCATGGGATCGCCGTCATCGAGGATGCGGCGCAGGCCATCGGCCAGACCTACGACGGGCGCCAGTGCGGCAGTTTCGGCGATATCTCTTGCTTCAGTTTCTATGCGAACAAGCATATCGCGACGGGCGAAGGCGGCATGATCCTGTGCGACGACGATGCGCTCGCCGCACGCGCGCGTAGTTTGCGCAACCTGTGCTTCAAGCCGGAGAGACGTTTCGTTCACGAAGAACTCGGCTGGAATTACCGAATGAGCAGCCTCCAGGCGGCGGTCGGGCTCGCGCAATTCGAAAAGCTCGACGCGCATATCGCGCGAAAGCGGCAACTGGGGCAGCGTTACGAGGCGCTCTTGCGCGGCGTGAGAGGCCTCGAACTCGCGCCGGTGGCGTGCCCCTATGCCGATAACATTTATTGGGTGTTCGGTCTCATACTCGACCACAGCCTGCCCATCGATGCGGATCAGGCGCGCTCGATGCTGGCCGACGCGGGGGTCAGCGCACGGCCGTTCTTCTGGCCCATGCACGAACAGCCGGTGTTTCGCAAACAAGGCTTGTTCGATGGGGAGCATTACCCGGTCGCCGAACGCATGAGCCGGCGGGGACTCTATCTGCCGAGCGGCCTTGCACTCACCGAGGCCCAGCAAGACAAGGCAGTGGCCGCGGTTCGAAATATGCTGGCCACGTTCCTTTAAGCAACGTCATTGCAGCGTCGCGTTCAACTTCCCCATATACTGCGAGCTTGTTCAGGGCGCGAATCTTCGCTCCCCTGAGCGCCGCGCATCACCGAAGCACGCCATCGGCGAGATCGTGCGGAGGCCTTTCGAAAGCTCGCGATGCCCTCCGCGCCAATGTCTTGCCACAATCGGTCACGAGAACCATCCGGCCCGGATGCTATCTACAGTCAATGAACGCGACACGTCGGCGTCATCGCACGCATCGATGATCTTTTAGATATCGCGGCCTCGAAGTCGAGCACAGCATTTCTTCCGAAGATTGAATGTGAATGATCACGGAGTTCCTCCATGGAAATCGCAACGAGTTCCGAAGATGCAACGCGTGCGCAAGAGCCGGGCATTCAGGCTTGCCGTCGCATCGTGCCGGTCATTCTCGCGGGCGGTTCGGGCACACGCCTGTGGCCGATGTCACGCGAGCAGTTCCCGAAGCAACTGATCGGCGTGGTTGGAAGGGATTCACTGCTGCAAGCTACCGTCACACGAATGGAAGGGTTCGCGGGCAACTTCGACGTCGACGCACAACCGATCATCGTGTGCGGCGAGGAGCATCGCTTTACGACTGAAGAACAGGTGCGCCTCTGCGGTGTCGATGCGCGGATCATCGTCGAACCCGCGCGCCGCGATACCGCGCCGGCACTCACACTCGCAGCGCTCGCGGCCATCGCGCAGGACGAGGATGCGATCCTGGTGGCGATGCCGTCTGATCATTCCATTTCGAACATCGCCGCGCTGCACGGCGCGATTGCAATCGCGGCGGAATATGCCGAGCGCGGCATGATCGTGACGCTCGGCGTGCCGCCCACGCGGCCCGATACCGGTTTCGGCTATATCCGCATCGGCGAGCCGCTCGATGACGGCGCGCATCTGATCGATCGTTTCGTCGAAAAGCCCGCTGCCGAACTCGCCGCGCAATACGTCGCGGCGCAGAGCTATTGGTGGAACAGCGGCATATTCATCGTACGGGCAAGCGTGTGGCTCGCGGCGCTCCAGCACCTCAACGGCGAGATGCATGCGACATGCGCCGCCGCGCTGAAAGATGGCAAGGCCGAAGGTCATTTCATTCGTCCATGCCCGCTTCAGTTCGGCCGCGTGCCGTCCGACTCGATCGATTACGCGGTGATGGAGCACATCGGCGACGCCGGTTCGCCTTGCAAGGGCGTGGTCGTGCCGCTGGCGGCAGGATGGTCGGATCTGGGCTCGTGGGATGCCGTATGGGACGCAATGGACAAGGACGAGTCCGGCAACGTCGCGAGCGGACGTGTGGTGTTCGAAGGGGCGACGTCGAGTTATGCGCGCTCCGAAGGCGGACGGCTGGTCGCATGTGTGGGGACGGCCAACGTCGTGGTCATCGATACCGATGATGCCGTGCTCGTCGCGGATCGCGCACATGCGCAGGACATCAAGCAGCTGGTTACGCGTATCCGCGAGCAGCACGCGCCGGAAGCGGAGATGCATCGCAAGGTGCGGCGTCCGTGGGGCTTTTACGATTCAATCGAACGCGGCGAACGCTTTCAGGTCAAGCGTATCGTCGTGGCGCCGGGCGCGAGGTTATCGCTGCAGATGCATCATCATCGCGCGGAGCATTGGGTCGTCGTGCGCGGCACGGCGCTTGTGACGCGCGGCGACGACCAGTTTCTGCTTTCCGAAAACGAATCCACTTTCATTCCTCTCGGCGTACGCCATCGGCTGGAAAATCCGGGCAAGGTGCAACTCGAAATCATCGAGGTGCAATCGGGTTCCTATCTCGGCGAAGACGACATCGTGCGTCTCGACGATTGCTACGGCCGCATCTGACCACATCGACAGTGCCTTCGGAGCCGAGGTAAAGACATGCGCGATATTCAGGGATTGCTGGCGCGGTTTTTCGATATCGCCATGGTGGTGGGCGGCGCGACGATCGCGTCGCGGATCAGGTTCGACAACGTCGCCGAGCCGGGCTATTACATGCCGTTCGTCGCCATTGCCGCGGCCTTTGCACTCGTGCTGTTCCCGGGCTTCGGCGTATACGAGTCATGGCGCGGACGCAGCAAGGTGGTGCTGGCGAGCCACGTATCGCTGGCGTGGCTGGTCGTGCAGGCCTGTGTGCTCGTGCTGATGTTCTCGCTGCATCGGCTCGACGATGTCTCGCGCCTCTGGTTCGCCTACTGGACCGCGATGTCGGGCGCCTGGATGATCGTGGGACGCCTGCTCACGCATGCGGTGCTCGCGCGCATGCGTCTGGCCGGCATGAACTTTCATCAGGTGGCCGTGGTGGGATGCGGCGAGCACTGTGAATCGATCATGCGCAGGATCGAGCGCGCGAATCAATCAGGTTTTCGGACGATCGCCGTCTACAACGCGTCGCCCGATGTACCGATCACGTCACGCGTACCGGTCTTCGATGATTTCGACGCATTCGTCAGGCACGTGCGCGAGCACCATGTGCACGAAGTGTGGCTCGCATTGCCGCTATCGCAGGATCGAACCATCCTGCGTTTCGTGAACGAGTTTCGTGAAGATCTCGTCAACGTGCGTTTCATTCCCGATGTGCGCAGTCTTGCGCTCTTCGAAAGCGGCGTGACAGACCTGCTCGGGGTGGCCGCGATCAATCTCGTGGCTTCTCCGCTTTCGCAAAGGGCGCTTCTGCAGAAAGATGTGTTCGACCGCCTTTTCGCGCTCGCAGCGCTGACCGCGGTCGCACCGCTTCTCATCTGCATCGCATTCGCGGTCAAGCTGAGTTCGCCCGGACCGGTGTTTTTCAGGCAACGCCGCAAAGGGGCCGACGGGCACGAATTCACCATCTACAAGTTCCGTTCGATGCGTATGCATATCGAAGAGGCCGGCGTGCTGAGACAGGCCACGCGCGACGACCCGCGCGTGACGCGTGTGGGCGCGTTCCTGCGGCGCACGAGCCTCGACGAACTTCCGCAGTTTTTCAATGTCCTGCGCGGCGACATGTCCGTCGTGGGGCCGCGTCCGCACGCGCTCGAACACGACGATCTGTATCGGAAGGTAGTGTCGGGCTATATCCATCGTTATCGGGTCAAACCGGGAATTACGGGCTGGGCGCAGGTCAACGGCTTTCGCGGTGAAACGGACCGGATAGAAAAGATGGAAGCGCGCGTTGCGCACGATTTGTACTATCTGGGGAACTGGTCGTTCGCGCTCGACATGCGGATCATCATGGCGACAATCTTCAAGGGCATGCGCAATAGCAACGCTTATTGACTCACACGCATCGCGCGAAAGGCGCGATGCATGATTTCATCTCTTGCGCGCGACGAACGTCGCTGACAGATCCTCGGCGCTGAGTTCGCCGCCCATCCATCGCACGCTGTCCAGCACTTCAAAACCGCTCAGGTCCAGCATCAGTTCCACTTCCGGCTTGAACATGTAGCGCATGACGTGTGTCTCGAGCACCGTCTCGACGCATTGCGTTTGCCAGTCCGTCATGAGGATCGTGTAATTCACTGCGACGGTGTTATCGTGCGGACGCATCATGGGCTCGGCGATGCGTATCACGGCGGTATCTTCGCTCGACGCACGTTTGACGCGCACTTTCGGCGGATCGGCGAGCACGGCCGGGCCGTACCAGCAATCGAAGAGAAAGAGGCCCGAGCGCGGCAGATGCGTGGCCGCGGTGTGGCACATCGCCATGAAGTCGGCGTTGGTCGTCTGATAGCTCGCGACATGAAACAGCGAGACCACGGCGTCGTAAAGCTCTTCGGTCCTGACGGTGCGCGCGTCGCCTTGCTGAAACTTCAGCCGCTTCGCGACCATGCCCGGCAGCGTGATGCGGCGTGCATCGGCACGGGCGAGCATATCCGCGCTCATGTCCACGCCGGCGACGCTGAATCCTGTCGTTGCGAATTCGGCTGCATGCCGGCCGGTTCCGCAACCGAGATCCATCAGATTGCCGCCGACGATTCCGTGCCGGCCGAGGAGGTCAGTGACGAACGCTGCCTCCGCCTTGTAGTTCTTCTCGTGATAGAAAAGATCATAGTATTGCGAGTATCGCTTGCTGAAGCTCATGTGAGCGACTCCGGCAGAGTATCGTTCGAATTGAAAGCACAGCCCCAAAGATGTGCACGCTCACAAAAAAGAGTAGTCGTCGTGCCGTTTTCATCCTTTCGCGTGACGGATTTCGGCAAGATGTTGGCCGGATGGCCGATGACATTCAAACGCGGGTCTCGCCTGCGCGATCATCGAATCGATAACCTTATTCCACGCGATGGTGCATACCGCGACAACGTTTGCGCGCCATTGCTCGTTTAAATAATTTGGCAATCCAAACGAAATGGGGATGATCGAAACGAAGGTAAGGAATGTCAACGGGCCGTAAGCGCCGGTCGGACGACGCGCCGTTCTCGGCCAAAACCATGCTTTTGCCCGCCACTGCGGAAAGGATGTACCGAATAGAACACTACGCTGCCGGAATCGTGCGGAATTTACCGCGTGAATCTGCAACCGAAAACATAGGGAGATAACGCCATGTCCCACGCGACAGCCTTCGGCGATGCAGAGATCAGCAGCCTTTATCACTCATCGGAAGAGAGAGTGACAAGCCTCATAGGAATTCTGTTGTACGACGGATTCTCGCTGCTGGGCGCAGGCACGCTTGCCGAGGCGCTTCATATCGCCAACGAATTGCAGTCATCCGGTCCGAGCAAGAGCGTGAGATATAGCGTTCGCCTCGTCTCGGCGCGCGGTGGCGCGATCGCCTGTTCGTCGTCCGTTTGCGTGTGGACCGAGCGGCTCGGCGGTCAGCGGTTTCAGGGCTTCGATGCCCTGTATATCGCGGGTGGAACGGGTGTCGCCCGTGCGGCCACGGACGAGGGGCTCATCGAGGTATTGAGGATCGCGTGCTCGCAAAGCCGCGTGGTCAACTCACTCGGCAACGGCGACGTGCTGCTCTCGGCAGCGGGCGTGTCGCGGCGCGCCTGGGCTTCGGTGGAGCGCGGCGCATGGAATCCCGGTGCGTCGAAGAGCGGACCGTCGACGGAACGCGGCGATGCGCTGATCAATTCGCTTGCGCTCGTCAAACGCGATCTGGGTTATGACGTCGCGACATCGGTCGCCGATCGCCTCGCCTCGTGCAACGACCAGCATCTGCCGATCATGCTCAGCACGATCGGAACGACCACGCTCGCGGAGAAAGCGCAGGAATCGGCGCGCTGGCTCGAACGTAACTGCGGACGTGCGATCTCCGTCGGCGACGCGGCGCGTACCGTCGCGATGAGCGAACGCAACTTCCTGCGGCTCTTCAAGCGCGAAATGGGTTTGACGCCTTCGCAATATCTTCTGCGCGCACGCCTCGATCTCAGTTGCGAGCTGCTCGCCAAAAGCGATTTGCCGATAGACAAGATCGCGCGCAGAACCGGACTCACCAACGGCGAACGGTTTTCGAAGGTGTTCAGAAAGCAGTTTCTGATGTCGCCGACGGAATACCGGTCGCAAAAGAAGAGCGGCGAGGTGGCGTGACATCGAACATCGTTCCCCAGCTCGATAGCGGCGACGTGTCCACGTCGAGCATGCGCAACGCTTTCCACACGACAGTGGCCACCGTGTCGTAAGCGGGAATGTCCGTCTCGCGTTCGAATGGTCGCGCCAGATGCGCGGCATGCAGGTTCGTGCAGAACGTCGTCACCGCATCGGGCCGCGCGAATGCGGCTTCGCGCATCATTTCGGCGAGAACGTCGTCAGGTACCTCGGCGAAGCTGAAGTTTTCGCTCAGACCCAGATGCCGTTCCGCCACGCATTCGATGCCGAGTCTTTCGTAATTGCGGATGATGCGCGTCTGCACATCGTCGCTATAGGGCGAAACGATGCCGAGGCGCCGCACGCCCGTCTGCGCGAGGATCTCGTTCAACGCGAGCACGGATGTGGTCGCGGGAATGCCGGTCGCTTCCGTCAACTGACGGCATAGCGCCTCGTCGCGCTCGAAGCCGAGCCAGCCCGCCGACGTGCCGCTCCAGCCGATCACGTCCACGCGCGCATCGGCGAGCTGGCGCGCGGCTTCGAGAATGCGGCGGACGTCGAACTGGCCGAGCGCCGCATCGCGCAAGCTGATCTCGGTCACGGTGAAGCGCGCGAAGTGCGCGCTCACGTGCGGCAGTGCGCTCAGCATCGCGCAGGTAAGCGGTTCGAGCGCGGTGTTGGACGATGGCGTCAGGATTCCGAGTCTTATGCGTTTCGTTTGCATCGCGATGCCTCGCTAATCGGCCAGTAGAATCTTCACGCCCTCGGCGGCTTCGTGGCGCAGCGCGTCGAGATCGAGTCCGGGAATCACACCGTCATCGACGACTACCCGGCCGTTCACGACGTTGTAGCGCACGCGCGCAGGCTCGCCCGACGTCACCGGCGCCACCGCGAGATCGTGGTAGCCGTAGAAGCGCGGATCATCGATGTCGTACAGCACGAGGTCCGCGGCCTTGCCGACTTCGAGTGTGCCGACTGCATCGAGGCCGAGCACGCCCGCGCCGCCCGCGCTGCCCCAATGAATGGTCTCCTCGACGGTCGTCGCCGAGACGCCCTGCGCCGCGCGATGCACGAGCCACGCGAAGTGCGCCTCGTTGATCATGCTGCCCGACTCGTTCGATGCCACGCCATCCACCGCGAGCGACATGGGCACGCCTGCCGCGGCCATCTGCGGCGCGGGGGCGATGCCGCTGCCGAGCCGCGCGTTGCTGACGGGGCAGTGCGCGCAACCGCTGCCAGTTTCGGCGAGCATCGCGATTTCGCTCGCTTCGAGATGCACGAGATGGGCGAACCATACATCGGGGCCGAGCCATTCGTGCTCGGCGACGAACTCGACCGGCAGCTTGTCGAAGCGTTCGCGGCAAAAGTCGACATAGCGCCGCGTCTCCGAAAGATGCGTGTGCATGCGCAGACCCATGCCGCGCGCCGCCCGCGCGATTTCGGGCAACAGCGCGGGCGGCAGCGAGAAGGTCGGCGTGGTGGGTGCGACCACGACGCGGCGCATCGATGCCGCGCGTGCATCGTGATAGCGCGTTTTCAGGCGTTCGATATCGGCAAGCATCTGATCGAGCGTCTCGGGTTTCAGCGCGACCTTCGAGAAGCCGGGATGATCGCCCGCCGCCTGCAACGCGCCGCCGCGACAGAGCACGAAGCGCAGGCCGAACGACGCCGCTTCGTCGAACAGCAGGTCGCCTGTCTCCGTGGTGCCATCCGCGTGATAGAGATAGTGATGATCCGCGCACGTCGTCACGCCCGACAACAGCAGTTCGGCCATGCCAAGGCGTGCGGCGACACGCGCGAGGTCCGGCGTGAAGCGTGCGAGGCGCGGATAAGGGACCGCTGCGAGCCATTCCTGCAAATCTGCGTTGATGCCCGAAGGCACGGCTTTCAGCAGATTCTGGAACAGATGATGATGCGTGTTCACCCAGCCCGGATAGACGACACAGGAACGCGCATCGATGACGCGTTCGCCGTCGCGTGCTTCCAGATCCGGCGCAATGGCTTCGATGATGCCGTGACGGATGCGAATGTCGACCTGGCCGAGACGCGCGGCATCGCCGCGCAATCCGCTCATTACGGCAACCGGTCGTTTGATTAGCAATGCTTGGTTTTGCGTATTCATGAAGGTTCGTCCTGTCATCATGTTTTACTCGCGCACCATGTTGTGCGCAGGCACGACGTCATCTTCGTGCGCGCCGTTGAGCACGGCGTTCAGCACGACCGATACGAGACACGCGAGCACCACGCCGCTGTGCACGAAGGGCTGCGTCCACTCGGGCATCTGCCTGAAGACCTGTGGCGCCATCACGGGAATCAGCGCGGTCGCAATGGTGAAGCCGACGATCAGCACGTTGTAGCGATTGCGCTCGAAGTCCACTTTCGCAAGCGTCTGCACGCCCGCGGCGACCACCACGCCGAACATCGCGATGCCCGCGCCGCCGAGCGCGGCCGCAGGCGTCGAGGCCACCACCGCGCCGAACTTAGGCACCAGCGCGACCACGCACATGAGCACGCCGCTCACCGCGACGACCCATCGGCTGCGCACGCCGGTCAGAATGACGAGGCCCACGTTCTCCATGAACGCGATGAACGGGAACGCAGCGAACATCCCCGCAATCGCGCTCGCGAGTCCGTTTGCACGCATGCCGCGCACCGCGTCCTCTTCGCTGATGTTCTTGTCGACGATATCGCCGATCGCGACGAAGAGACCCATCGACTCGACCATCTGCACGACCATCACGACGATCATGGTCAGTACGGGCACCACGGAAAACACCGGCATGCCGAAGTGAAACGGCAGCGGCATCGTGAACCACGGCGCGTCGGCGACATTGCGGAAGTCGCCCATGCCGAGCACGCAGGCCAGGGCACTGCCCCCGATCAGGCCGATCAGCACCGATAGATTGCGCAGGAACGCATTGGCGAAGCGGTTGATCGCAAGGATCACCAGCGCGACGAACAACGCGACGCTCAGATACGGCAGCGCGCCGAAGTGCTGCTGCGCATGCTCGCCGCCGCCCGCCCACTGGTACGCGACCGGAAAGAGCTGCAGGCCGATCACGGTGACGATGCAGCCCGTCACGACAGGTGGAAAGAAGCGGCGCAAGCGTCCGACGAGCGGCGCGGCGAACATCGTGAACACGCCCGCGCCGATCACCGCGCCGCACACGCCCGCGAAGCCGACGCCAGGACTCATGCCGATCGCGATGACCGGGCCCACGCTGCTGAACGCGACACCTTGCAGGATCGGCAGGCGCACGCCGAACTTCCAGAACCCGACGGTCTGCAGCACCGTCGAGATGCCCGAGCAGAAGAGCGCCGTGCTGATGAGCACGGTGGTGTCGGCGGGCGACATCTTCAATGCGGATGCGACGATCAACGGCACGGCAATCGCGCCGATATAAGCGACGAGCATGTGCTGCAGGCCGAGCGTGATCATCTGCCGTTTGGGCAGGACGCGATCGACGGGGTGTTGGTCGGTGTTCATCACGTGTCTCCTGATTATCTTTATCGGCGGCCTGGTTCGTCAGGCCATGAGTGGCACGGCGAGACAGGCATGGAAGCGCTCGGTCAGCGCGGCGCGGTCGAGCTCGCGTCCGATGAACACCATGCGCGACGAGCGCGGCTCGCTGCCCCATGCCTGCGCCGCGCGCAATTCGACGATGTCGTGCACGCCTTGCAGCACGTAGCGATACGGCTGGCCCTTCACCGCGAAGATGCCCTTCATGCGGAACAGATTCGTCGCGTCCGATGCGCGCAGTTCGGCAAGCCACGCCTGCAGCGCGTCGAGATCGACATCCGCGTCGACTTCGATGCCTACCGATGTAACGGTGTCGTCGTGATGATGATCGTCATGGTCTTCGTCATGATGATCGTGGTCATGGTGGTCATGGTGATCGTCCGCTTCGACGAGTTGTTGCGCGAACTCATTCGCGCCCACGCCCAGAATGCCGCGCAGATCGATCTGCGCGTAGCTCGACTCGACGATCTCGGCCGTCGCATTGAGCCCGCGAAGTCGCTCCGTGAGCGTCGCGATGTCCTGCGGCGTCACCAGGTCCACCTTGTTGATCACGATGCGGTCCGCGCACACGATCTGATCGACGGCCTGGTTGTCGCGGCCATCGAGAACGAGATCGTCGAGATGCGCGGCGATATGCTTCGCATCGACCATCGTCACGACGGCGTCGAGCGTCACGCGCTGCGCGATCGGATCGTCGATGAAGAAGGTCTGCGCAACCGGATAGGGGTCGGCGAGCCCGCTCGTCTCGACGATGATGTGATCCAGCCGTTCGGGCCGCTCGACGAGCATCCTCACGATACGCACGAGGTCCTCGCGCACCGCGCCGACGCAGCACACGCAGCCGTTGGTCATTTCATAGATTTCTTCGGTCGATTCGAGCACGAGTCCGCCGTCGATGCCGACTTCGCCGAACTCGTTCTCGATCACCGCGATCTTGTGACCGTGCTTTTCGCGCAGGATGTAGTTGAGCAGCGTGGTCTTGCCCGCGCCGAGAAAGCCGGTCAGCACCGTGACCGGAATCTTGTCGAATGCGTTATGCGTGGTGTGGATGTGAGTCATTGCATGTCTCCTTTGAGTCTTCGAGTCAGTCAGGCTTCGTGTTCCTTCCAGCGGCGCACTCCGTTGCATTCGAGGCCGAACAGATCGAGCACGCGCCCGAGCGTGTGATCGATCATCTGGTCGAGTGAAGCGGGGCGCGCGTAGAACGCGGGCACCGGCGGCGAGATGATGCCGCCCATCTCCGTGACGGCGACCATGTTGCGCAGATGCGCCAGCGTGTACGGTGTTTCGCGTGCGAGCAGCACGAGCGGGCGGCGCTCCTTGAGCGTGACGTCGGCGGCGCGCGAGATGAGGCTCGATGAGAGTCCGCTGGCGATTTCGGCGAGCGTCTTCATCGAGCACGGCGCGACGATCATCCCGAGCGTGCGGAACGAGCCGCTCGAAATGGCGGCGGCCACGTCGTCGCATCGATACGTGTGGCTTGCGAGCGCGCTTACATCGGCGAGCTTGTAGTCGGTTTCGTGCGACATCGTGAGAAGCGCACTGCGCGAGATGGTCAGGTGCGTTTCGATATCGAGTTCGCGCAGCCATTCCAGCAGCCGCACGCCGTACACGAAGCCAGACGCGCCGCTGATGCCCACCGCGATGCGTCGCGTGCTCATCGCGTGGCTCCTTGGAGAATCTCTTCCGCGCGACGCATCGCATCCTCGCCGATGCGCGCGCGTATGCCGTCGAAATGCGAACCGCGCGTCGCGTCGATGCCCATGCGCGAGGTCGTGCCATCCACGGACGAAGACGGATCGAGCGGACTGCCCGGCAAGCCGCCGACGATGAACACGTCCTCATGCGGCTGGGCATGCGCGGCGATCGCCCACAGCACCTGTGAATCGTCCGTGATGTCGATATCGCTATCGACGGCCACGACGTGCTTGAGATACGGGTCCCAGCCGAGCAGCGCGAGCATGATCTGACGCGCTTCGCCATCGCGTGTCTGTTTCAGCGCGACATAGCAATGAAAGTGCGTGCCGGAGTTCGGATAGTGCAGCGCCGTGACGGAAGGAAAGCGCGCCTTCAGCTTCTCGCTCATCTCCGCTTCGCGCGGCAGGCGAGCGAGCGTGAGATGCTCGGCATACGGACCGCCGACGACATCGACGAGCCACGCATCGCGACGGCGCATCATCGTGTCGACGCGCAACACGTTGTTGGTCGAACGGTCCGACGAATAGCCCGTGAATTCGCCGAACGGGCCTTCCTCGGCGCGCGCTTCGGGATCGATCGTGCCTTCGAGCACGAACTCCGCGGCGGCGGGCACGCCGATGCCGTAACGCGGCGTACGCACGAGTTCCAGCGGTGCGCCGAAGAGTCCCCCGGCGATTGCGCGTTCATCGGCTCCGAAAGGCACGCGCGATGCGGCAGCGAGCATGAACAACGGATGTGCGCCGATGACCATCGCGACCTTCAGCGTGTCGCCGCGCGCCTGCGCCGTCTGCAACATGCGCCACAAGTGGCCGCGCGAATGCAGGCTGGTCGCGAGCGCGTTCCTCGCGTGGCGCATCGAGCGGTGATAGCTGAGATTGGCGATGCCCGTCACCGGATCTTCCGCGACGATCACGGCGTTCGTGATGTACGGGCCGCGATCGGTGGCGAAGTGGCGGATCATCGGCAGTTGCGCGAGATCGACGGCGTCGGCCTCGATGACTTCATCGAGCACCGGGCCGCTTGCCACATGCACAGGCGCGATCGGCGCATTCGCGCGCTGTTGCCAGGCGTCGAAGAGACCGCGCGCATCGACGTCGAACAAGCGGCCGATGCGCTCACGCGAGGCGAAGAAGTTGGTCGCCAGAGGCGTGCCGATGCCGTCGACGTTCTCGCACACGAGCATCGGATGCTGTCCGCGTGATGCGAGCGCCGCGACGACCGCCGTGACATCCTGATCGGCGGACAGCGGCTGCGTGAGCGTCAGCACGTCGTCCGGATAACGCTCGCGATAAGCAAGCGCGAAGCAATGAAAGTCCTGCGTGGCGCGAAAGAGGTTATCGGCCATCGTGAGCTCCGTCGGAAGGAAGAAGGGGCGCGTGCGCAACCGCGCCCCGCGTGATGTCAGGCTGTCTGCGCGACTTCGTCGCTCTTCACGTAGGTCGCCTTCAATCGCTTCTCCGCTTCGGCAAGGTCTTTCGGCGGTTTCGTCGGTTCGATGCCGACCAGCCGTGCGATGTTGTTGCCCATGTAGTCTTCGAGGCCGTCCTCGTCGAGATCCATGCCCTGCGGCGCGGGACCGCACAGCATTTCAAGTTCGCGCAGCCACATGCCCGGCTCGTTCGGCGGCGAATCGGTGCCGAACACGATCTTGTTGCGCGGCAACTGACGCGCGAATTCGACGATGCGCGACTGATAGCACCAGCCCGATTCGCAATAGACGTTGGGCGTATCCATCGCCATCCAGAAGGCTTCGAACGAGTAATTGCCGCCCGTCTGAATCCCGAAGTGACCGATGATGAAGTTCACCATCGGGAATTCGCGGATGATCGGATAGAACTGCGTCGGAATCGTGTACGGACCATCGCCGGTATGGATCAGCACGACGACGCCCAGCTCCGCGCATTTCTTCATCGCGGGGCGCAGCCAGTCGAGCGCGCGGTCCGGCCGATAACCATGCATGTTCGCGTGCAGCTTGAGCATCTTGAAGCCGTATTCCTTCACGTGGAATTCGAGTTCGGCCGCGCCGTTCTCCGGACCCCAGCGCGGGTTATACGTGAAGTTGCCGATGAAGCGGTCGGGATACTTCTGCGTAAGCTCGGCGATATACGACATGTAATCGCGAATGCCTTCACGCCCGCGCCGGTTGCCGTCGCGATAGCCGGTGTTGCCCGGCGGCGGCTGAATGAAGCCCATGTCGATACGGCGCGGCTTGCCGTTGATGATGTACGGGCCGTCCATCATCTTCAGCAGGCGTTCGCCGGTGAAGGGCTCGCCCGTATGCCGCCAGGCTTCGTCGACGAGATTGGTCGGATGCAGATGGGTATCGATGATCATCAGCGCGCTCCTGCGTAGTCAGATTCTTTGCATTGGTCGAGATAGGCCTGTGCTTCCTCGACGCTTCGCGGCGGCGCGCTCGGTTCGATGCCGAGCATGCGCGCGAGGTTGTTGCCGAGATAATCCTCGAGCGTGTCTTCGTCGAGGTTGAGGCCTTGCGGCGGCTCGTGACAGAGCACTTCGAGCAGGCGCAGCCACATGCCCGGTTCGTTGGGCGGCGTGTCCGAGCCGTACAGGATCTTGTGCGTGGGCAACACCTTCGCGAACTCGACGATGCGCGATTGCAGGCACCAGCTCGACTCGCAATACACGTTCGGCGTATCGAGCGCCATCTGATACGGCTCGAAGCAATACACGCCGCCGGTCTGCACGCCGAAGTGCGCCATGATGAACGGCACCGACGGAAACTCGCGGATCAGCGGATACCATTCGCTCGGAATGCTGTAGGGACCATCGCCGGTATGCAGTTTCACGATCAGCCCGAGGTCCGCGCATTTGCGCAACGCCGGGCGCAGCCAGTCGAGCGCGCGGTCCGGACGATACGCATGCATGTTGGCCTGCAACTGCACCATCCTGAAGCCGTGCTCCTTCGCATAGAACTCGATCGCGTCGGCGCCGTTCTGCGGGCCGCAGCGCGGGTTATAGACGAAGCAGCCGAGCAGACGGTCGGGATACTTCTGCGTGAGCTCGACGGTATAGGCCATATAGTCGTCGATCGACTCGCGGCCGGAGCGCACGCCGTCGGTCCACGTATAGATGGTGTTGCCTTGCGGCGGCTGAATGAAAGCCTTGTCGATACGGCGTGGCTTGCCGTTGATGATGTACGGTCCGTCCATCACCTCGATCAGGCGCTCGCCGGAAAACGGCTCGCCGTCATGGCGCCAGGCGAGGTCGACGAGATTGGTCGGATAACAGCTTGTGTCGATGATCATGGTCTCGATCTCCTTGAGGGGAACTGGCGTGTCCAGTTGCCGGATCGCGGGCAGGCGCATCGATGGAACGAAAGCTCTCGCGAGCTTGCCCATGCGGCCTTTTGCAAGACGCGGTTTGCTTGCGTCTTCCCCTCGCCGGCATCGAGTGTCACACTGATGTGCACTGCTGCTTGCGATGCAGTCTCACAAGTTATGTACGCTCTGTACAATATTTTTTGATCACGATCTTGATACGTTGACGATATGGACATGCGGCTTTTGCGGTACTTCGCGGTGCTCGCCGATGAACTGCATTTCGGCCGCGCAGCCGCGCGCCTGCACATTTCGCAGCCGCCATTGAGTCAGCAGATCCGCATCCTCGAAGAGGAGATGGGCACTGCGCTCTTTCTGCGCTCGCAACATCGCGTCGAACTGACCGAGGCAGGGAAAACACTGAAGGAACAGGCGCCGCTGATCTTCGCGCAGTTCGAGCGCGCGATCGATCTCACGCGTTGCGCGGGGCGCGGCGAAGTGGGGAGCCTCGAGATCGGCGTCATCAGCTCGGCGATGGTCGAGCCGATACCACGCGCGCTCGGCGTGTTCGCGCGCAATCATCCGCAAGTGAGGTGGACGCTGCACGAGATGACGCCGGCCGCGCAGATTCAGGCGTTGAAGGAACGGCGGCTCGATGTGTGCTTCTTTCGCGTATCGCACGAAGATCCGGAGATCGTCAGCGAAGTGGTGTTGCGCGAACCGGCGGTGGTCGCGTTGCCGTTGTCGCATCCGTTCGCTTCACGCGGGGAGATCGCGTTGCGCGAGCTCGAAACCGAGCGCTTTCTGTCGTTCGGCTTGCTGCAGTCGCAACTCGCGCGGTTTCTGCGCGACTGTTGCGTCGAAGCGGGATTCACGCCGCGCATCGAGCAGGAAGTCGTGGAACTGCACACGCTTCTCTGTCTCGTGCGCGAAGGGCTTGGCGTTGCGTTGCTGCCTGCATCGGCTCAGCAGTTGTCGGGCGGCGGCGTCGCATTCGTGCCGCTCGCGGCGCCGCGTCCCGAAGTGTCGCTGCATGCGCGTTATCGCGCGGAAACGCCGTCGCCCGTGCTGGCGCGGTTTCTCGACACGGTGCGCGATGTCGTCAACTCCGGGGGCGCGCGTTGACCGTTTGCGCGACGAGTTCGCGTATCGCATCGACGAGCGGCGCGACGCGCGCGGACTTCTCGCGCGGCCAAACGGCGTAGAGGTTGTAGTGCGTCGGAATCTCGACGTGCGTGAGTTCGATCAGTCTGCCGTCGCGTTGCGCATCGGCGGCGAGCAGGCCGCGCGCAAGGCCGACGCCCACGCCCGCGCTCGCGGCCGCGATAAGCCCCGCGGCGTTGTCGAAGACAGCGAGCGCATGCGGTTCCACTTCCGGCAGGCCGGCGGCAGCGAGCCACGGAATCCATGAGCGCTTGGTGTAGCCGAGCAAAGGCAGCGCGAGCACCTGTTCCGGCGTGAGCGGTGCCGCGAGCCCGCGCGCGTTCAACAGGGCGGGCGAGCCCATGACCGTCAGACGGTCGCCGCAGATCAGCGCATTCTCGAAACCATCCCATTCGCCATAGCCGTAACGCAGCGCGAGATCCACGCGCTCGAATGCGCTGCGATCGTGGCGCGGCGCGGACAGCATCGTCAGCGAAGTGCCCGTCAACGCGCCGAGCAACGCGGGCAAACGTGCGACGAGCCAGCTTTGCGCGAGTTCGGGATCGACGTCGAGCGTGATCGACTGGTTCACCGCGCGCTCCTTCACCGACGACAACGCACGGTCGATCTGCTCGAAGCCGTCGCCCAGCTGGTTGGCGAAGAGCGCGCCCGCATCGGTGAGCACGACGCGCGCGCCCTCGCGCACGAACAGCGGCTGGCCGACGAACTCTTCGAGCGTGCGGATCTGCTGGCTGATCGCGCTGTGCGTGAGCGACAACTGCCGCGCCGCGCTCGAAAAGCTGCCGGCGCGTGCCGCCTGCAGAAAGGCCTGCATCGACTGGATCGAAGGGTAGCGCTTCAACATGGGTGTTAGCCGGGCTTACGGATGATCAAAGAAATCGTCGCTGGCGCGCTTGCGTATCGGCTTCCGATAATGACCGCACGCACGAACGACATTCAGGAGACAGCGCATGATCGAAATCATCGTCAACGACGCGCGGCACTCGCTCGACAATGTACCGGAAGACATGCCCCTGTTGTGGGTGCTGCGCGACTCGCTGGGTTTGACGGGCACCAAATTCGGCTGCGGCGGCGGCTTTTGCGGCGCGTGCACGGTGCATCTGGACGGCGATGCGGTGCGCGCGTGCCTGTTGCCCGTCGCGGCTGTAGCGGGCAGACGCATCACGACGATCGAAGGTCTGTCCAGGGATGGCACGCATCCCTTGCAGCGCGCGTGGGTCGCCGAGGACGTACCGCAGTGCGGCTATTGTCAGTCGGGACAGGTGATGCAGGCGGCGGCGTTTCTCAAGGGCAAGCCGGCCGTCAGCGATGAAACCATCACGGCGGCGATGTCCGGCAACATCTGCCGATGCGGCACGTATGCGCGCATCCGCCGTGCCATCAAGCGCGCGGCGGCGGAGGCCTGAATGCACATCGAACATGGCGCGGCGCGCCGTCGTTTCATGAAGCAGAGTTCGGCGCTGCTCGTAGCGGGACTCGCGATCGGCTTTCGCTTGCCCGAGGCACTGGCGAAGAGCGGCGATTCTCACGCAAAGGACCAGGAATTCGAGCCGAACGCATGGGTGCGCGTCTTGCCCGACGACACGATCAAGCTCGTCGTCCACAAGCACGATTCCGGCACCGGCACGCGCACCGCGCTCGCGGCGATCGTGGCGGAGGAACTGGATGTCGATCCGTTTCGCATCGACGTGATCACGCCGGAGAATCCCTTCTATGCCGATTACATTCATCCCTTGTGGAAGGTGTTTTCGACGGGCGGCAGCACGAGCGTGTCGCTCGAATACGATCGCTTGCGTCATGCGGGCGCGACCGCTCGCGCGATGCTGATCGCTGCCGCCGCGAAGCAGTGGAACGTGTCGCCTGCTGCGTGTTCGACCGATAACGGCTTCGTGATCGGCACGGCGAACGGCGCGCGCGCGAGCTATGGATCGCTCGCGATGAGCGCCGCAAGCTTGCCTGCGCCCAAGGACGTGCGCCTGAAGGATGCGTCGCAGTTCAAATACATCGGGAAGTTGCGCAGCAAGCGCGATGCGGCCCAGAAAGTGTGCGGCAAGTTTGCGTACAGCATCGACGTGCGCTTGCCCGGCATGCTCGTCGCGGTCGTCACGCGCGCGCCCGTGATCGATGCGCGCGTGCGCAGCGTCGACGCCAAAGCCGCGCTCGCCGTGCCCGGCGTGCGCCAGGTGCTGCAGATACCCGGCCGTCCGGATGTGCTCGGCGGCAATCAGGCGGGCGTCGCCGTGCTTGCCGACGATTACTGGTCCGCGCACAAGGGACAGGCCGCGTTGCACGTCGAATGGGAAGACAGCGCCTTCGAAAATTTCGACAGCCACGATCTGCCCGCGCAACAGGCCGCATGGCTCGACGATCCCGCCGCGCGCGTCGTGCCGACTGTGAAGAGCGGCGATGCGGCATCGATACTGAAGCGCGGGCCGCGCGTGATTCAAGCGTCTTATTCGATGCCTTACAAGGCGTCGAATCCGCTCGAACCCATCAACGTGACAGCGTGGGCGAAAGACGGCGGCATCGCGTATTGGGGCGGCTTGCAAGTGCCATCGACGGCGCAGGAGGCAGCCGAAGTGATCGGCCGCATTCCGGCGAACCGTGTCGTGTTGCATGAACTGGTTTCGGGCGGCAGCTTCGGTGCGCGGGAATCGAAATACTGGCTCTTCGAAGTCACCTGGCTCGCGCTGCAGACCGGCAAGCCGGTCAAGCTGATGAACAGCCGCGAAGACGAAATGCGCGCGCTCTTCTATCACTCGGCGAGCCATCACCGCGCACGGGCCGTGCTCGACGCGCGCGGTAATCTGTCGGCATTGCAACTGCGCGCGGTGATGCCCGCATCGCCGGAACAGTGGGAGCCGGGCTATTTCGATCGTCCCGATCGCATGGACTACAGCACCACGGAAGCAATCAGCAAGTTCGAGTTCGCGTATGGCGCGCCGCATGTCGATATCGGCTGGGTGCGTCACGAAACGGGCGTGCCGACCGGCTGGTATCGCGCGGTGAGTTACATCCCGAACGTGTTCGCGGTCGAGTCGTTCATGGATGAAGCCGCGCATGCGGGGCATCGCGATCCGCTCGACTTCCGGCTCGCGCATATGCAGGACGCGCGGCATGTCGCCGTATTGCGCGAGGCCGCGGCGCGAGCCGGCTGGGGCAAGCCGCTGCCGCGCGGCACGGCGCTCGGCGTCGCGACGAACCGGGCGTACGGCAGCTATGTCGCCGTGATCGCGCGTGTGTCGCGGCGGGACGACGGCATCGTGATCGAGAAGCTCACGTGCGTGGCCGATTGCGGGCTGGCGGTTTCGCCGGGCGGCGTGGAAGAGCAGTTGTATGGCGGCTTGATGTGGGGACTCGGGCACGCGCTCGCCGATCGCGTCGATATCCGGCGCGGCCAGGTTCAGCAGACCAATTTCGATTCGTATCGCGTGATGCGGATGAGCGACATGCCCGACATCGACATCCACATCGTGCAGGGCGATCCGGCGAAGCCCGGCGGCGTCGGAGAGTTGTCGAGTCCGTCGGTGGCGCCGGCGGTGAGCAATGCCGTGTTCAGTCTTACGGCCAAGCGCCTGCGCGAGACGCCGTTCGATCTGCGCAAGGTGGTTTGAAGCTAGGCCGTGCGCCGGATGCACTCGATGAAGTATTCGAGACTCGCGCTCAAAACCAGATCCTTGCGATACATGAGGCCGAGCGTGAGGCGTGTCGTCTGCGCGTCGCTGTGCAGGCGTTCCATGCGGCCGAGCGCAATTTCCTCATCGAGCAGCGGCTCGGGCCACACGCTGATCGTTCCCGCTTCCTGCGCCAGCTGCGCATAGAGCCGCTGCGACGTGCAGATGTTCACATGCGACGGCATCGGCAAGGTGCTGCCGCCGCATAGCTCGCGCCAGAACGCGGGCAGGCTGTCGCGCGTGTGGTAATAGAGCCAGCGCGCGGCCGTCATGCGCGCAAGCTGCCTTTCCTTCGCGAGCGGATCGCCGCGCGGGACGGCCAGCACTTGCGCCGTTTCACTGACCGGCACGACGCGATATTCCGCCGTGATGTCGCTGTCGGCGACGAACGCGACGCACAGATCGAACGACCCGTCGCGCAGCCCATCGATGATCTGCGCGGGCACGCACTCATGCACGTTGAGGCGGACACCGGGCAGCCGCTCGCGAAACGCGCGCAACGCGTCGGGCACCGCGATCGACGATGCGAGCAAGGACACGCCGATCGACAAGGTGCGCTCGATGCCCGACTTCATCTCGTCCAGTTCTCGCTCGGCGCTCACGATTTCCGCGACCACGGCGCGCGCGCGGCGCAACAGCGTTTCGCCGTAGCGCGTGAGACGCACGCCCGCGCCGCTGCGCTCCAGCAGTTGCACGCCGAGGCGCGCTTCGAGTTCCTTGATGCTCTTCGTGACCGCGGGCTGCGATACGTTCAACGCATCGGCGGCGGCCATCAGTGTGCCGTGCTCGGCGATGGCGACGAGCGTCTGCAATTGCGCGGTCTTGAGCGTTCCCCGTTCCATAAGCGTTGGCTATGTGCATGAGAAATTGGAAACCGGCACGGGCCGGCGCGCCCCTAGTATGCGCAAAGCGGCACGGATGCGAGGCCGAAGTATACAAGGAGACGCAAGGGTGAAAACGAACACCGTCGACATCGATATCGACGAACTGGTCGCCTTGCGGCGCGACATTCACGCGAATCCCGAAGTCGCGTTCGACGAGCATCGCACGAGCGAACTCGTCGCGGCGAAGCTGCAGGCGTGGGACATCGAAACGCATACGGGCATCGGCGGCACGGGTGTCGTGGGTGTCGTGCATGGACTGCGCGGCAAGGGGCGCACGATTGCATTGCGCGCCGACATGGACGCGCTGCCGATGCAGGAAGAGGGCGTGCCGATGCATCGCTCGCAACGCGCGGGCGTCTTTCACGGATGCGGCCACGATGGCCACACCGCGATGCTGCTCGGCGCCGCACGGCACTTCAGCGGACATCGCGATTTCGCGGGCACGGTGGTGCTCGTGTTTCAGCCCGCCGAGGAAACGGGCGGCGGCGCGAACGCGATGCTCGCCGACGACATCGAAACGCGCTTCGGCTACGACGAAATCTACGCGCTGCACAACGCGCCGCATTTTCCGCCGGGTACGTTCGGCGTGCTCGACGGCGCGATGCTCGCGTCATGCGATGAAATCGTGATCGACGTACACGGCGTGGGCGGACATGGATCGGCGCCCGAGAAAACGAAAGATCCGGTGATGGCCGCCGCGCAACTCATCTGCGCGTTGCAGACGGTCGTGAGCCGTTCGATCGATCCCGGCGCGACCGCTGTGCTGAGCATCGGCAGCGTGCATGCAGGCAGCGCGCCGAACGTGATTCCGTCGCACGCGGCGCTGACGGGCACGCTGCGCGCGTTCGACGAAAGCGTGCGTACGCAGATGAAGTCGCGTATCCGCGCGATCTGCGAGGGCATCGCGATGACGAGCGAATGCGCGATCTCCGTCGCGTTTTGCAACAGCTCGCCGGCGACGATCAATCATCGCGAGCAGGCGCAAGCGGCGGCTCGCGTGGCCAACGACATCTTCGGCGCGCCCAACGTGCTGCGCGATTTCGCGCCGCTCAATGGCTCCGAAGACTTCTCGGAATTCCTGTTGCGCAAGCCGGGCGCCTATGCGCTGCTGGGTCAGGGCGGCGTGTATTGCCATCATCCCGAGTTCGATTTCAACGACGACGTGCTGCCGCTCGGCGTGCGCTTCTTCGTGGCGCTCGCGCTGGACCGTTGCGCGGCCTGAATTCCATTTCATCCCTTGTCTGAAGGAGTTTTCGATGAAGCATCATCGAGTACGCGCGCTTTTCGTGGCCGTCGCCTTGACCGCGGCAGCAGCTGCGTGCGCCGCCGGCACCTTGCGTTTCGGCACCGACCCGAGCTATCCGCCTTACGAATACAAGTTGCCCGATGGCCGTCTCGCCGGACTCGACATCGACATCGGCAATGCGATGTGCGCCGCGGCGAACGTGAAGTGCGTGTGGGTGGAAAGCAGCTTCGACGGACTCATCGCCGGATTGCAGGCGCGCAAGTTCGATGCGATCAACGCGTCGATGGCGCCCACGGCCGCGCGCCGGGCCGTGATGGACTTCACGCAGCCCGTGTATGCGGCGGATATTCGCCTCGTCGCCGCGCGTGGCAGCGGTCTCGTGCCTGATGCGGCGAAGCTCGTGGGCAAGCGTGTCGGCGTGCTGCAAGGCTCGACGCAGACTGCGTTCGTGAAGGCGAACTGGGAAAAGCGCGGCGTGATCGTGCGCGAATATCAGGATCAGGACAGTATCTACGCCGACCTCGTCAACGGCAGGCTCGATGCGACCGTCGTGGTCGGCTCGGCGGCGCGGCTCGGCTTTCTCGCGAAGCCGCAGGGCGCGCGCTTCGAGCTCGCAGGGCCGCGGATCGACGATCCGGCGTTGCTGGGCGCGAGCAGCGTGATCGGCGTGCGCAAGGGCGATGGCAAGACGCTGCAGGCGCTCGACGCCGCGCTCGCGCGCCTCAAGCAGGATGGCACCATCGGCCGCCTGGAAAAGCAGTATCTCGGCGCGGATCAGGGCGCGAAGTAAGGCGCGTCGCCGCTCAATCGAGACGTTTGCGCGTCGTCAGTCCGCTCGCCGCGTCCCATTGCTCGGGCGTCATGCGCTCTACGGTGACGCCGAACGTCCAGATATGTCCTTCGGGGTCTTTTGCGCGATAGGTCCGGTCGCCGTAGAACTGCGTCTGCGGCTCCGCGAGAATCGACGCGCCCGCCGCGCGCGCATGCGCGCAATGCGCGTCGATGTCCTCGTCTTCCGCGAGCTGCACATGCACCGACTGCGTGTTCTTGCCGTCGACCGAACGTGGGCTCTTGTGATCGTCGCTCCATTCGCTGCCGATCATCACGACGGATTCGCCATACGACATCTCGGAGTGCGCGAGATTGCCGTCGGCATCGAGGATGACGAACATCGGCTCGAAACCGAATGCGGCTTCGAGCCAGCGGAACGCGGCCTTCGGGTCCTGATACGAAAGCGCGCTGGACAACCCTTTGCTGCGATACGCATCGACCATGTCGGTTCTCCCGGTCAGGCGGCCAGTGCTTCGTCGATGGTTTCCTCGTTCGCGAGCGCTTGCGCGTGTTCGCGGATCAGACGATAAACCGTCTCGCCGGGCACGGTCTCCGATTCGAGCAACTCATCGGCGATCGCGCGCAACACCGGCTCGTTGGCCTGCAACAGCGCGAGGCATGCATCGCTCAGATCGTGCAGCAGCGCGTTCGCGTGCTCGATCGAGTTCTTCAACTGCAAGCCCGCATATTGCTGCGGCAGCGCGGCGAGGCTGAACAGATTGCCGTCTTCGTTGAAGCCGAACTTCGACACCATGTCGAGGCTGATGCGCGACGCTTCCTGAAGGTCAGACGCCGCGCCGCTCGATGCTTCGTCGAACACGAGCAGTTCCGCATTGCGCCCGCCGAGCAGCACCTGAATCTCGTTGCGCAGTTCGGTTTCGCGATAAAGATGCTTGTCCTGCATCTTCGTGATGAGCGCTACACCCAGTGCGCCGCCGCGCGGCAGGATCGTGACTTCTTCGAGCACGCCCGTGCCGAGCAGCGCGGCGACGAGTCCGTGACCCGCTTCATGCACCGCGACGCGCGTGCGTTCGTCGTCGGACAAGGCGCGCTCCGCGCCGTTGATATCGCCGATGCGCGCGATCTTGATCGCTTCGAGGAAATGTGTCGCGCCGACTTCGCGCTGGCCTGCCTTGCGTGCGACGAGTCCCGCCTGATTCACGATCATCGCCAGCGTGGCGGGCGAGAGGCCCGTCGTCAGACGCGCGAGCTGTTCGAAGTCGATGTCGTCGGCTTTCGTCTTCAGATTGGCCGCGTAGAAGCGCAGGATCTCGGCGCGGTCGTCGACGCTCGGCAGACGCACCTGCACCGTGCGATCGAAACGGCCGGGGCGGCGCAGCGCTTCGTCGAGATTGTCCGGATGATTCGTTGCCGCGACGATGATCACGCCTTCGTTCGATTCGAAGCCGTCCATTTCCGCGAGCAGTTGATTGATGATGCGGTTGCTCTCCGCTTCGACCGGACCGCCGCCGGTATCGGTGCGCTTGCCGAGTCCATCCGCTTCGTCGATGAAGATCACCGTCGGCGCATTCTTGCGCGCGAGTTCGAACAGATGCTTCACTTTCTGGATGCCGACGCCATAGTACTTCGCACTGAAATAGCTGCCGGTGATCGCGATGAAGTTCGCGTTGCATTCGCCCGCGAGCGCCTGCGCGAGGCGCGTCTTGCCGACGCCGGGACCGCCCGTCATCAGGATGCCGCAAGGCGCGCGCACGCCCATGCCGGTAAATTGTGCAGGCTCGGTAAGCCAGGCGCGCACGTCGTTGAGCGCGGCTTTCGCTTCGCCTGCGCCGATGACGTCGTCGAAACGCAAGGTCGGCGAAGTGCCAAGCAGTTGTGCGCCGCCGCGCATTTCGCGGCGCATGAACCAGAGCAGGCCGCCGATCATCAGCACGGGCAGCAGCAGACTCAGTACGTCGCGCGAGCGGTCGAACGTTTCGGACCAGCGCGCCATGCCCACGCGCACATCGGCGTCGGGCAGCCATACGAGCTGATAGGGCGACGCGGCGCCCGGTTTCATGTCGCCGAGCAGCAGCGCGCTGGAGAACGCGCCCTTGTGGTCCGCGACGTAGTACTTTTCACCTTTCATCGTCGACACGAGGATCGCGTCGGGGCTGACGCCGATCGTCGCGACGTTGCGCTCGCGAATATCGGTCAGCATTTCCGATGCGTCCTTTTCCCGATGCGTCCACGCGGATGCGTCGTGCCGCATCTGATTCGCAATGCCACTCAGCGCAGCGGGCTGCGATTGCGTCGCGCGCACTTCATTGCGCCAATGCACCACGCCCACACCCGCGACGAGCGCGGCGGCGATCACGCCATACGCGATATATCGGCCAACGCGTGACCGCAGCGAATTCCTTGCCGGTTTCATCAATTCTTTCCCAATGGGGCCGCAAGGGCGGCGCCCGTCAATCTATCGTCGGAGGAATGGCATCCGAACGTGCCTGTTCGCGCTCCGGTGGTGGGATGCCCGCCGCATATGGCTTGACGCTCAAGATGGCGAAGCGATCGACCTTGAACCGCAGATCGTCAACCATGCGAGCATGGCCCTTATTCGGGGATTGCTCCGCTGGAATGGTGCCCGTAATGCATGACCATTCGATAACGCGGAACAGCGCGCGAGCGAGCGTCACCGCGCCTTGTCGGATTCGGGTCCTTTTTTGTAATTAACGGCAGACGACGAGTCTTCTTGACGACAGTGTAAAAACGACAGATCCGCGCTCGCGGCTCGATGCAGGTTTGATGGTGTATGCAGGACGAAGCCAAGGATATCACGGGAAAAATCGATGCTCCATCCGGTAAGGAATACTGCTTGCTTAAGCTACCGCACTGTCCGCGCACATGGGGCGCGCGGCGGATTCGAACGGGAAGGAGAAAACATCATGCTGTATTACGCGTTGGTCTTTTTCGTGATCGCGCTGATCGCCGCCGCGCTCGGTTTTGGCGGCATTGCGGCGGGCGCTGCGAGCATCGCGAAGATATTGTTCTTCATATTCCTCGTAATTTTCCTCGTGACGCTCGTGATGGGGCTCATGCGAAGGTGAAGTTTGCATGAGGGGGCGTCGCAGAGCGACGCCTCTGCGGCGCGTCGATAATGCTTCGGTATCCGGATAAAACTACCCCGCCACGACCTCCCGCAACGCCGCCTGACGGCGCACGATCCAGTTGAACAGCGGCGTCGCCATCAGCGTGCTGAGCACGGCCATCAGCACGAGTATCGAAAAGAGGCCGGGCAATATCACGCCCGCCGCCAGCCCGATATTGATGATGATCAGCTCCATCAGCCCACGCGCGTTCATCAGCGCGCCGATCGCCATTGCGTCGCCGGGCGGTTCGCCGTTCATGCGCGCGGCCGCCCAGCACGCGATGCCCTTGCCGCCGAACGATGCGAACAGAATGGCGACGGCGGCCACCATGATGGCCGGGTCCATGAGCATGTCGAGCCGCGTGTTGAGGCCGGAGTAGGTGAAGAACATCGGCAACAGAAACACGACGACGAAAGGCTGCAGCATGTCGCGCAGCTTCTCGGTAAGCGGGCCGCGCGGCAGCGCGACGCCGAGCAGAAAGCCGCCGAACACCGCGTGAATGCCGATCGAGTCCATCGCGAACGCGCACAGCGAGAACAGCACCATCACGGCGGCGAGCACACTCGTGGGCAGCGGCGCGTCGGGATCGAGTCCGGCGGCGAGCCTGCGCAGCAACTTGCCGCCGACGAAGATCATGAACAGCGCAAAGGCCGCGCCGCCGCCGATCGCCATATACGCGCCCGTCCACGAGCCGCCGAAGCTCGCCAGCACGATCGCGAGGATGCACCATGCGGCGGCGTCGTCGAAGGCGCCCGCGGTCAGCGCGAGCGTGCCGAGCGAGGTGCCGGCGAGTCCGCGCTCGTGAATGATGCGCGCGAGCATCGGAAACGCAGTGATCGCGATCGCCGCGCCCAGAAAGAGCGATGCCTCGTAGAGCCGCGCCTTTTCCGCGAAGAGGCCGGTGATCGTGAGCAGCCACGGCGTCAGCGCAAACGCGAGTACGAACGGCGCGACGATGCCGGCGAGCGAAACGCTCATCGCGCTTCTCGCGCGTGCGCGAAAGTGATCCGCGCGAAATTCCGTGCCGACCAGAAACATGTAGAGCCCGACGCCGAGCTGCGCGGCGACGTAGAGCATGCCCATCGTCGCCTTGGGGAAGAGCGCCTGTTGCCAGTGCGGCAGCAGCAGCCCGAAGAGCGAGGGCCCGAGCAGCACGCCCGCGATCATCTCGCCGACGACTTGCGGCTGGCCAACGCGTTGCGCGAGCCGGCCGACCAACTGGCTCGCGAACACAATGACAGCGGCCTGGGCGAAGAAGTAGACGGACAGTTGGGAAGTCGGCATCGTTGGTGCGGTGAAAGAACGGACGACGGCAGTCTGACGGCGAGCCCGGCGGTCTGTCAACGTCGAAGGGGCTTGCCACGCGCGTTTCGTATCGGTATTGTCGAGGGGTTCGACAACGCGCCACGGAAGAGCTCGTCCCCCGCGACGACGCCGACGGAGCAACCGCCCCGGAAACTCTCAGGCAAAAGGACCGTGCGCGCCGGAACATCTGGAGAGCGGCGCTTTCACGCGCCCACCGAAGGGGAGCCCTGGCTATCGGCGCAAACGTCGACTGCTCGCGGGCGAAACTCTCAGGTACATGGACAGATGGGGCATCGGTGCCGGCTGAGGAATGTGGCCAAGGCCGGCGATGCTCAATCAATCTGGACCATGTCATGTCACGAATCGCCATCATCGGCGCCGGGATCACCGGCGTCACGACCGCTTACGCCCTCGCGCAGCGCGGTTTTCGCGTCACCGTTCTCGAACGCCATCGCTACGCGGCGATGGAAACGTCGTTCGCCAACGGCGGCCAGCTTTCCGCGAGCAACGCCGAAGTGTGGAACAGCCGCGCCACCGTGCTGAAGGGGCTGAAATGGATGTTCACGCGCGACGCGCCCCTTCTGATGAACCCGCGCCCCAGCTGGCACAAGTACAGCTGGATGGGCGAGTTTCTGCGGCATATACCGAACTACCGCGCCAATACGGCTGAGACCGTGCGCCTCGCGATCGCGGCGCGCGAGCATCTCTTTCGCATCGCGCGGGACGAAAACATCGACTTCGATCTCGAACGGCGCGGCATCCTGCATTTCTACGCGACGCGCAAGGAGTTCGACGCCGCCGCGAAGGTCAACGAGATTCTGAAGGGCGCGGGTCTCGACCGGTACGCCGTCACCCCTGAAGAGATCGAATCGATCGAGCCGACCTTGCGCGGCGCGTTTCATGGCGGCTTCTTCACGCCGTCGGATTCGACGGGCGACATCCACAAGTTCACGCGCGGACTCGCGGATGCCTGCGCGCGACATGGCGTCGAGTTCCGTTACGACACATCGGTGACATCGATCGATGAGCAGGCGGGGCGTCTCACGCTGACCGTCGAACATGCGGGCGAGTCGCAGCCACTCGGCTTCGATGGCATCGTGGTCTGCGCGGGCGTCGGCAGCCGGGCGTTTGCCGCGATGGCGGGCGATCATCTCAACGTCTATCCGGTCAAGGGCTATTCGATCACCGTCTGCCTCGACGACGCCCGCAGCCGCGATCATGCGCCGTGGGTCAGCCTGCTCGATGACCGCGCGAAGATCGTCACGAGCCGGCTCGGCGCGGACCGTTTTCGCGTGGCGGGAACGGCGGAGCTGAACGGTTTCAACCGCGATATCCGCGCGGATCGCATCGCGCCGCTGGTCGAATGGACGCGGCGTTACTTCCCCGATGTATCGACGGCGCGCGTGATTCCGTGGAGCGGCCTGCGCCCGATGTTGCCGAGCATGCTGCCGAAGGTCGGACAGGGCAAGCGTCCCGGCGTGTTCTACAACACGGGGCACGGGCATCTTGGCTGGACGCTTTCGGCGGCGACGGCCGAACTCGTCGCGGAAGCGGTGTTGCAGCGCTTGCCTCGCCAGCCGGTGCGTGAAGCGGCGCCGGGCGGCATCGAGCGCAGCGAAGCGCTGCTATAAGCCCTCGCGTGGCGCTCCGTGCACGAGGCGCGTTTCGCCTCAGCCGAGCGCCACGACCGCGATTTCGACGAGCAGATCCGGCGACGCGAGTTGCGCCTGCACCGTCGCGCGCGTGGGCGCGCAGCCTTCGGGTACCCACGCGTCCCATACTTCGTTCATGCCGGCGAAATCGCGGCCGATGTCCGCGAGCCATACTTGCGCGGAGACGAGACGCGTCTTGTCGATGCCGGCCTTGTCGAGAAAGCCGTCGATCTTTTCGAGCACTTTAGCGGTTTGCAGCTTCACGTCCGGCGTGGGATCGGCCGATGTCTGGCCGCCGATGAATACGAGGCCCGCCGCTTTTACGACGCGGCTCATGCGTTGATTGGTGTCGATGCGAACGATATCGTTCATGTGTAGTTCTCCGAGTTAAAAAAATGCGCTAGGGAAGCGTCTGTACGGCCGTTGTTTTTGTCGCCGGATCCCGTTTTCGTGTTGGTTTATTAGCGTTGCCCCTGTGCGGGGCGGCAGTCACTTTCTTTGCTGCTGCAAAGAAAGTAACCAAAGAAAGCAGCTCGAGACGCCCGCGGTCACACGCAATTTGAGTATCCTTCTCCTCGCTCGTGGCACTCAGTAGCGAGTGCCCTCGTAGGTCTAACCGGGCTTGGACCGCGCACGGTCTGCCACATCGCGCCGCGTGCGTAACTGGTTCAGCACGAAATGGCTCCGGCCCGCTACGCGACCGATGGGTGCATCGGGGATGCGCGTGCTTCTGCGTATCCTTTTTTCTCGTCGGTTTCCCTTGCATACCCAACGGCAGCGCGTAGCGCTGTGCCGGAACTTTTTCGTGCTGAACCTGCGTCCTTGGTGTACTAGCTTGTCAGACCGTGCGCGGTCCACGCCCGATTAGGCCTGTGAGGGCACTCGCTACAGAGGCCACGAACAACGAGAAGAACACCCAAATTGCGTATGACCGCGGGCGTCTCAAGCTGTTTCTTTGGTTACTTTCTTTGCAGCAGCAAAGAAAGTGACTGCCGCCCCGCACAGGGGCAACGCCAATAAACCAACACGAAAACGGGATCCGGCGACAAACCTAATGCGCAACGAGCCGCGACGCACTCGCGTCACTAAAAACCGCATGGCGCTCAAACCGATCAATGGCGAAAGCATCAAGCGACAGCGACGCCACGCCATCGAGCATCAGTTCCGACACGAGCTTCCCGCACCCCGGCCCGAGCTGAAACCCGCTACCGCAATAACCGAACGAGTAGTAAAGATTCGACGCCTCGCGGCTCGCGGAAATCACCGGCAATTCATCCGCGGTAAACGCTTCGACCCCCGCCCACGCGCGATTCACGCCAAGATGCCGCAGATGCGGAAATAGATCAGTCACGGTGCGCGCACTCTTCACGAGGCGGATGAAATCCACTTCGCCATGTCGATTCGCGAGATCCGCGATGCCGATCAGCTTGCCGCCGATCACCACCGTGCCATTGTCGAACTGCTTGAACGAGAGCGGCCGGCCCGTCGCGCCGAGCGTCGCGCGGCAGAACGGCGCGACGCGATGCGTGACCATCAGCATCAACCCCTCCGGATGCACGGGCACCGGTTCGCCCACCTGCTTCGCGAGTTCGCCGGACCACGCACCCGCCGTGACGAGCAGCTTTTCCGCGCTGAACGTGCCACGCGGCGTGTGCGCGAACCAGCGCGTGCCACGCTGCTCGATGCGCCGCACCGGCGTGCCTTCCAGAAAGCGCGCGCCTAGCCTTTGCGCGGCGAGGCGGAAGGCGGTCGTCGTCCTGAAGGGCAACGCGTAACCGTCGCGCTCGACCCAGATGCCGCCCGTCACGTGCCGCGCGAGCGCCGGTTCGAGTTCGAGCACGGTGTCGCGGTCGATCACTTTCTCATGCGTGAAGCCGTGCGATTCGAGCAGCGCGACGCGCTCGCGGCAGGCTTCGAGTTCGTCGTCGGTTTCGGCGATCTTCAACTGGCCCGACGCGACGAAGCCGCCGTCCTCGCCGATCAGATCGGTCATGCCGTGCCAGATTTCGCGCGACATCAGCGCGAGCGGAATTTCCGGCACGGGCCGTCCGAGCGTACGCACGCCGCCCGCATTTACGCCCGACGCATGGCGCGCGACATAGTCGGCTTCGAGCACGATCACCTTCGCGCCGCGCCGCGCCGTATGAAACGCGCTGCTCGTGCCATGCAATCCGCCGCCCACGACCAGCACGTCCGCTTCCTGAACTCCGCTTGCGTCATTCACCGGCGAGTTCTCCGAGCGTGAGCGGCTTGATCGGCGGACGGATGCGGTAATAGCCGACTTCGGCGGGCGAGACCCGACGTGCATCGGCGATGACCTCCGTCACCGTGAGTCCACACATGCGGCCCTGGCACGGCCCCATGCCGCATCGTCCAAACGACTTCGCCTGATTCGGCCCGACGCAGCCCAATTCGACGAACTGGCGCAACTCGCCCGCCGTCACTTCCTCGCAACGGCACACGATGGTCGCATCGCCCGGAATGCGATTCACATGGCGCGGGCGATACAGGCTGTCGAGAAACGGCCGGATACGCATGACGTCCGCGAGCGCGCGGCGCAGCGGGGCGGCTTCGGCATCGCGCGCGGCGGTGTCGAGCGCGCCGAGTTGCGCCGCCGCAGCAATGCCCGCGAGCGTGCCCTGCAACGCGGCCGCCTGCGCCCCGCCGATGCCCGCGCCATCGCCCGCGACGAAGATGCCGTGCACATCGAGTTCGCCCCATGCGTCGGTCTTCGGCGTGAAGCACAGTTGCGCATCGTCCCAGCGATGCCCCGCGCGCAGCGCATGCGTGAACTGCGTGTTCGGCACGACGCCCTGATGCAGCAGGATCACGTCCGCTTCGACGCGATGCGCGACGCCCTGCGTCGTGAAGCAGAGCGCCGCCGCATGCTCGGCGTTATCCGTGCCGGTGCGCGCTTCCACGCGCAGATCGTCCGCCGCCTCGAAGATCGGCACGCCTGCGTCGCGCAACGTGCGGATCAGTTGCAGGCCCTTGCTCAGGAAAGGCCACGCGCGCAGCGCCGACAGCAGATGACGCTTCGCCCGCCAGCGGTCTTCGTGACGCGTCGTATCGACGAGTGCGCGAATCGGCACGCCTGCCCGCACGTATTGCCAGCCGAGCAGATACAGGAGCGGCCCGCAGCCCGCGAGTACCGGCGGCGCGGCGGGCACTTCGCCCGCGCTCTTGAGCAGGATCTGCGCGGCGCCCGCCGTCAGCACGCCGGGCAGCGTCCAGCCGGGAATCGGGAAGGGGCGTTCGAGCGCGCCGCTTGCGAGAATCACGCGCTGCGCATCGAACGAGGCGATCTGGCCGTCCTTCAGATAGTTGATGCCGCGCTCGCGCGTGACCTGCCAGACGCTCGCATTCGTCACATGGCGCGCGCCGGACGCGGCGAACGCTTGGGCGATGGCGTCGCCCGCCGCGTAGTCCGGACCGAGAATCTCCTTGCGGCGCGCGTCCGCACGGCCGATCGCGCGATAAATCTGCCCGCCGACCGCGTCCTGCTCGTCGATCAGCACGGTTTTCAGGCCCGCGCGCGCGGCGCGGGTGGCCGCGCTCATGCCTGCGGGACCGGCGCCGACCACGACGACATCGACTGCTTCGGGTGCGAAATCAGCGGCCATGGGCGTTCTCCAGCGGAGCATCGGTTGCGATCGAAGGCGGCAGATCGCGCGCGCCTTCCTGCGAGCGCACGCGCATGCCGGCCTTTACGTCGACCATGCAGCTCTGGCGGCTCGGCACGCCGTCGATTTCGACCAGGCATTCGAAGCACGCGCCCATCATGCAGTAGGGCGCGCGCGGGGCGCCGGAGACGGGGGTCGCACGAAAGCGCGAGACGCCCGCCGCGAGCAGCGCCGCCGCGACCGAACGTCCGGCGGGCACGGTGAGCGGCTGGCCGTTGAACCAGATTTCGATGTTGCCGCCTGCGGAGCCATCGAGCGGCTTGAAGAGCGTGGGATTCGATTGGGCTGTCATGTCGAACTCAATGTGCGGGAGTCAGTTCTTGTGCGTGCTCGAAGCGGCGCGCGGAGAAGCTCGGCAGTTCGTCGGGCATCGGCGCGCCCATGATCCACGGCGCGACGCGCAGCGCATGCGCGGCGGCGAGCGTCACGCCACTGTGGCAAGTGACGACGAACGCGCCCGGATGCGCCTGCGATGCGTCGTAGATCGGAAAGCCGTCCGGACTGTAGACGCGCAACGCGGCCCACATGCGAACGAGCCGCACGTGCCTGAGCATCGGGAAGGCGCGCACGCCGCGGCGGGCGATGTCGGCGAGCACGTGCGTCGTGGTGAAATCGTTGAAGCCGACTTCTTCCATCGAATCGCCGAATTGCACGCTGCCTTCGTCGGTCTGGCGCACGTTGAGCGTCGGATAGTGGAGAAACGGCGCGACGCGCTCGCTCACCAGCACTTGCCCGCGATTCGGCGCGACCGGCGCATTCAGTCCGACGAACGGCGCAAGCGCGCGATTGCCGAGGCCCGCCGCGAGCACGACGCGCGCCGCGCGATAGGTGCCGCGCTTGCCCGTTACCGTGAATCCGCCCGCTTCCGGCACGACGCGTTCCGCGCGCTCCGCCGACACGAGCCGCACGCCGCGCGCCCGCATCGCCGCGTGCAGGGCGCGCAGCAGTTTGAGCGGATTCACGTGGCCGTCCATCGGCGTATAGCTCGCGCCGATCACGGCGGGCCCGATCTGCGGAATGCGCTCGCGCACTTCGGCGGCGCTGAGCATCTGATACGGGTAATCTCCGAGCTCGGCCTTGAGCGTCGAGAGGCGCTTCTCGCGTTCCGCGCGTTCTTCGTCATCGAACAGGAACTGGAAGCCGCCCGGCTGACGCAGCGCGACATCGATGCCGGTTTCGCTCTGCAAGGCATCGGCGAATCCGGGCCAGCGCGTCGACGAACTGCGCGACCATTGCGCGTACGGCGACAAGCCATAGCCCTTGCCCTGAATCCACACGAGGCCGAAGTTGCCGCGCGAGGCGCGCAGGCCGCCGTCGTCTTCGTCGAGCACGGTCACGCGCGCGCCTTCGCGGGCGAGCCCGTAGGCCACGGCCGAGCCGACCAGGCCGCCGCCCAGGACGAGCACATCGGGGCTGGCGGAGCTTGAAAATGTCATCGGGCTTCTCCGATCAGAATGCGATCCAGTCCGACCATGCGGTCGAGCAGGATCATCAGCAGGACCGTGCCGACGATCAGCACCGCCGAGACCGACGCCACCAGCGGATCGATCGTCTGCGCGATCTGGTTGTACATGGCGACGGGCAGCGTCGTGGTGCCGGGCGTCGCGACGAAGATGGTCATCGTGAGTTCGTCGAAGCTCTGGATGAACGACAGCACCCAGCCGCCCGCCACGCCCGTGCGGATCATCGGCAGCACGACGCGGCGAAACGCGGTGAAGCGGCTCGCACCACACGAGAGCGCCGCGCGCTCGGCATCGCGATCCAGCCCGACGGCGGAAGACAGCGCAAGCCGCAGCGCATACGGCAACACGATGATCACGTGCGCCGCGACCAGCGACCAGAACGAGCCCGACAGATGCAGCAGCGACAGAAAGCGCAGGAACGCGATACCGAGCACGACCGCCGGAATCATCATCGGCGAAAGGAAGAAGCTCGTGAGCGCGGCGCGGCCCGGAAAGCGATAGCGCGCGATCGCAAGCGCGGCGGGCACCGCGAGCAGCACGCCGATGGTCGCCGCCGCGAACGCGAGCCGCACCGACAGCCAGAACGCCGCGACGATGTCGCCGTTCTCGATGATCGCGTGGAACCAGCGGAAAGACGCGCCATCGAAGGGCATCGAGATGAAGCCCTTGTCGGTGAAGGCGACGAGCATCACCACCGCGAGCGGCGCGACGATGAAGGTCAGGAAGAACGCGTTGTAGGTGAGCGCGAGCCAGCCGTTTTCTTTCATGATGTGGGTCCTCCGCTCAGTCGAAGATATGCCGGAAGCGGCGTTCGGCAAGGCGGCTGCAACCCATCACGATCGCCACGTTCGCGATCAGCAGCAGCACCGCGATGCTCGCGCCCAGCGGCCAGTTGAGCGTGCCGAGGAATTCGTCGTAGGCGGCGGTCGCGACCACTTTCAGCCGCCGTCCGCCGATTAGCGCGGGCGTGGCGAACGCCGACGCCGACAGCGCGAACACGATGATCGAACCCGACAGCACGCCCGGCATGATCTGCGGCAGCACCACGCGGCGAAACACCGCGAACGGCGAGCCGCCGAGCGAGCGGCCGGCCCATTCCACCTGCGGGTCGAGCTTTTGCATCGTCGCCCAGACGGACATCACCATGAACGGCACCAGCACGTGCGTGAGCGCGATGATCACGCCGGTCATCGTGAAGACCAGGCGGATGGGTTCGTCGGTGACGTGCAGCGCCTGCAGCACGTTGTTGAGCACGCCGTTGTTGCCGAGCAGGATCTGCCAGCCAAGCGTGCGTACGACCACCGAGATGAGCAGCGGACCGAGCACGATCAGCAGACACAGCGATTGCCACGGCCGCTTCATGCGCGCGAGCACGATGGTCTCCGGCACGCCGAGCACGATCGAGAGCAGCGTGACCGCGAACGCGAGTCCGGCGGTGCGCAGGAAGATCGTGCCGTAATAAGGATCGCTTACCACTTCCCAGTAGTTGCCGAGCGTAAAGGCGGGCAAGACGCCGGCGGTATCGCTGAACACGCGGAACGACAGCATCAGCGTGAGCAGGAGCGGCACCAGCAGCAGGCCGATGAAAAGCAGCAGCGCGGGCCCCGACAGCAGCCACGGCGCGGCGCCGGGACGGGCGTCGTCAAGCGTGGCCATTGACGTTCTCCCGGATGTCCTGGGTGAGCACGCGCAGGTCGTCGTCGGTCCAGTCGAGACCGACTTCGTCGCCTTCCTCGGGCGGCGGCGCGCCGTGATTCGGCTGCGCCACACGCAGCTTGCCGAGGCCGGTCTCCACTTCGAGCAGCCATTGATTGCCGACGAACACGCGCGTCGCGATGCGGCCGCGCACGCGGGCATCGCCGGTTTTGCCGTTCGCCAGATGCACCTTCTCCGGACGGATGTAGACGTTCACCGCGCCATCGACATGACGGCCTTCGTGCGGCACATGCATCTGCGTGCCCGCGACGTCGACGATCGCACAGCGCGGATTGCGCCGCAGCACTTCGCCGGAAAAGGCGTTGGTGCGGCCGAGAAAGGTCGATGCGAACGGCGTCGCGGGGCGCTCGTAGGCGTCGTATGGCGTGGAGAGCTGCGAGATCGCGCCGCGATGCATCACCGCGATGCGATCGCTCATCGTCATCGCTTCGACCTGATCGTGCGTGACGAGGATCGTCGTGATGCCCAGACGCTTCTGGATCGCGCGCAATTCGATGTGCATCTCCTCGCGCAGCTTGGCGTCGAGATTGGACATCGGTTCGTCGAGCAGCAGCAGTTCGGGCTGCATCGCGATAGCACGGGCGATCGCCACGCGCTGCCGCTGGCCGCCCGACAGTTCCTTCGGATAGCGATGCCCGAGTCCGTTCAGACGCACCAGCGCGAGCGCTTCGGCGACGCGTTCGTCGCGCTCGCGGCGCTTCACCTTGCGCATCTCCAGTCCGAAGCCGACGTTGCCCGCCACCGTCATGTGCGGAAACAGCGCGTAGCTCTGAAACACCACGCCGATGCCGCGTTTTTCCGGGCGCTCGTGCGTAATGTCGCGTCCATCGAGTTCGATGCGGCCGGTCGTCGGCGTGACGAAGCCCGCGACCATTTGCAGCGTGGTGGTCTTGCCGCAGCCGGACGGGCCGAGCAGCGACAATAGCTCGCCGCGCTCGACCGCCAGATCGAGCTGCTCGATCGCCGTGAAATCGCCGTAGCGTTTCGAAATGCCTTGCAGAGTCAGAAAGGCCATGCGCGTTGCTCCTTCGTCACGTCAACGGATCGTGGGCGCGCTTCAGCGCTCGACCGAACGGTTCCAGCGCTCGGTCCACTCGGTGCGATGCTGGTTGATCGTGGCCCAGTCCATCGCGGTGAGCTTCGAGATCTGCTCGGGGCCGTAGGGCACGCGCGCGGCGATTTCCGGCGTCAGCTTGACGGTCTTGTTGACCGGCCCGAGACCGATGTTCTGCGCCTGCAGCATCTGCACTTCGGGCGTCAGCAGGTACTGCACGAACTGCTGCGACAGGGCGGGCTGCGCGTTCTCCGCGACGACGCACGCCGCCACCTGCAACGCGACCGCGCCTTCCTTCGGGTAGACGAATTTGAGCGGAAAGCCGGTGTTCTGCAGGGCCACCGCGCGGCCGCTGCCGTAGGGCGCGAGAATCACGTCGCCGGACTGCATCTGGCCGTCCATCTCACCGGGCGTCGGCGCCCACGAGAGCACGTTGGGCGCGACCTGCTTCGTCATTTCGGTGAAGCCCGGATCGATGTTCTTCTCGCCGCCGCCGGACAGCCGCGCGAGCATCACGAGCGTATGCAGGCCGTAGGTGTTGGTGATCGGCGGCACGCCGAGCTTGCCCTTGATGCGCTTGTCGGTGAGCGCCTTCCACGAATCGGGCGGCGGCAGGCCGGCCTTCTTGAACGCCTGCTCGTTGTAGCCGATGCCGGTCGCCACCATGCCGACGCCGATCGACGTAGGCCCGAGCTTCGCGAGCGGATAGACGTCGTTCATGATCGGCGCGTCGTCGAGCTTGGCGCACAGGTTCATCTGCATCGCCTGATACATGGGGCCGTCGTCCATCACGGCGACGTTGATCTGCTGATGGCCCTTTTGCGCCTGGAGCTTGGCGAGCGTGTCGCTCGAATTGCCCGCGACGTAGACGACCTTGACGTCGTGCGCCTTCTCGAACGGCGGAATGATCTTCTGCCGATACAGCTGCTCGTTCGAGCCGCCGACGTTGGCGACATAGAGCGTGGTTTCGGCGTGGGCGGCGAGTGCTCCGGTGATCGAAAGGACCGCGAACGCGGTGCGGGACAGGACGGACAGACGGCGAGGCAGCGCGCTTCTCATGACGACGATCTCCAGTTCCGTTACGTGGGGAGCGGGCTCGTTTGCCCGTCGATGGAATGAAGTGTCGCGCCGGGTGGTCATATCGTCCAATACGAATAAAATACTTATCTATGCAGGGATGATATGGATCGGGATCGTCGAGAATAGGGAAAATACGGGGAAAATACGGGGAAAATACCCATGAATCTGAAGCACATCGAGGCGTTTCGCGAGGTGATGGTGTCCGGATCCATGACCGCGGCGGCCAAGGCGCTGTTCACGTCGCAGCCCAATGTCAGCCGGCTGATTTCGCAACTGGAGCGCGAAACCGGTCTGCAGCTTTTTCAGCGCAGCGGCGTGCGGTTGATTCCCACGAGCGAGGGCACCGCCTTCTTCCGCGAAGTCGAACGTGCGTTCGTCGGCTTGCAGGGACTCGCGAATGCGGCGGCGCAGATCCGCAATCTCGGCAGCGGCCGTTTGCGCATCGCGGCGATGCCTTCGGCGGGCATCACGCTCGTGCCGCACGCGATCAAGCGCTTCGTCGAGCTATTTCCGGAAGTCACGGTGTCGCTGCATGTGAACACGTCGGGCACGGTGAATCACTGGACGGCGTCGCAGTTCTGCGATCTGGGCGTTGCCGTGTATGTGAGCGAGGCGTCGAACTGCGATGTCGAGCAGCTATCGAGCGTGTCCGCCGTGTGCGTGATGCCGGCGAAGCATCGGCTCGTGGCGAAGCGCGTCATCAGGCCGGAGGATCTGGAAGGCGAATCGTTCATTTCGCTGTGTCACGGCGACGGCACGCGCGCGTTGATGGACGAAGTGTTCCAGCGCGCGGGCGTGAAGCGCGTGCTCGCGATCGAGGCGCAATACACCGCGATGTGCTGCGAGATGGTGCGGCACGGCATGGGCGTGACGCTTGCGCATCCGATCGTCGCGCGCGATTTCCGAGGACCGGATATCGCGATCCGTCCGTTCCTGCCGGCGGTGCGCTTTCCGACCTATCTGCTGTTTCCGCCGCATCGGCCGCGCGAGCGGCTTGCGTCGGCGTTCGTCGAGGTGTTGCGCGCGCTGCACGAGGAATTGCTGGCGGAAGTCGTGCCGTCCGCGCGGGGCCGGGCGCGCGCGGTGGCGCGGGCGTGATATCGTCGGCGCACTGTCCACTGTCTCGAAGGAGAACGCGATGGCCGAGCTAGTCAATTGTCTGTGGTTCGATGGCGACGCGCGTGAGGCGGCGGAGTTCTACGCCGCCACGTTTCCGGATAGCCATGTCGGCGCGGGGCACGTTTCCGCCAAGCCGGGCGTGGGGCAGGGGCCTGAGCTGACCGTCGAATTCACCGTGCTGGGTCAGCGTTTTCTCGGGCTGAACGGCGGCCCGAATTTCAAGCCGAATGAAGCGGTGAGCTTCATGGTCCACACCGACAGCGCGCAGGATACGGATCGTTACTGGAACGCGATCATCGGCAATGGCGGCGAGGAGGGACCGTGCGGGTGGTGCAAGGACCGCTGGGGCTTTTCCTGGCAGATCACGCCGAAGCGGATGCTCGAGATTTTCAACAGCCCCGATCGCGAAGCCGCGCGACGCGCGATGGACGCGATGATGCAGATGAAGAAGATCGACATCGACGCGATCGAGCGCGCGGCGGCGGGCGGGTAAATGGCCGGGGCGTCGCACGCGGCGACGCCCTCGGACCTATAGCGACCGCTCGATAGCCTTGCTCAGCAAATCAAGCCCGAGATCAATCTCTTCCTCGCTGACGGTAAGCGGCGGTGCGATGCGAAACACGCCACCCATCCCGGGCAACTGCACGATATTCATGCTGAGGCCCAGATTCATGCACTCGCGTGTGATCTTCGCGCCCAGTCCATCGGCGGGTTCTTTCGTGCGGCGATCTCGGACGATTTCCACGCCGAGCAGCAGACCACGTCCACGCACATCGCCGATGCAGTCGAAGCGCTCCATCAGATCGAGCAGTCCGCGTCTGAGCCGCGCGCTCATCACGTTCGCGCGCGCGACGAGCCCGTCGCGTTCGACCACGTCGAGCACGCGTAGTCCGACGGCTGCCGGCAGCGGATCGGACACGTGCGTCGTGTAGAACAGATAGCCGAGTTCGTGCGCTCGTTCCTCGATCTCCGCCGACGTGACGACCGCCGCGAGCGGCAAACCCGCGCCGAGCGTTTTCGATAGCGTGAGGATGTCGGGCGTGACGCCGTCGCGCTGGCACGCGAACATCGTGCCCGTGCGGCCGATGCCGGTCTGCGCTTCGTCGAGGATCAGGAACATGCCGCGCTCCTCGCACTTGCGCTTGAGCGCCGCCATGTAGCCTTCCGGCAACTCGATGATCCCGCCCGAACTCAGAATCGGTTCCGCGATGAACGCCGCGAGATTGCCGCTCGACTGCCGGTCGATGAGATCGAACGCGTAATCCAGTTCCGCGAGCCAGTCGTACTGGCCGTTGCGTTCGAAGCGCGCGCGATACGCAAACGGCGCGGGAATCGCAAACGAGCCGACCGCCGCCGGACCGACGCCCTTGCGCCCGGCGCTGTACGTCGCCGACGCGGCATGGCCCGTCATGCCGTGCCACGACTGCGCGAAGCCGACGACTTCGTATTTCCCCGTGACGAGCTTGGCCATGCGGATCGCGGCCTCGTTCGACTCCGCGCCGGTGCTGAGCAACAGCGCGCGATCGAGGCCGGCGGGCGTGATATCGGCGAGACGCGTCGCGAGATCGACCACGGGACGCGACAGCATCCCGCTGAACAGATGGTCCAGCTTGCCCGCATATTCGCTGATCACCGAGACGATGTCGGGATGGCTGTGGCCGAGCACCGCGCTCATCTGGCCCGACGTGAAATCGAGAATCGCGCGGCCATCGGCGTCGTAGACGAAGCTGCCCTGCGCGCGCTCGATGATCATCGGCTCGAAGGTGCCGCCGTAGCGAATCAGATGCTGCCTGGCGTTGTGCCAAAAAGTTGCGTCGTTGTTCAGGGACACCGTGCTTCTCCTGGCGGATGGTGAGAGGAATTTGCAGTGTAGTCGGCGCTGTGGTTTTATAGAATCGAATAGTTCTAATGCGAGATAGAAGAGGATCTAATATCTTGAGCCTTTCGCTGGAGATCGAATTGCTGCGCTCGTTCGCGGTCATCGCCGAAGTGCGGGCGCTGAGCCGCGCCGCCGAGCGCATCGGCCGGACGCAATCGGCGCTGAGCCAGCAGATGAAGCGGCTGGAGGATATCGTCGATCAGCCGCTCTTTCAGCGCACCGGCCGTGGCGTCGTGCTGACCAATCCCGGCGAGCGCCTGCTGGTTCACGCGCAACGCATCCTGCGCCTGCACGACGAAGCCATGGCCGATCTCTGCGGCAGAGGCCTTTCGGGCAGCATCCGCTTCGGCTGTCCGGACGATTACGCCGCCGTCTTTTTGCCGACGCTGCTGCGGCAGTTTTCCAGCCAGCATCCGCATGCGCTGGTCGAAGTCGTGTGCGGTCCGACGCCCCGGCTCGCCGAACAGTTGAAGAAGCGCGCGCTGGATCTCGCGATGCTCTCGCTGCCCGAAGACAGCCCCGGCGGCGAGGTCATCCGGCGCGAGCAGCTCGTGTGGATCGGCTGCCCGGGGATGGAATCCGCGCACTACGATCCATTGCCGCTCGCGCTCTCCGATCCGGACACGCTCGACCATATCGCCGCGTGCGAGGCGTTGCAGCGCGCGGGCAAGGCGTATCGCATCGCGTATGCGAGCAGCAGTCTCGCGGGCCTCATTGCGCTGGTGCGCTCGGGTCAGGCTTTCGCGGTCATCACGCAGACCGCCGTGCCCGCCGATCTCTGCGTGCTGAACGCGGATACCGGATTGCCCGCGTTGCCGGGCGTGGGCATATCGCTGAAGTTCGCGCGGGAGCGTCCGTCGCTGTTGACGGCGGCGTTCGCGGAACACATCAGGCTCACGCTGCCGTTGCTGTGAGGGGCGGGGCGCGTCCGGTTAAACTAGCCGCACGCATTTTCGTCCCGACGCCACATGCCATCCCACGACCCCGACGCCTTGCAGGACCCGGCCCTGCTGCGCCGCCTTCTGCGCGCGAAGGACCGCATGGATGCGTCATCGCACGAAGACTGGCCGGTCAGGCGGCTGGCCGAAGTCAGCGGCGTCTCGGAAGCCCATTTCGCGCGCTCGTTCAAGCGCGCGTTCGGCCTTCCGCCGCATCGCTATCTGTTGACGCGGCGCATCGAGCAGGCCGTCACGCTGTTGCGCGATACCGATCTTCCCATCACCGACATCGCATTCGTCACCGGCTGGGAAAGCCTCGGCACCTTCGGCCGCATCTTTCGCGATATCACCGGCCACAGTCCGGGCGCGATGCGCGCCGCATCCCGCAGCGATAACCACGCGGTCGATCGCGTGCCCGCCTGCGTGCTGAAGGCCGCGCAGCGCCCGGATCTCAACATCGCAGTTTTGGAGAAGCGGCGGCGCGTCGCGAACGGTAAAGTGCGCCCATCTTCAACGAAGGAGGTCACATGAACCAGGGCATCAGCGTGATAGGCATCTATGTCGACGATCAGGACGAAGCGCTTGCGTTTTACGTCGACAAGCTCGGATTCCGCGTTCACACCGACGTGCGCAACGGCACGTACCGATGGCTCACCGTGCAGCATCCGGATCAGCCGTCGTTCCAGCTCGGCCTGTTCGCGCCCGGCCCGCCCGTTCACGACGACGCGACGGCGCAAACCCTGCGCGCGATGGTCGCCAAGGGCGCGATGCCGCCGCTCGTGCTCAATGTCGCCGATTGCCGCGCGAGCTACGAACGGCTGAAGGCGAGCGGCGTGGAGTTCACGCAGGAGCCGGTCGATCGCTTCGGCAGTGTCGACGCCGGCTTCCGCGATCCCGCCGGCAATGGCTGGAAGATGATCCAGCCGCCGCGCAACGACAAGTGAGTCGCGGGCTGATCGGGACGTGTTCTGTCCGCATTCGCGGCAAAGATGAGGTCTGTTCGCACAACGCTTAGAACATGACCGACACGTCCCTGGAACTTTCACCAGCCGGCTCCGCAGCCTCGTACGATCCACCTCGCGACACGTCATCGCTCGTGCTGACGTGGGTCCGGCGCGCGCGCGAATCGCAGCTTCGCCATTACGCGATGGCCGACCGCCTGACGCGCTGCGGCCGGCGTCTGGGGCTCGCCGTCATCGGCATCACGGCGGCGACGGGCACATCGGCGTTTCTGTCGCTCGTCGCGACGGCGGTGTCGCCGGATGTGCGCGTCGTCATCGGCATGACGAGTCTGAGCGCCGCCGTGCTCGCCTCGTTGCAGACATTCCTGCGTTACGGCGAGCGCGCCGAGCTGCATCGCCGTGCGGGCGCGCAGTACGGCGCGGTGCGGCGGCGGCTCGAAGCGATCCACGCCGCCGATCCCTGCGTGCGCGACGCGTGCGTGATCGACGCGGTTCGCGACGAACTCGATCACATCGCGCAGACCGCGCCGCATTTGCCGCGTCGGGTGGCGGGGACGACGCTTACCGGTTCTCGCTGATGCAGCCGATCGCATCGCGCATCGCGCCGAAGCGGCGGCGATATTGCGCCGGCGTGAGACTCACCTTGCGTCTGAACAGCCGGCTGAAGAATCCCGCGTCTTCATAGCCGACTTCATTGGCGATGGCCTCGATCGGCTGACGGTCGGTTTCGAGCATCTGCTTGGCTTCCTCCAGCCTCAACGTATGCACGTATGCGAGCGGCGACATGCCGGTCGCCTGCTGAAAGCGGCGCTTGAACGAGCGCTCGGGCAGGCCGCTCATCTGCATCATCGCGCCGACGGGCGAGGGCTGCGCATAGTGCTCGGCGATCCACGACTGACACCGCGCGATGACCGCATCTTCCGCCTGCCGCGTGCGCGCGAGCCGCGCGAACGGCAGCTGGCCGACGTCGTGCCAGTCGACGAGATTGATGCGCGCCGTCTGCATCGCGGTTTCGATGCCCGCGAGCCGCGCGATCAGATACAGCGCGAGATCGAGCCACGACGCGCCGCCGCCCGCCATGATGAGCCGCTCGCCGTCGCCCGATGCGACGAGCGCGCGATGCGCGCGCACTTTGATCGACGGATATTGCCGTGACATGAAATCGCAGTACGCCCAGTGCGTGGTCGCATCGAGGCCATCGAGGAGGCCCGCTTCCGCGAGCAGGATCGCGCCCGAGCATGCCGTCGCGAGGATCTTGCCCTGCGCATGGCAGCGTCGCAGGCACGCGATTTCATCGTCGAAGCGGCCCGCGAGCGGCTCGCCGGGCGGCACCAGCAGCTCGGGCACGCAGATGACATCGGCGTCATCGCAGGCGTCGAGCGGCGCGTCCGCCGTGATGCGCACGTTGTTGCCGGCGATGAACGCGCCGCCGTGACGCGACACGACCATGGGCGCGATCGGCGCGCGCCCCGGCGTGCCCTCGACGATGAGACCCCAGTCGCGTCCCGCCGACATGAACATGTCGTACATGCCGTACACCACCGACGCCGACGTCTCGGGCAGCGCGAGGATGCAGATGCGCACGGGTGATCGGTCGTTCATGGCCGTTTTGTCCGGTTAGTTGCCGAAATGGCTTTGGTGTCGAACGCGCGCGGGTCGTATCGTGGCTCCGTCGTATTGTTATTTAAGTGTAAGGAAGGCGTGTGCGCCAGCCGGCTCCCACAGGGACGGGCAACGGCACGCGCGTGTTGTATCTCCTCCTTTCATTGACGTGGACCTCGTAGACGGAGCATGACCATGAGCCAGTACCGCACGCACCTTCCGCAGCTCGACGACGCGCTTTTCATGACCGACGGCGGCATCGAAACGACCTTGATCTTTCACGATGGCATCGAGCTGCCGTGCTTCGCTGCGTTCGATCTTCTGAAGGACGCCGCGGGCACGGCGCGCCTCGACGCGTATTTCCGGCGCTATGCGGCGCTGGCGCAAAGCGAGGGCGTCGGCCTCGTGCTCGAAGCGCCGACATGGCGCGCGAATGCGGACTGGGGCCGCAAGCTGGGCTATTCCGATGCCACGCTCGCGCACGCCAACCGGCAGGCGATCGATCTGCTCGTGCGGGTGCGCGAGGCGTTCGAGACGACGGACACGCCCATCGTCATCAGCGGGTGTCTGGGGCCGCGCGGCGATGCGTATCGCGTCGAGTCGCGCATGAGCCGCGAAGAGGCGCGCGCGTATCACCAGCCGCAGATCGATACGCTCGCGGCAACCGAAGCGGACATGATCGCGGCCTTCACGATCACGTATCCGGAAGAGGGCATCGGCGTGATCGATGCCGCCCGGGCGCGCGGTATGCCCGTGGCGATCTCGTTCACGCTCGAAACCGATGGCCGTCTGCCTTCGGGCGATGCACTCGGCGATGTCATCGAGCGCGCCGATGCCCAAACGGACGCCTACGCCGCGTACTACATGATCAATTGCGCGCATCCGTCGCATTTCGAAACCGTACTCGGCGATGGCGGCGCGTGGCGCGGCCGCGTGCATGGCATCCGCGCCAACGCGTCACGGCGCAGTCATGCCGACCTCGACGACGCCGCCGATCTCGACGACGGCGATCCCGTGGAACTCGGCGCGCAGTATCGTGCGCTGCACGCGTGGTTGCCGCGCATGAATGTGGTGGGCGGGTGTTGTGGCACCGATCATCGGCATGTGAGCGCGATCTGTGGCGCGATGAAGGCGGCGAGGGTGCGGTACGCATGAGGCGTCGGCGTGGTGAGGCTGCCAGCCGTCGCGCAGCACTCACCGCGCCCGCAGCGTCCCATGCGTCAACTGATATCCCGCGATCAGCCCCATGTCGTAGGCACTTTCCAGCGCGCGCACGATATCCATCGGCTTGACGAGAATGCCGTCGCCGAGCGCACCGCCGCGCTCGAAATCGACATCGAAACAATCGGCGGCAATCTCGCTCAGCGTGTTCATTCGTTCATCGGTTAGCAGGCTCAATTTTTTCCTCCGATCCGGTATGCAATGCATTCTGGAGGCACTGAATTAGCTCTGTGTTAACCGATTTCCTGTCCCATTTCGTGAGGACAGACAGCCGGCCGGCAACACCCTAGACTGCGACCGATCGAATAATCGCCTCAGCGAAGGAAGTGCCATGGCATTCACGCCGGAAACCATCGTCATCGTCATCGCTGCGGGGCTGTTCTGCGGCTTTCTCAACACGGTCGCGTCGTCAGGATCGGCGGTCTCGCTGCCGGTCCTGATGTCGGTCGGACTGCACGCGGTCGCAGCCAACGCGACCAATCGCGTGCCGGTCCTCGTCGGCGCGCTCGCCGCGACGGTCGGGCTCGCACGCGAGGGCGCCATACCATGGAAACGCGCACTGATCGTCGCCACTCCGCTCACGCTGGGCGCCGCCGTCGGCGCGCTGCTGAGCGAACTCATGCCGAGCCACGATCTCAGGCTGGCGATCGTGGCCGCGGTGGTCGTCGCGCTCATCCTCGTGCTGACGAAGCTCAAGAACCTGCTGACGTCGGCATCCGACAGCGACGTCCGGCTGGACTGGAAACCGATGTCCCTGCTGTTCATCGTCGGCATCTGGACCGGCTTCATCGTGCTGGACTCGGGCACCTACATGTTGCTCGTGCTCGTGCTGACGTGCGGCATCACGCTCGTCGAGGCGAACGCGATCAAGAATCTGGCGACACTCACCACGACGGTCGTGGCGATGGCGATTTTCGCCGCGCATCAGAGCATAGACTGGAAGACCGGCGGCATCATGGCGCTCGGCAGCGTCGCCGGCGGCCTGCTGGGCGCAAGGCTTGCGATCTCCGAGCAGGCGCGGCGCTGGATCGTGGGGCTGCTCGTCGTGGTGATCGTCGGCGAGCTGATCCATCTGGGGATGGGGTATTACGCGAGCATCGGCGCCTGATCCACTCAGATCACGAAGAATCCATGCGTGCCGTCGCGCTCCAGTTGCGCGACGAGCCCGTATTCCCAGTCGAGATACGCCTGCATCGCCTCGCGCGCATTGTCGACGCCTTCATACGGACGGCGATAGCGATCGATGCGCGGCGACGCGAGCCTTGCTTCGCCGCCTTCGGTCGGCAAACCGGCGCGGCTCCAGGCCGCATTGCCGCCTTCGAGGACGTGAACGGGCTTGCCAGTCAGCGCCGCGACATCGGCGACCGCGTAGGACGCGAGCGCGCTCGTGCCGCATGTGAGCACGTAGCGCATCGCATCGGGCAGGTTGCGCAAGTCTTCATGAGCGGGCGTGAGATGCGAGCGCAGAATCCAGTGTGCAGCGGGGATGTGCGCCTTGACGTAGTTCGCGCTCGGCGCGAAGTCGAGCAGCACGACGCCGCTCGACGGATCGTCGAGCAGTGCCGCGAGCTGCTGCGGCGATAGCGTCGGTGCGGTCGCCGGCAAGGGCCGCTGCGGCTGCCACGCACCGCTTTCGGTCAGATCGCGCGGCGTGGCGTCATCGACGACATAGCTTTCGATGTTCATCTGCGCGAGCCACGACGCCGTCATGTTCGCGCGCACGCCGTCATCATCGAAGAGCACGACGCGCGCGCCGCGCACCGGCGCGAACATCTCCGTTTCCTGCACGAGCTGACCGCCCGGCGCGCTGCGGTATCCGCCCGCGTGCGCGGCTTCGTATTCGTCGGGCGTGCGTACATCGAAGCGATACGTCGTGCGCGACGCATCGCTGGCCCAGCGCGCGGCTTCGTCGAGCGAGGTGCGACGCACGCCCGCGCGGGTCGCGAGCGCAAGCGCGGCCTGCCGCGATGCGCCGAGACGGGCCGCGTCGCGTCCCGCGTCGGGATCGAAGCGCCGCTCGCTGCCGCGCTCCAGCGTCTGCCCCGCGAGCGTCCAGCCGATCGTGCCGTTGCGCAGCGCGGCCACCGGATTCGGCAGCCCCGCATTGACGAGCGATTGCGCGCCGATGATGCTGCGCGTTCTGCCCGCGCAATTGACGACGACGCGTGTGGCCGGATCGGGCGCGAGCGCACGCGCGCGCAGCACGAGTTCCGCGCCCGGCACGCTGACGCTGCCGGGAATGTTCATGGTGCGATATTCGTCGAAACGGCGCGCATCGAGCACGACGAGATCGTCGCCATGTTTCAGCAACGCGTCGAGCGCTTCGGCGGACAGCGAAGGCGTATGGCGCTTCGCTTCGACGAACTCGCCGAACGCCTTGCTCGGCACGTTGACGTCGCGGAAGACTTCGCCGCCCGCGCGAATCCAGCCGTCGAGACCGCCCGCGAGCAGCGCGACATCCGTGAAGCCGAGTTCGGCGAGCTTGTCGGCGGCGCGCGCGGCGAGACCTTCGCCGTCGTCGAGCAGGACGATCGGCACGTTGCGGCGCGGCAGGCGCGCGTACGCATCGAGTTCGATCCGCGAGAGCGGAAAATTCGCAGCAAAAAGCGGATGACGCTGCGCGTGCGGGTCTTCTTCGCGCACGTCGAGCAAGGCGATCTCGCGTCTGGCGAGCAGCGTTTCGCGCACGTCTTCGAACGTGCGAACGGGGTAAGGCTTCTTGTCGGACATGAGTGTGTGATGTTCGTTATGGCTGCGCGAGCAGCGCCGCTTCACCGACGCGGAATGCGGCCAGTTCGTCGGCTGCGCACTGCGCGATGAGGCCGGTTTCCCACGCGAGATACGCGCGCGCGGCATCGAGATTGCCTTCGTGACGATCATGCACGAAAAAGAGAAAGTCGATGCGTTGCTCTGGCGTGAGGTCCAGTTCAGCGCGATCAACAGCGCCCGGCCACGCGTCGAGACCTGCCGCTGCGATCGTCACATGAGCGAAGCCCGCGTCACGCAGATCATCGGCGACGAGGCGGGCGGCAAGGCGTGCGTTCGGATCGGTGAAGAGCACGATGGGCGTATCGTGCGTCGCGTGCGCTTCGCGCAACGTATCGAAAACGCGCGGACGAATCGTCCAGTGCGAACCCGCAGGCCGCGCGTGCCGATGCGCGGCGCTCGCACGCAGATCGAGCACGATGGAGTCGTCCGCGAGGTCCGGATGCGCGCTGGCATCGTCATCGCGCGCGGCCCTTGCATGCTCGCGTGGCGCAAAGCGCGCGGCGATATGCGCATCGACGGTCGCGGCTTCGAAGCCCAGTTGCACCAGCCAGTGTGCGACGACCGGCGCGCGAATGCCGTCGTGATCCACGAGCAGCAGACGCGCATGCCGCACGGCCACGCTCTGATCGGTCGCCTGCACGAGCTGGCCGCCGGGCGCGTGTTGCGCGAACGGCAGGCCGTCGCGCGCATATTCCTCCGGCGCGCGCACGTCGAGCAGATAGGTCGTGCGCGTGGCGTCGTCGAGCCAGGCGCGCGCGGTGCGTTCATCGAGCGCAGCGACGCCGAAGCGCTGCGCGAGCGCCTGCGCACGCGCGCGCGCGTCGGAGCCGGCGAGCGGCGCATCGGCATGACCGCGCGTGCTGCCGTGTTCGAGCTCGAAGCCCGCGAGCGTCCATCCCTGCGTGCCATTTTCGAGCGCGAACACGTCACGGCGGATACCGAGATTGCGCAAGGTCTGCGCGCCGATGATGCTGCGCGTGCGTCCCGCGCAATGAATCACGATGGTCGTGTCGGGCGAGCCCGCGAATGCGTCGATGTGCGCGGCGAGTTCGCCATTGGGCACGCAGACCGCGCCCGGTATCGCCATCCTGCGATGCTCATCAGGCGTGCGCCCGTCGATGAGCGCGATCGGACAGCCGCCGCGTTCCGCGCGCCAGCGCTGCAACTGGAAGGCGCTGACGTGCGGCGTGCCGTACTCGCGTTCGACGAGTTCGCCGAACGTCTTCGACGGCACGTTGATGCCGCGAAAGAGCGTATAGCCCGCGCGTTGCCAGGCGCTCGCGCCGCCTTCGAGTATCGCGATGTCGTCGTAACCGAGTTGCCGCAGACGCGCGGCGGCCCGCTGCGCGACGCTCGCATGCGCGTAGCCTTCGCCTTGCGCGGCCGCGCCGTCGTCGATCAGCACGATGCGCGCGTTCGAGCGCGGCAACAGACGCGGCGCGTCGAGTTCGAGCCGGCTGAAGGGCAGGGGCGTCGCGAAGAACGGATGGCCTTCGCCGAATTGCCCGGCCTCGCGCACGTCGAGCAGCGCGATTTCGCGGCCGTCGTTGAGCCAGTGGCGCAGCGTGGATGCGTCGATGAAGCGGAAAGCGTCGAGGGCTGAGGGCATGGATCGGTCAGGTACAAGTGAGACGAAAGGCGCGGCGCAGATCGTCGATGAGGTCGGACGGATGTTCGAGGCCCACATGCAGACGCACGACCGGCGCATCGCTGGCGAAGTCGCTGTGCGCGCGCAGCCGCGCCGCGGGCGCGACGAGCGCGAGGCTTTCGAAGCCGCCCCACGATGCGCCTTGCGAGAAGAGCCGCAGCGCATCGACGAAGGCGCGCGCATGGGTCGCATCGTGACGTGGCATGAATGCGAACGACACGAGTCCGTTCGCGCCGCGAAAATCGCGCTGCCATAGCGCATGATTCGGATCGTCCGGCAACGCGGGATGAAACACCCGCGCGACCGCGTTCTCGCCTTGCAGATATTGCGCGACCGCGAGCGCGTGGCGCGCGTGCTGCGCGAGCCGCACGCCGATGGTGCGGATGCCGCGCAACGCGAGATACGCATCGTCCGCGCCGACCGACAGGCCGAGCGCTTCGTGCGTGTCGCGCAGGCGTTGTGCGAGCGCGGCGTCGTTCGTGCTCACCGTGCCCTGCATCAAATCGGAGTGACCGCCTGCGTACTTCGTCGTCGCCTGAATCGACACGTGCGCGCCGTATGCGAGCGGCTGATGCAGCCAGCCCGCGCTCCACGTGTTGTCGGCGGCGACGATGAGTCCGTGCTCGCGCGCGAACGCGCCGAACGCGGGCAGATCGATGATCTCGTACAGAAACGAACCCGGCGATTCGACGTACACGAGCCGCGTGTTCGCGCGCAGCGCGTGACGCGGCGGGCCGTCCTGCGCGGCGAAGTACGTCGCTTCGATGCCGAGCCGCGCGAGCAATGGCTCGATGCGCTCGCGCACCGGCCCATACACGCTGTCCTGAATCAACACGTGATCGCCCGGCGCGAGCAGCGCCAGAAAGGTGAGCGTGATCGCGGACAAACCCGACGGCGCGAGCAGCACATGCGCCGCGCCTTCCAGCTCGCCGATGGCCGCTTCGAGCGCGCGATGCGTCGCGGTGCCGTGGCGCCCGTAGGTCGCGACATTCTCGCCGTCATGACGCAGCCGAGAGAGCCGCTCGTACTCCGCGCCCGATGCGAAGCGCACGGTGCTCGTGCGTACGACCGGCACGTTGACGGGCGCGGCGCCGTTGTCGAAGGCGCCGAGGCCGGCGTGCAGAACACGCGTGGACGGGGCGTGAACGCGCTCGTCCATCAGCCGACCGCCTGCGTCTGCCGCTGCAGATGCGTCTGGTTATAGCGCACGATTCTGCCGTCCTCGAAGCCGAGCCGTCCCGACAGCGTTTCGAGCGGCCTGCCGTACAGATGGAAGTGCAGCGTCGGACGCGCGCCCGTCACATGGATGCTGTGGATGTCGTCGGGCAGGAAGGCGATCGGCGTGCCGGGCTCGACGAGCACTTCGCGATCGAGTTCGAGGCTCGCGCGGTCTGCGTCGCTGCGATCATCGGTGCGGCGATACACGCGGTTCAGTTCGCTGCCTTCCACCGCGACGATCACGGCCCACGTATCGTGGTTATGCGGAATCGTCGTCTTGCCCGGCAACAGCGAGTTCAGATACAGCGCGATGCCGTCGCTGCCGGGATTGAGGCGATAACGCGTCGACGTATCGCCGCTCGATGCATCGGGCGGCGGGAAGTCGTCGCGCGAGAACAGCTCGGGCCGCGCGGCGAGCGTCTGAAGCGCGGCGGCGATGTGCGCGAGCGCATCGCGCGTGAGGCCGTCGCGTTCGAGGATCGCGTGCGCGTGTGCGATGAGCGATTCGACGCGTTCGCGTCGCTCGGTAACAGGCGTGGTCGTGGAAGCGTAAGTGTGGGTCACGATGGGATCGATGCGAGTTTCAGGGATGAACGTGTGCGTCGCGCACGGCTTTGCGTGCTGTCGAGAAAGCGCCGCGTGCGTTCGTCGCGCGGCGCATGAAAGATCTGCTCGGGCGCGCCTTCCTCGACGATCACGCCGCCTTCGGTATACGCCACGCGATCGCTGATGTCCTCGGCAAAGCGCATTTCATGCGTGACCAGCACGCACGTGAGTCCTTCGTCGACGAGTTCGCCGATAACATTGAGCACTTCGCCGACGGTCTGCGGATCGAGCGCGGACGTCACTTCGTCGAACAGGATCAGTTCGGGTTGCATCGCCAGCGCGCGTGCGATCGCGACGCGTTGCTGCTGCCCGCCCGACAGTTCGCCGGGATACGCGCCGGCCTTGTCGGCGAGCCGCACTTTCGCGAGCAGCGCGTGGGCGGTGTGTTCGGCTTCGGCGCGGCTTGCGCCGAGCACGCGCATCGGTGCGATGGTGAGGTTCTGCAGCGCGCTCAGATGCGGGAACAGGTTGTATTGCTGAAACACGAAACCGATGCGCTTGCGCAGCGCGATCTTCTCCTCATCGCGTTTCAGCGCCCCGACATCGATACCACCCACGCGCACTTCGCCGCGCTTGGGCGCGATGAGCCCGTTGATGCAGCGCAGGATGGTCGATTTGCCCGAGCCCGAAGGCCCGATGATCGACACGGCCTGATTGCGGCGCACGGTCAGATCGATGCCGCGCAACACGGCAGCGTCGCCATACGACAGATGCACGTCGCGCAAGGTGACGAGCGCGGGCGCTTCGTGGCCGGAAGACTGAGTGGCGGACAAGGCAGCGCGTCCATGGACGAGAGACATCATGTGGCGGATCGTTGTCGCTGCAAAAAAGGAATGCTCATTCTAGAAACGCGGCAGCCCTTTTCGAACCAAGCAATCGTCACAAGGTTATTCGCGCGCGCTCGATGCTTTTTTCTTCGCGTGTGCTTTGTAAAGCAGATCAGATTGGTTTGCCGCGCGTTCGCCCTTGCGTACGCTGGCGTGTCCTTTCACTACTCCAGCTTTCGAGGCTTCGATGTCATTCGCCGTTCACCTTCGCTCGCTCGTCCCAACCTGCGCGCTATTGCTCGCTGGCATCGGCGCGGCCCATGCCGATGCGACGCTCGACAAGATCAATTCGCGTCATGAACTCGTCGTCGGCGTGATGATTACGGGCGGCCCGTTCGGTTCCATCGATCCGGCGACGCAGAAGCTGCGCGGCTTCAACGTGGACCTCGCGCAGGATCTGGCGAAGCGGCTCGGCGTCGGCGTGCAGCTCGTGTCGGTGCAGCCGTCCACGCGCGTGCAGTTCCTTCAGCAAGGCAAGGTCGATATTCTCGTCGCCAACATGGAGTACACGGAGCAGCGCGGCGAGATTCTCGATCACGTCGCGACGCCGTACTACCAGGTCGGCGGCACGGCGATCACCGCGAATTCGAGCGGCATCACTCGTTGGGAAGATCTGCGCGGCAAGCCCGTGTGCATCTCGCAGGGCAGCAGCTATATCAAGCCGGTCGTCGAACGCTATGGCGCGATTCCGCGTGCGTTCCCGGGCGCTGCGGAGTCATTGCTCGCGCTGAAGGGCGGCAACTGCGTGGCGGCGGTGCACGACGCCGCGCCGCTGCTTTATCCGTTGCAGGCGCGCGATCCGGAATGGCGCAACTATCGCACCTTGCAGCCCGAGCTGATTCCGTCGCCATCGGTGATCTGGGTGCGGCAGGGCGAGAAGGACATCGCCGCGCGGCTCGATCCGATCGTGCGTGACTGGCATCGCACGGGATGGCTCATCGACCAGGAAGCGAAGAACGGGCTGACGCCGCCTTCGCCCGCGCTCGCGCAATGGCACTCGCAGTATTCGTCGACAGCGGTGTCGTCGAAGTGAATGCGTTCATCGAACGAGCGGCGCACGCCGGACTCGATTACCGCTTTCTGCTCGATCACTACGATCGCGTGTCGTTCATCGATGGCATCGCCTTGAGCATCGGCATCGTCATGGCGACGCTCGCGGGCAGTGCGGTCGTCGGCGTCGTGCTGCTGGTCGCGTTGCGTTCGCAGAGCGCGTCGATTGCGGGCGTCGCGCGCGGCGTGATCGAACTCACGCGCAACACGCCGACCATCGTGCAGTTGTATTGCGCGTTCCTCGTACTCAATACGCTCATCACGCAAGCCCTGCACGCGCATGGCGCCGGCAATCCGCTCAAGCCGTTTCTGTGGGTCGTGATCGTGCTCTCGATCAACAAGGGCGCGTTTCATGCGGAAGCGTTGCGTGCGGGCTTCGGGGCGTTGCCGCACGAGACGCTCGAAGGCGCGGAATCGCTCGGCTTTTCGCGGCGCGCGCGCTTCTGGAGCATCGAGTTGCCGCTGGCGCTGCGCACCGCGTTGCCGGCGCTCGTCAACAATGCGGTCGAACTGGTGAAGGCGTCGGCGATCGCATCGGCGATTGCGGTCGGCGACATCACGTATCAGTCGATCATGATCTGGACGCAGCGCGACAACGTGCTCGCGTTGATGCTGCTGATCCTGCTGTTCTTCTACGCGCTCACGGCGCTCGTCAATGTGTCGGGCCGCTGGATCGAGCGCCGGCTTTCGGTGCCTGGTTATGGACAGCGTTAAGTTCGATCCGCGGGTTCGCATCGGCTCGGGCGTCTATGCGTGCGCCACCATCATCCTCGCGGCGATGGCGCTGTGGCTGCTCGCGCCACGCGATATCTCCGGCGCGCAGTTGCTTGCGTCGTTTCTGCGCTGGCTGCCCGCGTTGCTGCGCGGCTTCGCGGTGAATGTGGGCGTGAGCCTCGGCGCGCTCGCGCTCGGCACGTTGATCGGCGTGTTCATCGGCGCGCTGGCGTTGCTGAGCGGCGCGGCGGGACGTGTCGCGCGGCTCTGGATTCAGGCCTTTCGCAACGCGCCCTGGCTCGTGCTGATTTTCTTCACGACGTATGTGTTTCCGTTCGAATTCACGATCGCGGGCCACGTCGTGCCGTTTCCCGACTGGCTCAAAGTGATCGCGGCGCTCGCGCTGCCCGCGGGCGCGAACATCGCCGAAGTGTTTCGCGGCGCGGTGCAGTCGATTCCGTCTGCACAATGGGACGCCGCCAGCTCGCTCGCGATGTCGCGCAGACAGATCCTCGTGCTGATCGTGCTGCCGCAGTGCGCGCGCCGCATGCTGGCGCCGTGGATGAACGTCTACGCGATCATCACGATGGGCACCGCGCTGTCATCGCTCGTCGGCATCCACGACGTGCTCGACACCGCGCAGATCGCGAGCACGACGGTCGCGCATTCGAGCTTCACCGTGCTCATGTACATGAGCACGCTCGCGATGTTCTTTGCCTACTGCTACCCCGTGACGCTCGCGACGCGCATATTCGAGCGCCGTCTGCACGCCTGATCAAGCCGATTCCACTGATGATTGAACGCCCTTCATTGGGGCGGTTGCCGCTTCCGAAACGATGCCCGGTGTGCTACGGTGATTCGTATGTATTACTTGCGACCGGGCGATCGCTGATTGTCGATCGGCCTTCCGAAATGATTCGGATGGAGTGTGACAATGGACCAGCGAGGCGGTGGCTCGCCGCTTTACTCAGTCATCTGCCCCCGATGCGAGACCCTGTCCTCAGTCGATGAACCCGCGTGCCCGTTTTGCGGCGCGGACCGGCACGGAGCTGTGCTGACCAAGGGGGCCGAAACGGCGGTGCGCGCGGTCGAGGCGGCGCGCGGCGTGACGCGCCATTTCCGCGACTTCGGCGCTCTGCGCCGCGTGGAGCGGATCAAACGCCCACGTGATTACGAAGCGCGCTTGCCCGCGCCCGAAGCCGGCGGCGCAGCCGTGCTCGATACCCAACGCGTGTCGAATTCCGTGCTGGCCACGGTGGTGATGGGCGCGGTCGTGATCGGCGCCTGCTTTCTGATTCGCGGGTATTTCGAGCAGCACACGTCGACGCTGCGCGCGAGCGCGCTGCCTGTCGCGGTCGCGGGCGCGGTTCGGACGGCGCCGCCGAAGATCGAGGCGCCCGCCGACAAGCTCGTCGAAAGCCGTCCCGCCGCTGTGGTGACGCAAACGCCGGCCGTAGCGGCGTCGCCATTGATTGCGGTGGCCGCGTCGAGCAAGGACAGCGTGAGTGAGAAGGTCATTCCCGCACATTCGGTCGAAAAGAAGAAAGCGCCGGTGGCGCGCGCTCAGCGCACGCAGAAGGTCGCCGCCAGACCCGCCGCCGTGTGCTCACACAAGTCCGATCGTTCGTGCGCGAAAAGCACGCAACGCGTCGCTGCTGCGAAGGCAGAGCCGAAGCAGAAGCAGGCGAGCAAGCCGCCACGTCATGCGGAAGTCGCGCGCGCGAAACCCGCGACGAAGGAAATCCAGAAGGTGGCGGCGATTCCCGCGCCCACGAAACCCGCCATGGTCTACGACGGCACCTGGAAGCCCAGCACGAAGAAGAACTGAGAGCGGCTGACGATCAGATCCACTTCGCCTTTCGAAACCATCGAAAGAGCAGGGTGTCGATCGTGACGATGGCAGCTATCACCATCGGATAGCCAAATTGAGCGTGCAACTCCGGCATGTGCTCGAAGTTCATGCCGTAGATGCCCGCGATCATCGTCGGCACCGCGAACATCGCCGCGAACGTGCCGAGGCGCTTGGTGATGTCGCTGTCGGCCAGCGCGATCATGCCGAGGTTGACCTGGATCGCGGTGATCACCATCTCGCGGCGTCCCTCGATCGCGCCGACGATCCGTTCCAGATGAACGTACACATCCTTGAAGTACGCCGTCATGCCTTCGCAGATGCCCGGCACGCGCCCGCCGGTCAGCTTGCCGACGCCTTCGAGCAACGGACCGATGTGATGCCGCAACACGACGAGCTGCCGCTTGAAGCGATACAGATCCTCGATCAGCTCGCGCGACTGACTGTTTTCCTGACGCGCGAAAATGCGGTCTTCGAGGACTTCGAGTTCGGCGGTGAGCGTCTCCAGCACGGAGAAATAACCGTCGACGATGTCGTCCATCAGTGCATAGAGCACGAACGCGGAGCCTTGCCGCAGCAGCGGCGGCTCGCTTTCGCAGCGCTCGCGCACGCGCCTGAAACCGCGCGTCGCGCGCATGCGTACCGATAGCACATAGTTTCTGCCGACGAATACATCGACTTCGCCGAACAGCAGACTGCCGTCTTCCTGCTGCTCCACCGTGTGCATCACCGCGAACAGCGAGTCGCCGTATTCCTCGATCTTCGGCCATTGATGATGCGCGCGCACGTCCTCCACAGCGAGTTCGTGCAGATCGAATTCCTCTCTCATCGCTTCGAGTTCGTCGGCCCCGGGGTCCTTGAGCGCGACCCAGACGAAGCACTCCGGCTTCTGCACATAGTCGCTGATCGCTTCGACGGTGATGTCGCCGAGCTTACGGCCGTCCTGATAGGCAACGCAGGCAACCAACATGATCGATCTCCTTGCGGCGGAGGCGTTGATCGGATGCGTGTCTGAGGGATCGACGCCGATATGCATCGTGCATTGGGTCAGCCGACTTTTTGATGACATCGCGCGCGGACTGTTTCGAGCGCCGCGCGGATCGAGGGAGGAAGTCGATGAGGCCGCGCTTCGCGCGAGACGCGAAGCGCGTGGTGAAGGTTACTCCGGGGCCTGCCAGTGTTCCTCGACACCCTTGTCGGTGATGCGTACCTTCGCGAGCAGAGGCGAATAGCCGCGCAATTTGATCTCGTCGACAGCGAGCCGCTCCGAGCGATAGACCTGCTGCGTGATCCTCGTGCCGTCATGGAATTCGAGCGCATAGCCGTCGATCGGCCCCCACTGGCCCTTCGGCATCGGTTCGATATAAACATTCTGCATCGCGTTTCTCCAGCTTGATTGGAAAGCATCGGGCGGTTCGCCGCGGCGAACGTGCACCTCTTGTACAAGAGGTTATAGAAGAAACGCCTGCCGGCCGCATCGGCATGTGGCCGCGCGCACCAAATAAAAGTCGATGAAAATCAATGAGCTGGAGCCACTCTCCCATGATGAGAAAGGCGATCCTCCGATGTGCAACCCGCGTCGTGCTGCCATGCAGCGTGAATTTTCGGGAAACGGACCTCAATTCCGTATCGTGAAATTTTCATGAAACGAGCGCAGGCGCGTCGGCGGTCAGCACCGAAGCGAAGCGAAAGCCGTTTCGTCCCTTGCGCTTCGCTTCGTACATCGCGCGGTCCGCGTCGGCGAGGATGGCGTCGGCGGTGGTGCCGAAGCCGGCCGCGCACATCGCGATACCGACGCTGGTCCCGAGCAGCGCCTCCCCGCCGCCGATCGCGAAGGGCCGCCCGATCGCGCGGCAGATGTCCTGCGCGATCCGGCTGCACGCGCTCGACGACGCGATGCCGCGTGCGAGCAGCACGAATTCGTCGCCGGCGAGGCGGCAGACGAGATCGCCCGCGCGCGTGGTCTTTTTCAGGCGCGCCGCCACCTGTCGCAACAGCGCGTCGCCGGCGTCGTGGCCGTGCTGATCGTTGACGTTCTTGAAGCCGTCGAGATCCATGAAGAAGAGCGCGAAAGGCTGGTCTGCGTCGCGGGCCGCTTCGATGGAAAGCGCGAGCTGCTCGGCCAGCGCGCGGCGGTTCGGCAGGCCGGTCAGCGCATCGAGCATGACCTCGGAGCGCATCTGGTTCTCGCGCCGCTTGGTCTCGGTGATGTCCTGCGACATGATGTAGAAGCCGACGACCTCATCGCGCCGGCATTCCGGGATATACGTCGCGTTCCAGACCCGGCCGGGCGCGGCCTCGTAGACGATGTCCTCGTGCGTCACGCGTTCGCCGGCGAGCGCGCGGCGGAACCACGGCAGACAACGCTCGAAGGTCGCCGCGCCGATCGTGTCCCGAACGGTTTTTCCGCGCAGCGCGGCCGGATCGACGCCGAATACTTCGCGATACACCTGATTGTTGAACCGGTAGCGCAGGTCCGTATCGACATGGGCGATCAGCACGGGCAGGTTGTCCGTGATGGTCTGCAAGGCCGTGCGGCTGCTGGTGAGTTCGCAGGTGCGTTCGAGCACGCGGCGTTCGAGTTCCTGGCGGTAATCGCGCAATACGGTTTCGCTGTGCTTGCGGCTCGTGATGTCCTGCATCGTGCTGACGAAGTGCAGCGGCAGGCCGCGGTCGTCGCGAATCAGCGCGACGGACATATCGATCCACACCGTGCCGCCGTCACGACGGCGATAGCGTTTTTCGAGCGTATAGGTTTTTCTCGTGCCATCGAGCAGCTCGGCGACGAGTTGCAGATCGGCGGGTAGATCCGCTTCCTCGGTGATCTGCTGAAAGGTCATCGCCACGAGTTCGTCGGCGCTGTAGCCGGTGATTTCGCATAGCTTCGGATTGACTTCGACGAAGCGGCCATCCAGATCGACGATCGCCTTGCCCGTCGGCGTCTGCTGGAAAATCGCGTGAAAGCGCGATTCGGACAGGCGCAGCTTGCGGCGGTCGACTTCCTGCACTGCGCGGGTTTCGCGCGCGGCCTCCCGTTGCACGATCTCGCGCTCCAGCGTGGCCGCGAGATCGCACAGCGCCGCTTGTGCAGCCGCGCTCAGCGTTCTTGGCTTCGTATCGACCGCGCACAGTGCACCGAGCACGAAACCCGCGGACGAGCGCAGCGGCGCGCCCGCATAGAAACGGATATGCGGCGCGCCTGTGACATGCGGATTGCCCGCGAAGCGCGCGTCTTCGTGTGTGTCTTCGATCAGCAGCAGCCTTTCGGAATGCAGCGCGTAGGCGCAGAACGACACGTCGCGCGAAGTTTCGCAGACATCCAGTCCGACACGCGATTTGAACCACTGGCGATGTTCATCGACGAGCGACACCAGCGCGATAGGCACCTGCAACAGCTCGGCGACGACGCGCGTCACACGGTCGAAGACTTCTTCGTGGGGCGTGTCGAGCAGGTCGAGACTGCGGAGCAACTGCAGTCGCTTCGCTTCATCGGCGGGCAGGGGCGCCGCGTGCCATTCGGGTACGGGTTGCAAGGTTCGTCTCGACTCTATGGGTTACGCGAGGAATGTATCGAACCTCACGCAATCCCGATTCGTCGATCAGGGCACGGCTTGTGCCCCAATTCACGGCATGAACAGACCCTAAAGCCCGAGACAGACCGCGCCCGCCGCGACGACCACGCACGCGAGCCAGCGTTTCGCGCTGACCGCTTCACGCAGGAACACGCGTCCGATGAGCGCCGCGAACACGACGCTCGTCTCGCGCAACGCGGACACCGCGCCCATCGCGCCGGACTGCATCGCCCAGATCACGATGCCGTACGCGGCGATCGACACGAGACCGCCCGCGAGCGACGAACCCACGGCCATCGGCGTCGCCTTCACGGGCATCCAGAGCGCCGGCAGGCCGCGTTTCGCGATGAAGATCACCGGCATGAACCAGTAGAACATGAACATCCACGCGGTATAGGACAGCGCTTCGCCATCGGATGCGCGCACGCCGATGCCGTCGATCACCGTATAGACCGCGATGGTCACGCCGGTCGTCAGCGCGGCGAGCGCCCCGGCGCGCGATACGTGGCCGCCTTGCAGCGCGAGCGCCATGATGCCTCCCGAAATCAGGACGATGCCGAACGCGTGCATCGGGCCGATGGCCTCGTGCGCGAACAGGGCCGCGCCGAGCGTGACGAGCATTGGCGAGGAGCCGCGCGCGATCGGATACGCCTGCGCGAGATCCCCTCGTCGATACGAACGCACGAGGCTCACGTTATAGACGATATGCACGAGCCCCGATGCGGCGATGTACGGCCACGCGGCCCTGGCCGGCAACGGCAGATACCACACGACGAGCGCGGAAACGACCCCGATGGCGATGCTCATCCATGTCATCGACAGGAACCGGTCGCGATTGCCATGCAGCATTGCGTTCCAGCTTGCGTGGAGCACCGCTGCGAAGAGGACGACACCGCCGGTGTAGGTGAACATGCGTTTTATGTCGGTTATGTGACGGATAGTTCATAGAATATCTAACTTGTGATGCGCCCACAAACCATATAATTTGCGTTGTCGCGTTAGAAAATCTACGACGAATGAGACCGGCATTACCTTCGCTCAACGCGCTGCGCGCCTTCGAGGCGGCCGGGCGGCTCGGCAGCTTCAAGGAAGCGGCAGTTGAACTGCATGTGACGCACGGCGCGATCAGCCAGCAGGTGCGCCTGCTCGAGTCGTGGCTGGGCGCGCCCCTGTTCGAGCGCCATAACCGGCGCGTGGTGCTGACACCTGCGGCGCGGGTTTATCTCGCGGAGGTCGGTCCGCTCTTCGATCAGCTTGCGCAGGCTACCGCGCGCTATGGCCTGTCCGAGGCCGTCGCGCGCACGCTGAACGTCAATGCGCCCGCGACCTTCACCTTGCGCTGGCTCGTGCCGAGGCTGGAAAAATTCCGTGCGCGTCGTCCCGATGTGGAAGTGCGGGTCGAGACGTCGAATGAACCGGTCGAGAACCTCAAAGACACCTACGACATCGTGATCCGGGGTGGCCCCGACACGTTCTATGGCTACGCGATGCGGCCTTTTCTGGAAGAGGAGCGCTTGCCCGTGTGCAGTCCCGCGCTGTTGCGGCGCGTGCCGCTGCAAACGCCTGAAGACTTGCGACGGCATACCTTGCTGCATACGTCGAGCCTGCCGCGCGTGTGGCCGGACTGGCTGGCGCAGGTGGAGATGCCCTCGTTGATGCCCGCGGCGGCGCTCACTTTCGACCACTTCTATCTGACCTTGCAGGCGGCCGTCGACGGCCTGGGCATCGCGATGGGACCGACCGCGCTCGTCGCCGACGATCTCGCGTCAGGCCGTCTCGTCGCGCCGTTCGATGGTCCGCGTCTGCCGTCGCGGAGCTACTGCACCTATGTCGCCGACGACAAGACCGCGGACGATCTGATCGTGTTGTTTCGCGCATGGCTGGAGCGCGAAGGCGCGGCGTTCGCGAGTGAGCCGGGTGTGTGAGCGGCAGCTTCGTCGCGGGGCGAATCCGGCAGACGTTTAACTATCCAGTTAGAATATAGTGGTTTACGCTGATGCCCCCGCGGGTTTTCGACCTGCGCGCGTGGCTGATTCGCACGCCACATTCCTGGAGAAGATTGATGTCTACGAGTGAAGCCCGTCTTTCAGCCACGCTGAGAGCCGGGTGTATTTTGCTGGGCCTCGCATTGCTGGCCACGGGTCTGTTCTTCGTCATCGGTGGCGCGAAGCTCGCGCTGCTGCACGGCAGCCTCTATTTCGCGATCGCGGGTGCGGTCATCGTCGTGTCGGCGGTGCAGTTCATGCGGGCGAAGTCATCGGCGGTGCTCGTGTACGCGGCGGCCTTCGCCGGCACGCTGATCTGGGCGCCGCTCGATGCCGGTATCGATTTCTGGCCGCTGGTGTCGCGGCTGATGCTGCCGGCCGGCTTCATGGTGCTCGCGCTGCTCGCGTGGCCTGCGTTGCGCAGGCATGAGACGGGCGAAGCCGCGTCGAAGCGCGCGTACGGACTTGCAGGCGTCATCGCGCTCGCGATGCTCGTCGCCTTCGTGCAGATGTTCCAGCCGCATCCGCCCGTCGCGTTCGACGGCCCAGCCGCGCCACTCGTGCCCGTCGCGAAAGGCGAGGCGCAGAAGGACTGGAGCAGCTACGGCAACACGCCCGGCGGCAGCCGCTTCGTCGCGCTCGACCAGATCACGCGCGACAACGTGCAGAACCTTCAGGTCGCGTGGACGTTCCATACGGGCGACATCCCCGACAGTCCCACCGGCAACGGCGCGGAAGATCAGCAGACGCCACTGCAGATCGGCGATCGCATCTACATGTGCACGCCGCACAACAACGTGATCGCCGTCGATGCGGACAGCGGCAAGCAAATCTGGACGCGCGAGATCGACGCGCACGCGCAGGTGTGGAACCGTTGCCGCGGCCTCGCGTATTTCGACGCGACCCGGCCATTGGCGCAACCTTCCGTCGCAGGCTCGACGTCCGTGACGCCGGTTTCCGTCGCGGCAGGCGCAAGCTGCCAGCGCCGCGTGCTGATGAACACGATCGACGCGCGCCTCGTCGCGATCGATGCCGATACCGGCGCGCTGTGCGAAGGCTTCGGCGAGCATGGCTTCGTCGACCTGAAAGCGGGCCTCGGCGCGGCGGAAGATCCGAAGTATCAACTCACCTCCGCGCCGACGCTCGCGGGCACGACGATCGTCGTGGGCGGACGCGTGGCGGACAACGTGCAGACCGACATGCCGGGCGGCGTGCTGCGCGGCTTCGACGTCATCACCGGCGAGATGCGCTGGGCCTTCGATCCGGGCCGCGACGATCCCAACGCGCGCCTGCAGCCGGGCCAGACCTACGCGCGCAGCACACCGAACTCGTGGGCGCCGATGTCCTACGATCCCGCGATGAACACCGTCTTCATCCCGATGGGCAGCTCGTCGGTGGATTTGTGGGGCGGCACGCGCACGCCGCTGGATCATCGCTACGCGACGTCGATCCTCGCGCTCGACGCGACCACCGGCAAGGAAAAATGGGTGTACCAGACGGTTCACAACGACCTGTGGGACTTCGATGTGCCGATGCAGCCGAGCCTCATCGACTTCCCGGCGAAAGACGGATCGACGAAACCGGCTGTCGTATTCGGCACCAAGTCCGGCCAGATCTTCGTGCTCGACCGCATGACCGGCAAGCCGCTCACGCGCGTCGAGGAACGCCCGGTGAAAACCGGCACGATCCCGAACGAGCAATACTCGGCCACGCAGCCGTTCTCTGCCGGCATGCCGACGATCGGCGCGGACAAGTTGAAGGAATCGGACATGTGGGGCGCGACGCCGTTCGATCAGCTGGCATGCCGTATCGGCTTCAAGTCGATGCGCTACGACGGCCTCTTCACCGCGCCCGACACCGACGTTTCGCTGAGCTTTCCGGGTTCGCTCGGCGGCATGAACTGGGGCAGCCTGTCGACGGACCCGAACCATCACGTGATCTTCGTGAACGACATGCGCCTCGGTCTCTGGGTGCAGATGATCCCGCAAAAGACCGACAGCGCGCCCGCGAGCAACGGCGGCGAGGCGGTGAACACGGGCATGGGCGCGGTGCCGCTGAAGGGCACGCCGTATGCCGTGAACAAGAACCGCTTCATGTCGCCGCTCGGCATTCCGTGCCAGAAGCCGCCGTTCGGCACGCTCTCCGCCGTCGATCTGAAGACGCGCAAGCTCTTGTGGCAAGTGCCGGTCGGCACCGTGCAGGACACGGGACCGTTCGGCTTCAAGATGCGGATGAAGATGCCCATCGGCATGCCGACGCTCGGCGGCACGCTCGCGACGCAGGGCGGCCTCGTGTTCATCGCGGGCACGCAGGATTACTATCTGCGCGCGTTCGACAGCGCCACGGGCAAGGAAGTGTGGAAAGCGCGTCTGCCCGTGGGCAGCCAGGGCGGTCCGATGAGCTACGTCTCGCCGAAGACGGGCCGGCAGTACGTGCTGATCTCGGCGGGCGGCGCGCGTCAGTCGCCCGATCGTGGCGATTACGTCATCGCGTATGCGTTAAAGCGCTGATCGTCGCCTGGACGATTATCATGGCGGGCGGCGGCACGGGCGTGCATGCCGCCGCTCCATTCGACCCGTCCCCTGACCGATGTTTTCATGCGTCTGACACACCCTTTCGATCGCCGCACGGCGAAGCGCGCACGCCTGCTGGCACTGTCGATGATGTGCGGCATCGGCGTAACGGCCGCGCATGCGCAAAGCGCCGTCACGCTGTACGGCACGATCGACACCAGCATCGAAGTGACGAATCCCGGCTCCTCGTGGACGCCGCGCATGGATTCGGGCGCGTATCGCGGTTCGCGCTTCGGCTTGCGCGGCTACGAGCAATGGAGTTCCGATACGCGTCTCTTGTTCGATCTCGAAAGCGGCTTCAGTTCGGCGGACGGCAGCTTCGCCACGGCCAACACCATTTTCAACCGGCAAGCGTGGATCGGCCTCGGCGCGCCGTGGGGCGAATTGCGCATGGGCCGTCAGTACTCGCCGATCTACATTCCGTTCAAGGGCGGCCTCGACGCCTTCGGCGCGGGCACGATCGCGTCTGGCCTCAACAATCTCTCGAAGATCACGCCTTATACGGATAACGGCATCGCCTACCTGTCGCCGGACTTTCACGGCTTCACGACGACACTGATGGTCGCATTGCGCGACAGCGGCGACGGCAACGGCCTCTCCGGCAACTACGAGACATTCGCGTATCACAACGGGCCGTTTCGCATTTCCTACGCGCATCAGCAGACGCAGGGCGACACCGGCTTGCGCGCGAATCTCGGCGGCGTGTCGTACCAGATCGGCAAAACAACGGCCTTCGTGTCGTACTTCAATGGCGATGGCGGATCGCCGCGTTATCACAACGACGGCATCGCGCTATCGATGCGCTATGCCGTGACGCCGCGCCTGCGCGCATCGCTCGGCTACGCGTACGCGCGCGACCGCACGGGCGGCGACAACGATGCGGACCAGTTCAGCGTCGCGTGCGAGTACGACCTTTCGCCGAAGGTACTGCTCTACGCGAGCGGCGCGATGCTGCGCAATCGCGGCGACGCGATTTTCACGCTGCGCGGCGTGAATGTCGTCGGGTTGCCGGTGGCGTATCCGGGCGCGCCGGTTCGCGGCGTGCAGGTCGGCATGATCGAGCGCTTCTGACACGCACGGCAGTCACGAGTTGTCGAGGCTTCGCGCGAACGGCTATGCTTGTCGAAAACGGAGCGAGACATGAACGTGACGAACGTGTATCGGGAGAGCGACTGCTCGCTCGATGAATTCTCCGCGCTGCTGGAACGGGACACCGCGCCAGGGCCGGCATTCGCCGCCGATATCCAGCAGAGGATTCCCCTCTACGATTGCAGCGCACTGCGCGAAGCCTTGAACGATGCGCCGAAGCGCGCGGCGTTGCAGGCGGAATGGGCCGCGGTGCTTCGCGACGGCGCGGGCGTATTCGTGCTCAAGGCGGCCTATGCGGACGTCGCGCCGGTCGACGAGGCCACCGCGATCTTCGAATCGATCATCCGTGAAGAGCGCGCGCAGGGAACGAGCGGCGCGGATCACTTTGCGAAAGCGGGCGCGAACGATCGCATCTGGAACGCGCAGGAAAAGCTCTGCCTCGAAGCGCCTCGCGTATTCGCGCGCTACTTCGCGAATCCGTTCATCGAGTGCACGGCGCAAGCGTGGCTCGGGCCGGCTTTCCAGATGACGTCGCAGGTCAACGTCGTGCGCCCGGGCGGAGACGCGCAACAGGCTCATCGCGATTATCACCTCGGTTTCCAGACTGCCGACGAAGTGCAGCGCTATCCGGCGCATGTTCACGCGATGTCGCCGTTCCTCACGCTGCAGGGCGCGGTCGCGCACAGCGACATGCCTGTCGAAAGCGGGCCGACCAAACTGCTGCCGTTCTCGCAACGCTATGCGCAGGGCTATCTCGCATGGCGTCGCGCGGATTTCCGCGCGCACTTCGAAGCGCATTACGTGCAACTGCCGCTCGAAAAAGGCGACGCGCTCTTCTTCAGCCCGGCGCTCTTTCACGCGGCGGGCGCGAACCGCACGCGCGACGTGCAGCGCATGGCGAATCTGCTGCAAGTGTCGTCGGCATACGGACGGGCGATGGAAACGCTCGATCGCGCCCGCATGTGCGAAGCCGTCTATCCGGTGTTGCTCGATGAAAAATCCACGGGGCGCATGAACGACGCCGAACTCGATGCGGTCATCGCGTCCTGTGCGGAAGGCTATGCATTCCCGACGAATCTCGATCGCGATCCGCCCTTAGGCGGTCTTGCGCCGAAGAGCCAGCAGGCGCTGTTGCGTCAGGCGCTCGATGAAGCATGGACCGTGGAAACGCTTGCGAACGCGCTCAGAGAAAACGCGTGGCGTCGCAGTACGTAACCAATCCTTCTATTCCTGATACACCGCCGACAGCACGCTCTGCGCATCGGCCAGTGCATTGTCGAGCTGTACGAGACTCGCATGACGCGCGCCGAGCGGATCGCGATTCGTGATCGCGGTGAGTATCGCCTTGTGCCGTGGCAATGACAGCGCGTGCGTATCGGGATGACGGCTCGTCAGCTTGATCGACTCCGACAGTGCAAGCGACAGCATATGCCCGATGTACATCAGCATGTCGTTATGCGTGGCGGTCATGATCGCGCGATGAAACTCCAGATCGGGTGCAAGCAATGCATTCGGCGTGTCCGCAAGCGACATGCGTTCATAAGCGGCACGGATGTTCGCGAGATCGTCCGGCGTCGCGTTCGATGCGGCGAGCGCGGCGGCAGCAGGCTCGACGATCCTGCGCACCACGAGCAGCGACTGAAAGAACTCGCCTTCGTGCACGCTGTTGATGGTCCAGAAGAGCACATCGGGATCGAGCGTGTGCCATTCATCGCGCGGACGCACCACGCTGCCCAGACGCGGCTTCGACAGCACCAGTCCCTTCGCGACCAGCACGCGCGTCGCTTCGCGCAGCACCGGGCGGCTCACGCCATAGGCTTCGCACAGCTTTGCCTCGGCGGGCAGGCGGTCGCCCGGCTTGAGCCTGCCGCTCACGATCTCGATGCCGAGCTCCTGCACGATGCGCGCGTGCATGCTCTTGCGGGGCTGTGGATGGCGATAGTCCATGTCAGCGCTTCGTCGCGGAGCGCTCGCCGAACGCGCGCTGCGACAGGCAGAACACGAGCAGCAACGCACCGACCGCGATCTTGGTCCACCACGAACTGAGCGAGCCGTCGAACGAGATCAGCGTCTGGATGATGCCGAGCAGAAGCACGCCGAACAGCGTGCCGATCACATAGCCGACGCCGCCCGTCAACAGCGTCCCGCCGATCACGACCGAAGCGATCGCGTCGAGTTCGAGCCCCATCGCGTGCAGGCCGTAGCCCGAGAGCATGTAGAACGTGAACAGAACGCCGCCGAGCGCCGAGCAGAAGCCCGACAACGCGTACGCGCCGATGGTCGCCGCATTCACCGGCAAGCCCATCAGCAGCGCGGAATGAGGATTGCCGCCGACCGCATAGAGCGTGCGCCCGAACGGCGTGTAATGCGCGACGAACACCGCCAGTGCCAGCACGACGAGCGCGATCACCGCGCCGAGCGACAGCGACGCGCCGCTCATCACGGGGATGCGGATCTGTGAAACCATCGCGTACCACGGGTCCGTGATGCTGATCGAATCGATGCTGATGAGATAGCAGAGCCCGCGCGCGAGGAACATGCCCGCGAGCGTGACGATGAAAGGCTGCAGGCGAAAGCGCGCGATCAGCCAGCCCATCAGCGTGCCGAACGCGGTGCCCATCGCGAGCACGAGCGGTATCACGACGAGCGGATGCCAGCCCGCTTTCTCGACGAGCGCGGCGGACACCATCGTCGTGAGCGCGATCACCGATCCCACCGACAGATCGATCCCGCCCGACAGAATCACGAACGTCTCGCCCACCGCGACGACGATCAGAAACGCGTTGTCGATCAGCAGGTTGAGGAAGACCTGCGGCGAGAAGAAGCCGGTGTACATCACCGAGCCGAGCACGGAGATCACGATGAACAGCGACACCGTCGCGGCAAGCGGCAGGTAGCGGCTGCGCACTGTCTTGCGCGGCGGCGCGTCGTCCTTGCGATGCTGCGTGAGCGTGGGCAGGCCCGAGTTCATCGCCGCACCTCGCGATCCGCGAGCGCGGGACGGCGCGCGAATTTCGCGACCGTCGCGCGGAATTCGCCCGATTGCAGCATCATCACTGCGAACACGACAATGGCCTTCACCACGAGATTGACCTCCGGCGGCACGCCGAGCGAATAGATCAGATACGTGAGCGTCTGGATGATGAGCGCGCCGATTACGCTGCCCGCGAGCGTGAAGCGGCCTCCGGTGAGCGCGGTGCCGCCGAGCGTCACGGCGAGAATCGCATCGAGTTCGAGCAGCAGGCCCGCGTTGTTGCCGTCCGCGCTCTTGACGTTCGAACTGATGAGGATGCCCGCGACGCCCGCGCACAGGCCGCTGAACGCATACGCGCCGAGCGTGAGCCGTCGCGCCTGCACGCCCGCGACGCGCGCGGCGGTCGGATTGATGCCGATCGCCTGCAGGAACAGCCCGAGCGCGGTGCGCGTGATCGCGAGCCAGAGCAGCGCGAACACGAGAGCTACGATCAGTATCGATACCGGCACGCCGAGCAGATAACCGCCCCCGAAGAAGAAGTAGGGCGAGTAGTAGATCGTGATGATCTGACCGCTCGTGATGAGCTGCGCGATGCCGCGTCCCGCGACCATCAGGATCAGCGTTGCGATGATCGGCTGCATGCCCGCCCGTGCGACCAGCAAGCCGTTCCACAGGCCGCACAGCAACGCGACGCCGAGCGCGGCCACGATCACGACCGGCAGCGCAAAGCGCGTCACGTTGCCGGAGATGGAGCCGCCGATCGCCCATGCGGCGACCGCGCCCGCGATGGCGACGACCGCGCCCACAGAGATATCGATGCCGCGCGTCGCGATCACGATGGTCATGCCGAGCGCGACGACCGCGAGCGGCGCGGCGCGATTGAGGATATCGATGAGGCTGCCGTAGAGATGATGGTCGCGCCATTCGACATGCAGAAAGCCCGGATTGAACGCCGCGTTCAACGCGAGCAGCAGGGCGAGCGTGACGATCGGCCAGCCGAGGCGATGCTCCATCATCGAGCGGAGCTTGCCGCGTCGCACGGTGTCATCCATGTTCGGCTCCGATCATTTCGCATACGGTGTCCTCGCTCGTGCCCGCCGGCAGCTCGCCGACCTTGCGACGATCGCGCAACACGACGATGCGATTGGCGACGCGCACCACCTCCGAGATCTCCGACGAGATGAAGAGCACCGCCATGCCCGTCGAGGCGAGCCTGAGTATCTCGTCCATGATTTCCTGCTTCGCGGCGACGTCGATGCCGCGTGTGGGTTCGTCGAGGATCAAGAGGCGCGGCTCGGTCGCGAGCCATCGCGCGATCAGCGCCTTTTGCTGATTGCCGCCGGAGAGCAGGCCGATCGGCATGTCGAGATTCGCGGCCTTGATGCCGAGAGCGCGCACGAAGCGTTCGGCGAGCGCGTTCTGTTCGGCGCGCGTGAGGCAGCGTCGCGCGCCCATGCGCGCCTGCAACGCGAGCGCGATGTTCTCGCGCAGCGACAGTTCCGCGACGATGCCATCCGCCTTGCGCTCCTCGGGACAGAACGCGATGCCGTGCCGGATCGCCTGCGCGGGCGTCGCGAAGGAAACCGGCACGCCGTCGATGCGCAGTTCGCCTTCGTCGGGCTTCTCCAGGCCGAACAGCAGCTTCGCGAGTTCGGTGCGCCCGGAGCCGAGCAGCCCCGCGACGCCGACCACTTCGCCCGCCCGCACGCGCAGATCGAGCGGCTGCAACTGGCCCTTCTGACCAAGGCGTACCGCGTCGAGCAGGGCGTCGTCGGTGGCGTGCGCTTCGGTGTCGTCGGGCGGCGGCTGGCGCGCCTGCGCGGCGGCGAGTTCGCGGCCGAGCATCGCCGCGATGAGCGCCTGCGTGCCGAGTTCGTTCGCGCGCCATTCGCCCACGCGCCGGCTGTTGCGCAGCACCGTGATGCGGTCCGAGATCGCGTAGACCTGATTCAGGAAGTGCGTGACGAAGAGAATCGCGAGCCCTTGTTCACGCAGGCGGCGCAGCACGTCGAAGAGGCGGCGCACTTCGTCGTCGTCGAGGGAGGAAGTCGGCTCGTCGAGAATCAATACTTTCGACGACAGCTTCAGCGCCCGCGCGATCGCGACCATCTGCTGCACCGCGACCGGATAGCTCGTCAGCACGCGCGTCACGTCGATATCGAGCCCGATGCGCCCGAGCAGTTCGCGCGCCTGCCGGTTCGTCGCTTCCCAGTCGATGCGAAAGCCGGCGAGCGCGCCGCGTCGCGGAAAGTAGCCGGCGAAGATGTTCTCCGCCACGGAGAGGTTCGGGCAGAGATTCACTTCCTGATAGACCGTGCTGATGCCGAGCTTCTGCGCGTCGAGCGGCGAGTCGGGGTGAATCGCGCGGCCGTCGAGCAGGATCTCGCCGGCGTCGAGGCTCACGACGCCGGTCAGCACCTTGATGAGCGTCGACTTGCCCGCGCCGTTCTGACCCATCAGCGCGTGAACCTCGCCCGGATAGAGGGTGAGGTTCACGTCCCGCAGCGCATGGACGCCGGCGAAGCGCTTGTCGATGCCGCGCAGCTCCAGTACGGGCGAAGTCATCGGAGATCAGTATTTGCGATTGGGGAATTCCTTCGCCGCGACCTCCATCGGGAAGATGCCTTCCTGCGTGACGATGCGCTTGGGCACGGACTTGCCGGCCTTGATGTCCTTCACGACCGACATCAACTGCGGCCCGAGCAGCGGACTGCATTCGACCGACACATTGAGCTTGCCCGCCATCATCGCTTCGAATGCGCCTTTCACGCCATCCACGGAAATGATGATGATGTCCTTGCCCGGCTTCATGCCGGCTTCCTCGATCGCCTGGATCGCGCCGATCGCCATGTCGTCGTTGTGCGCGTAGAGCACGTTGATCTTCTTGCCCTCGGCCTTGAGGAACGCCTCCATCACTTCCTTGCCCTTCGCGCGCGTGAAGTCGCCGGTCTGCGAGCGGATGATCTTGAACTTCGGATCGGACTTGATGATTTCCTCGAAGCCCTTCTTGCGATCGATCGCGGGCGCCGAACCGACCGTGCCCTGCAATTCGACGATATTGATCGGCCCCGCATTGCCCTTTTCCTTCTCGACCAGCCAGCGGCCTGCCTTGCGGCCTTCCTCGGTGAAGTCCGAGCCGATGAAGGTGACGTAGAGCGTGTCGTCCTTGCTGCTGATCGCGCGGTCGGTGAGCACGACCGGAATCTTCGCGTTCTTCGCTTCGACGAGCACGGTATCCCAGCCCGTCTCGACGACCGGCGAGAACGCGATCACATCGACCTTCTGCGCGATGTACGAGCGGATCGCCTTGATCTGGTTTTCCTGCTTCTGCTGCGCGTCGGAAAATTTCAGGTCGATGCCGGCCTCCTGCGCACTGGACTTGATCGACTGGGTGTTCGCGGTGCGCCATTCGCTCTCCGCGCCGACCTGCGCGAAGCCGAGCACGATGGGCTTTTGCGCGAAGGCGGGGAGCGGGAGCATTGCGCCGAGCGGCGCGGCGGCCATCGCAACTAACACGGTGCGGCGTTTCATGACAGTGGTTCCTCCATCCGTTGGTTTTTTAACCTGTCTTGTTCGAATGATTCTGGAATAACCTGTTAATTCGTTGTTCTATTCATCCCGTCGCCATACCGGCAATTCCGGTATTTGGGTTTTCCACTGTCGATTTGGCGGGCGGCGAGATAGATTGACTATATGAGGCTATCCGGCCACTTTTTATTCACGTTAACCCGCTTTTTGCGCTGAAACAGTCATACCATCTCGCGCCACGCGTTGCGCCGCAACATCGAATGGATTCGACGCCGGGAAGAACTGGTAACGGTCGCGTAACGCCTCGTAAGCACTCGCGAAAAGTGTGTTTTTCTCGCGCGATCGTCAATATGCGCGCTCACGGAAGATCGCTGACGTTGCAATTCGCAACGGTTCTTCATCTTCAAGGAGCGCGCAGCATGAACGTCACCGGCCCGAGCACACCCCACGCGACGCAGGCGTCGTCGCACACGTTGCCCATCAAGCGCAGCACCGATACCCCGACCACCGAAACCGGCAACACGAACGCCAAGACCGCGCCGGTCAACCCGGCGCATCTCGGCAATCACGTCGATACGACGGCGTGAATCATGGCGACATCCTTGCGTTTCGCGCTCGTGTGCGCGGCCGTGGCGGCGTGCCCGTTCCTGCTCGACGGTTGCGCGCTCGCCGCGCTGCCGTGCCGAGTGACATCGGCCGCGCTGAAGATCGTGCCGGTCGTGGGCCATGCCGCGTCCACACCCTTCGATGCGTGCGCAACAGCTATCGACTGATATGAAGCGAACCTTCATCCGTGGCGCGGCCTGCGTCTGCATGGCGATGCCCGCGCTCGCCGCCGCACAGAAGCCATTCGATTTTCGCGGCCTGCCGCTCGGCATTTCGCTCGATGCGTTCCGCCGCGACGAACCCGCGCGCGCGACGCCGCCCGGCAGCGTCGCCGTGTGCGATACGGATCTCGAAGCGGCCTCGCTCGGCATGGTGCTGCGCGACGCGCACAGCCTGTCGATCGCGTGCAAGTGGGCGCATCGCACGCAGGCGGGATGGAGCGCATCGCAGGCCGTCGTGGACGGCGCGCCTTCGCGCGATCACGTGTTGCGTTTCGCGGCGATGCCAGGCGATGCGTCGCCGCGACTGTATCGCATGGCGTTCGTGATCGATGCGCGGGTGGTCGATGACTTTACCGAAGCGCTGTCGTCGAAGTTCGGCCGAAGCCGCGTCGATCGCGCGAACGGTTACAGGACGCGAACGTGGGAGAACGCGACGAGTTCGATCACGCTGGAAGCGAACGGTGCGGCGGCCTCGGCGCATGTGATCTATCGCCTGAAAGCCTACGAATCGTGGCTGCGCGAAACGGCCGACCGCTGGCGTCTTGCCTCCGTGCAGGACACGCCCTGAATCAAAGGAGAGGATTGTTCATGAAACTGACGTCATTGCCCTGCGCGGCGTTGGTGCTTGCGCTTGCCGCGTGCTCGTCGTCGCGTTCCGTCGTCGAGATGCCGACCTATGCGCCGGCCGTCGCGCAGCCGGTCAACGTCAATACGCTGGGCGCGATCTATCAGGCGGGCAGTTCGGTCTCGCTCTACGAAACCGCCCGTGCGCAGCGAGTCGGCGACGTGCTGACGATCCGCCTCGCGGAGTCGTATCAGGGCAGCAATTCCGCCGACGCCAGCGCGAGCCGCGCGAGCAGCATCAGTGCCGAGGCCGCGGACAAATCGAGCGGCGCGGCGGCGCGGCTGGCGCGCCTGTTCAACGTCGGCTCGGCGAATACGTCGTTCAAGGGCAACGGCAGCACCAGCAATCTGTCGGCGATGAGCGGCACGCTCGCGGTGTCGGTAATCGGCACGTTGCCAGGCGGAAACCTGGTGGTCGCGGGCGACAAGATCATCGCGATGAGCGGCAATCAGGATCAGTTGCGCTTCTCGGGCATCGTCAATCCGAAGGATATCGAGGCGGGCAATTACGTCGCGTCGAACAAGGTGGCCAATGCGCGCATCGAACAGGCGGGCGTCGGCATGCTCGCCGATTCGACCACGATGGGCTGGCTGCAACGTCTCTTCATGAGCGTGCTGACCTTCTGACGATGACGCCGCGCGCCTCAGACTTCCACGCGCGCTGCGATGCGCCCGGCCGCCGTCGGATCGCCGTGGGGCACGAAGATATAGCCCTGGCCCCAGACGGTCTGCACGTAGCGCGGTTCGGACGGATCGATCTCGAGCAGGCGGCGCAGACGCCAGATCGCGACATCGAGACTGCGATCGCGATGCGCGCCGTTGCCGCGCAGCTTCTCGTTCAGTTGCGCGCGCGTGAGCACGATCATCTCGTTCTTGACGAGCGTCTTGAGCAGCGCGAATTCGCCCGAGCGCAGCGCGATGCGTTCGCCATCGCGGCGCAATTCACGCGCGCTGAAGTCCATTTCGAACGGTCCGAAGCGATACGCCGGCCGCATCTCGGGCGCGCCTGCCGTGAACGCCGACGCGCTCTCGCGGCGCCGCAGGATAGAGCGGATGCGCGCGAGCAGCTCGCGCGTATCGAAGGGCTTGCCGAGATAATCGTCCGCGCCGAGTTCGAGCCCGATCACGCGGTCGAGCACGTCCGAGCGCGCTGTCAGCAGGATCACGGGAATATCGTCGTGAGCATTGCGCAATTCGCGCAACGCGCTGATGCCGTCCTTGCCGGGCATCATCACGTCGAGCACGATCATCGAGGGACGCTCGGCCTGCACGCGGCGTCTCAGACCGGTGCCGTCGCTCAGGACGGACACGTCGAAGCCGTGCTGCTGCAGATAGTCGCGAACGTGATCGCGCACGACGGGGTCGTCGTCGACCATCAGTACATGTGGAGTCATGCACGGATTCTAAGCGCCGCGCGCACGCGCTCGCGACGGTCGAGAACTTTCCATTTCTTTCCGTTACGGCGTGTTTCAACGCGCAATGCGCAGTCGAATAGCGCGTGCGCACGGCTTCGAACGGGAATCGCACGCGCGTGCTTTGCAACGTCGCGGCCCGCGAAACTGCGTTCCGTAAGAATCCGTAATGTCGCGCGAAGCGCGCGATGCGCGGATTGGGAATAACCTCCGAATAGAATTTTGAGATGTCCATATCGGTTCTCATCGTCGACGACGACTCCGCGGTGCGCGACCTGCTGCGCCACTTCTTCAATGCGCAAGGCATCGACGTGTCCGTGCTGCACGACGGCGGCGGGCTGCGTCGGCGGCTGGAGCTCGAACGTCCGTCCATCGTCGTGCTCGACATCATGATGCCGGACACGGATGGCCTGCGCGCGCTGCGCGATTTGCGCGCGGCGGGCGAGGATATTCCCGTGATCTTCGTCACGGGCTGCGACAGCGTTCCACAGAAGATCGCGGGCCTGCAATCGGGCGCGGACGACTATCTCGCCAAGCCCTTCGATCCGCGTGAACTGCTCGCGCGCATCGAGGCGGTGCTGCGGCGGCGCGCGAGTGCGCCGAGCCGTCCAGAGCCCGCGCCGCGCGAACGCTTCGGCCGCTTCGAAGTCGACTTCGTAACGCGCTCGCTGCTGCGCGGCGGCGAACGCATCGCATTGCGCGACAGCGAGTTCGCGCTGCTCAAGGTCTTCATCAAGCATCCGTACAAGGTGCTCTCGCGCGTGCTGATCCACGATCTCGTGCATCGCGACGATCTCGCTTTTCGCGATCGCGGGCTCGATGTGCCGATCTGGCGTCTGCGCCGCATCATCGAGGACGATCCGTCGAATCCGCGTCACGTGCAGACCGTGCGCGGGCAAGGCTACGTGTTCGTGCCCGACACCGACAGCCCGACATCGAACCGCTTCGGGACCTGACCGCGATGCGTCCGGGTCTCTGGCAGGCCGCGCGCGCGCCGCGCGGTTTCATCGACACGCTGTTCGGCCGCATGGCGCTCGTGTCCGTGTGCGTGCTGCTCGCGCTGCAGGGCGGATGGTTCGCGATTCTCCACGTGCAGGGTCCGCACCGCGAAGCCGATGGCTACGCGCGCGCATTGCTGATCGTGCTGGAGGCCGCGCATAACGATGTCGCGCTCGGCGGGCGGCTGATGCGCGAAACGCGCGTGCATATCGTGCCGGTGTGGAACATGCCCGAGCCGCTCACCTTGCGCGATGCCCGCAAGACGCGGCACGCGCATCTCGCGCGCCAGATCGCCGATGGCTTGCCGGAGGGCTCGCAGATCGCCGTCGATATCGACGCGCGCAACAAGTCGCGGCTCTGGGTGCGCTATCCGTCGAGCAATGTGTGGATCGTCACGCCGATCGACTTGCCGCCGCCCGCGCCCTTCATGACGGAGGCGGTCGTGCTGCTCGCCGGCGCGCTCGTGCTCTCGCTCTTTGCGACCTGGCAGTTGCAGCGGCCGCTCGCGCGTGTCGCGCAGGCGGCGCGCCGCTTCGGGAGCGGCGAGCGTCCCGTTCCCGTCGATGAAAACGGTCCACGTGAATTGCGCGAACTGATCGGCGCGTTCAACCAGATGATGAAGAAGCTCATCGACACGGACGACGATCGCGCCGTGATGCTTGCCGGCATCGCGCACGATCTGAAGGCGCCGCTCACGCGCCTGTCGCTGCGCGCGAGCGTGCTCGCCAAGGACGAGCGCGAACGCGCGCATTTCCTGCGCGATATCGATTCGATGACGCGCATCGTTCAGCAGTTCCTCGAATTCGCGGGCCGCTCGACTTCGGAAAGCAGCGATACCGGTGTCGATGCGTTCATCGCGGAGCAGTTCGCGTCGCCCGAAGATGGCGACGAGCCGCTGTTCGCGCTCTCGCTCGACGCGGGCGAGGCGTTCAGGTTGCCGCGCACGTTCATCGACCGTCTGATGACCAATCTCGTCGACAACGCGCTGGAGCATGGCGAGCCGCCCGTCGAGATCCGCACCGCGCGAAGGGGCGGCAACTGGCTGATCGAAGTGCGCGACCACGGTCCCGGCATTCCCGACGAACGCCTCGACGACGCATTGCGGCCGTTCGTGCGGCTCGACCCCGCGCGCAGCGGCAACGGTCATTGCGGGCTCGGGCTCACCATCGTCGAGCGGCTGGCGCGCGAGCAGCGTGGCCGCTGCGAGATCGGCAACGCCGAGAGCGGCGGGCTGATCGTACGCATCGTCATTCCCTTTGAAGAAACATGATGCCTGCTTCGTCCACGCGTGCGGCGCCCATGTCGCGACGCGCTTTCATTCATGGCGGCGCGCGTGTCGCGCTGCTTTCGACCACGTTCGGCGCGGGCGCGCTGCTATCGGCATGCGGCGGCGCGAGCGACGATCAGGCCGTGACGGCGACGCCGACGCTCGCTTCGATCGAAAACTTCCGCGATGTGGCGGGCATGGGCGAAGGCTATCCGACCGTCGATGGAAACCGGCTGCGGCGCGGCGTGTTCTATCGCGCGGGCGCGCTCACGCCCGACGATGCCGATGCGGTTGCGCTCGCGCGGCTGTCGTTGCGCGCGGTGCATGATCTTCGCGTGGTGAGCGAGACAGCGTTAGCGCCGGATCGCGTGCCGGCGAACGCCGTGCGCGAGACGCATGAAGTCGCGCCGATCGACGCCGCCGCGGCGATGCCTCGCGACGCGGCGGCGGCCAGCGCGTGGATGATCGGGCAGCAACGTCAGCTCGTCATGGACCCGGTCGCGCGCCTGCAGTTCGGTGCGCTGCTGACGCGGCTTGCGCGCGTTGCGGGGCCGCAGGTGATGCACGGCACGGCAGGCAAGGATCGCACGGGTTGGGCGGCCGCGCTGTTGCTCTCCATCGCCGATGTGCCGCTCGACGTGATCATTCAGGACTATCTGTTGACCAACACGGCGGCACAGTCACACATCGACGCACGCGTGAAGGCGCATGCGGCGCGGCTCGGGACGGATGCGCAGACGGTCGCGCCGCTTTATCAGGCGCAGAGCGCGACGCTCGAAGCGGCGTTCGAGGAGATGCATCGCGGGTTCGGCACGCTGAGCAATTATCTGGCGCAGGGTTTGTCGGTCAGCAATGCGGACGTGGCGATGTTGCGGGTGAAGATGGTCGCGTAGAGAGGACGTTCAAGCCTCGCCCGCACGCTCCCGATACGCCGCGAACTTCGACATCTTCCCGATTCCCGGATTGAAGCAATTGCACGGATCGAGCTCTTTATAGAACGCCGCAAGCTGTGGCTTCGCCTCATAAAGATGCCCCACGTTGTGCTCGGCGGGATACTCTGCGCCACGCTCATCGAGCAATTCGAGCATCTCGTGTTCCAGCGCCAGGCAGTCGTTGCCTTTGATGACGATGTAGTCCTGATGAAACACATGACACAGAAAGTGCCCGTAATACAGCTTCAGCACGATGGGGCGCTCGATCTTCGCCGGCAGATTCTCGAACCACTCGCGGTCGTCGCGCCGTAAAGCGATATCGAGCGCGACGATATCTTCGACCTCGCGATGATGCACCGCGCGATAGCGCACCGCCGCGCTCGCCGCCGCGAACCGATGCAGGAATGCCTTGCGGCCTTCTTCATCGCTGCATTCGAAATATGCGCCGCCACCATCCGCGAAACGCGTCGACAGAAACGCACGCGCTTCATCGATGCCCGTTGCGGGCACCTTCAGCATCAGATGATGCTCGTACTCTTCGCGATACGTCGCAAGCCGCGCGGGGAGATGATCCGGCAAGCGCTCGCTGACCCACTGCAGCACGCGATCGCTCAGGTGCTTCGGCATGAAGCCGAGACGCTCGAACCACGCGTCGCAACGCGTCTTGAGACTGAAGAAGAGCGGCAGCCGGTCCGTGCCGAACCTGTCGATGATGACGAACAGGTCCTTGCCGTATTTCCTTGCGACATCGAACGCATCGCGATGAAGATACTCGCCCGCGATCGGCAAATGCGTGAAATTCGCGAGCGCGTGGCGGCGGATGTCCGTCAGCACGCTCGTGTCGTTGGTGCCGATATAGAACACCTTCGCGCCTTGCTCGGCCGCGAAGGTGTCGAGACGCACCGCGAAGGTCATCACCTTGCCGGCTGAGCCCGACGCCTCGAAGAGCCGGCGCGGATCGGCGTTGAAGCGCGCGGGCGTGGGCGCATCGATATCGCGGACATGGGTCGCGTAGTCGTGATCCGATGCGGCCGCGCCTTCGCGGACATCGGCATCGGTGAACGTGCCGTTCTCGATGCGCGACAGGATCTCTTCGGGCGTGCCGCCGAGTTCGATGCCCAGGTGATTCACGAGGCGCGGCACGCCCGCTGCATCGACGGCGGCGAACACCGCCATCTCCGTGTAGGCGGGTCCGCGATGCACGAGCGAGCCGCCCGAATTGTTGCTGATGCCGCCCAGCACCGACGCGCCGATGCACGACGAGCCGATCACCGAATGCGGCTCGCGGCCGAGCGGCTTCAAAGCGCGTTCGAGCTGATCGAGCGTCGTGCCGCCGATGCAGACCGCCTGCGTCCCGTCCTTGATCAGATGGACGCGGCGGATGCGCGTCGTGCTGACGATGACGACATCGCGATCGTAGCCGTCGCCGTCGGGCGTCGAGCCGCCGGTGAGGCCCGTGTTCGACGCTTGCGTGATGACGATCGTGCGCGCCGTGACGCACGCGACGAGCACGCGCCATTGTTCGACGAGCGTGCCGGGGCGCACCACCGCCAGCACACGGCCCGTGCCGAAGCGGTAGCCGGTGCGATAGCGGCGCGTCGGTGCATCGCCGGTGAGCACGTTGCGCGCGCCGACGATATCGCCAAGCGACGCAAGCAGGCTTCTGCGCGATTCGCCGAACGCAAGGGCGGAGGGAGCGATCACGGACATGGCGGCCTCAAGCCCGGTGCGGTTCGGAAGACGACGATTCCGCCGACGCATCGGTCGCGCGCTGCGTGAGCGTGAGAACCGCGCCGACGACAAGCGCCCCGGCGACGACGATCAGACCCGCGTTCGTGCTGTGCGTGACGTCCTTCATCCAGCCGATGATCGACGGGCTGACGAAGCCCGCGAGATTGCCGATCGAATTGATCATCGCGATGCCGGCGGCGGCGGCGGCGCCCGTGAGCACGCCGCTCGGATAGGTCCAGAAAACCGGCATCATCGACAACACACCCGCCGTGCCGACCGACAGCGTGATCAGTGCGAGCGCGAGATTGCCGGTGTGGAGCGTGCTTGCATAGAAGCCCGCAGCGGCAGCGACGCCCGCCAAGGCGAGATGCCAGCGCCGCTCGCTGCGACGGTCCGAACTGCGCGCGACGAAAATCATCGAGACGATCGCGACCGCATAAGGAATCGCGGTGAACAGGCCGACGTCGAGCGCGTTCTTCACGCCCGCCGTCTTGATGAGCGTCGGCAGATAGAAGCTCACGCCATAGAGGCCCATCATGCAGCAGAAGTAGATCGCGGCGAGCCGCCACACACGTCCGTTCGACACCACGCTCTTCAGAGAATGATCCGCGCCGGCCGGTTCATCGCGTGCGATGTTGGCTTCGAGAAGCTGCTTCTCCTGCTCGTTCAGCCACGACGCCGCGCGAATCCCGTTCGGCAGCATGAACAGCGTGAGGATGCCGAGCACGAGCGACGGCAGCGCTTCGAGCAGGAACAGCCACTGCCAGTTCGACAGCCCGTGGACGCCGTTGAACGCCTGCATGATCCAGCCCGACAGCGGACCGCCGACCACGCCCGCCACCGGAATGCCGATCATGAAGAGCGCGTTCATGCGGCCACGTCGCGTCGACGGATACCAGTAGGTCAGATAGAGCACGATGCCGGGAAAGAACCCGGCTTCGGCGACACCGAGCAGGAAGCGCAACGTATAGAACATCGCTGGCGTCTTCACGAACAGCGACGCCGCCGACACCAGCGCCCACGTCACCATGATGCGGCTGATCCACACGCGCGCGCCCACGCGATGCAGCAGGATGTTGCTCGGCACTTCGAACAGGAAATAGCCGATGAAGAAAATCCCCGCGCCGAGCCCGTACACCGACTCGCTGAACTTCAGGTCGCTCAGCATCTGCAGCTTCGCGAAGCCGACATTGACGCGATCCAGATAGGCCGCGACATAGCAGATGAAAAGAAAGGGCAAGAGACGCCAGGTCACTTTCGCGTAGGTCGCGTTGTCTGGCGCCGTGGTGGCAGTGAGAGTCGGGGTGTGCGGGTTCATCGTGAAGTCTCCTGAATCGTGCGGCTTGTCGCCGCTACTGGCTTTGCTGGAGCGCATTGTTCCGTGCCAGTAAGAGACTGTCGAGACGTCGAACCACTGGTCCTACCACTTCTTTTTGTCGTGCCAGGAGGCGTTTTCCGCGCGAATCAATGTCGGCGAGGGCGCGCCGGCTTGTGCACGTCCGTGCGCTCGGGCGCGGCGCTGGATCACTGCCAGCCCTTCAGACGCAGAGTAGCCCGCACCAGACGCTGCTCCTCCGCCTCGATTTCCCGCATGCAGGCGGTCGTCGTGGTGATATGCGTGCTCGCGGCCTTGCGCGCCTGCTCCGGCTGCTTGCCGAGCACGGCCTTGTAGAGACGCGCGTGCTGCTTGTCGATGACGCGCTTTTGCGCCTCGCGATGGTAGAGGTTGTTGACCGACGCGAAGACCGAACTCAGCAGCAGATCCGTGAGCGAACTCAGCGTATGCACGAGCACGGGATTGTGCGATGCCTCGCTGATCGACAGGTGAAAGTTATAGTCGAGCCGCGCGCGCGTCGATTCGGCTACGTCGCTTGCGTTGGCCGCGAGCATTTCCTCGTATCGGCGGGTGATGAGCGCGAAATCCGCCTGCGTGCCGCGCAGCGCGGCAAGACGCGCGGATTCGGCTTCGAGCATTTCGCGCACTTCGAAAATGTCGTAGAGCGTGCGTGGCTGGGAGCCGAGCAGATGCATCATCGGCGTGAGCGCGGGTTGCGTCGTCAGCGCGGCGACGAACGAGCCGCGTCCATGCGAAGTTTCGATGATCCCGCGCGTGCGCAGCACCTTCAGCCCCTCCCGCACGGCGGACCGCGACACGCCGAGCTTCGCTGTCAGCCGCCGTTCGGAAGGCAGCGCCTGACCGGGTTTCAGCACGCCGTCGACGATCAGCCCTTCGATGCGTCCCGCGACGGCGTCAGCAATCTGCAACGCGTCTTCCTGGCTCTCGTCATGCATGGGTATGCCTCACTGGTCCGACCACTTTCCGAACTTTAGCATTGCCCGCCGATAACGGAAAAGCCTTCGCATGACCTCCAAAAAAAGACGGCCCGCCAGAAGGACACCGGCGAGCCGCAAGAGGGATCGGTCAACAGCTACAGCGAAGGCAGATTAGCATCGCTTTCACGCGCGCGATCGCATCGGAAAGATGCGGTAAGGAAAGCGTCAGGGCGCGCGCGACACCACCATGCGGTCGACCAGCGCGTCTAGCTTCTGCCGCGCGCTCGCGAAGCGGTCTATGTTCAGACCATTCGTGTCGTAGCGCGCGGTCACGAGAATCTGCCCTTGCCGCAGGAGCGTCAGATCGATCGCCGACAGATACGACATCGGCTCGCTGCTGAACGCGCGCTTGTCCCAGCGCGTGGTCGCGTTGTACACGAGCATCGCCTCGCAACCGGGCGGCGACGTGCCGGGGTTGTAGACCATCGAGTTCACGCCACGCCGCTGCAAGGCGACTTGCAGCCCGGGCACGAAGTCGCCGGTCGCAACCGTCTGATTCAGTTCGATGCACACGGATTGCAGCGCGGCGGGCGCGCCCGTCACCGAGGTCGGCGACGAATAGCTCGATGCGACCGTGAAGCCAGCCTGCACCAGAGAGCCCGCGGCATCGGCTGCCGTGATCAGGGTCCAGGTGCAGCCTGAAAGCGCGCCAGCGCCGAGAGCGACGAGCGCGCGCACGATGAGCCTTCCAGTCCCATTCACCGCACGATGCGCAGGCGTAACGTGTTCGGCGCTTCGATCGTCGCGGTCATCGTCACGCGCTTGTCAGTGGTGTCGCGCAGCGCGAAATGCTGACGCGTCGCGGTGTTCACGTCGTGACGCACATCGGGAAAGCAGGCAGCGATATCCGCGCCCAGTTCCTGCAACGGATCGGCGACGATGCCATCCGCGCCCCAGTGCGCGCGCCAGCGGCAGTCATAGGCATGCGCGCTGCCCTTGCAGGTGCCCTGGCCGGGCGAACCGGCTGGCAGCAGCGCGCGGTCTTTGGCGAGCGTGTCGAACGAGCGTGCATCGACGATGGTCTTCAGCGCGGAACAGACGTCCGGAAGATCCTCGGCGGAGGCGGACAGCATCGGCACGAAGAGCGCTACGGCGACGAGCGCGCGGCGCAAGGAGAGCAGGCTGGGAGTGCGTGAGAGGTGTGCTTGCATGGCTTGGCGTAGTGTCGAGGGAAGAGGCGGTCTGTCGTGTGCAGACAGCGCGCATCGAGATCTTCCCGCGCTGCGCCGCGATTCGATATGCGGAGCAAAGCGCCAATCCGGCAAGTTATTTCCAGGTATTAATTCACGAGTGCGGTCATCAAACGAACAGGGACACGATGCCGCCAATCGTCACGGCCGCTGCGACCCATTTGCCTGCGGTGTAGAAGCCGTTCGTATCGGTCGCCTGCACTTCGGGACGTTCGAGACCGAGCGCGCCATATGCGAAGGATTTCATCGACGACGGCGCATCGGTCGGCTGTGAGGTGGCGTCGTCGGTCGTGGCGTCGGCAGGGGCAGGCCGGCGCGATTCAGGCGCATCGGCGCTCGTGTAGGCAGTCGTCGTCGCACTGTTGATCTGCATGGCTTCCCTCGTCGTTATCCGGTTCTCGCAAACCGCGATAACGGCGGGTGCGCGCGCCTGCTTTAAAGCGCGCGCCTTTCCGTTTCTTACCGCCGATACGTCACATCGGGTGGTTCTGCACGAAGTCCTTGTACGCCCAGTAAGCGGCCTTCTTCGTGATGCCGTCGCCCTCGGCGAGGCCGTAGTCGCCTTCGCTGTCGTCGTAGAGCTGGAAGGCCTGGATCGACTGAATGTTGTACTTCGACGCGACGCTCGCGAATTGCGCCATCATCGTGTTGCCCGTCATGTAGCTGGCGATCTGGTTGTACGAGCCGTAGTCCGGACGCACGCCGAACTCGTTGATCCAGATCGGCTTGCCCATGTCGTGCAGCGTCTGGAGCACATCGTGGCAGCCCGTGCCGCCGCATGCGTGGGTGATATCGCCCTGGCTCGAATACCAGTGCCAGGACGTGACGTCCCAGTTAACGGTCGGATGGCCCCAGGTGCCGTCGGGTTGCGAGCCATCGGCGAGCATCTGGAAGAAGGCGGTGTGCAGCCATGTGCCGCCGAGCACGATCTTCGCAGAGCCGTCGACCGACTTCACGCCCGCGATCATGCCGCGAATCACGCCGCGTGCGAGCATGTACGACCAGTTGTCGTACTGATACCAGACGGTGCCGTCGACGTTGCCGTTAAGGGCCTTCGCCTCCAGTTCGTTGCCGACCTCGTAGTACGTGTAGTGATAGCTGTTCGCGGTCTGCTGGCCGAGCTTGTAGCCGGCGTTATAGGCGTCGCTTTCGCTGTCGTAGTTGAGGGTCAGCAGCATCACCGGATACACCATCACGCCGCCGTCCGCCATCGTCTTCGCAATGCCGGCGAGCATGTTCGCCGAGGTCTGGCTGTACACGTCGTTGCGATAGATCGTTGCGCCCAGTTCCTGAAGCTGCGCAAGCTGCGTCTGCGGACTCGTGAAGTCGTATGCGCCGCCATTGGTGTTATGGCCGTTCATGCCGTAGAAGATCGAGCCATTACCGCTCGCCGATTTTGCAGTGGACTTCGGCAACGCGGCGCTCTTGCCGGTTGCGGCGGTGTCGGCGGCGCCGTCACTGTCGCTGCCGCCGCCGCATGCGGCGAGCAGCGCGCTCATCAGGACTGCCGTGGCGATAAGTCCGCCGAGCGAGGAGAAGGATCGATTCTTCATATCAATTAGGATGACGAAAATAATGGTGCGATCTCGCGAAGACGAGAGTAGGCGTTTCCCGGCGGTGGACGAGACGATGCGAGCACCAGGCCGCGCGCATGCGCTTCCGATGACTTCGCGAAAGGTCTTTAGTGATCCGAACGACCGGCCGCAGTTGAAGAAAGGCGGCCGGCACGATGCGCGGCTAGCGCTCGATGACGCTAGGTCATCGGTAACATGTGCAGCGAGTGTGTTTCGACGAAGTCAAAATTTCTGACTTGAGGGCGATTGCTTCTCACCCCGGGGGCAAGTATCCGCCGGGCTTGAATCAGCGAGGAAAGGTTACTTTGTTCTGATGTAGAAGTAAACCGAACAGCAGAAAAAACATCTTGCTTGTGCCGGGATCTGGGGAACGGTCTGTACTGTTTTAATTCGTTCCGCAGCAACGGCTTCTACGTTGAGGGCGCGACGCGCCATGTCTTTGGATCACGCACTGCATCGACCACTTGCCGGATCGCGGCAATGACAAGCTCGGGCTGATCCTGATGAATGTCATGGCCGCTCTGCTTGGCGACGACAACTTTCGCGTCGGGCGTCATCGTTCCCAGATCGTTGCGCAGATTGCTCATGATGGCTTCCATTCTGTCCGCCGGCCATCCGGGGAACGGCGCGGCAAACGGAATGCCATGGCCGAGGATGAAGAGCGGCATCGGGCGCATCGGTGCGCGTGCTCTCGCCTCGCGCACCTGACGGGTCGAAGCGTCGTCGGAGAGCGGCGCGGTCCACCACTGTTCCGCTTCGGGATACGCGTCGAGCAACTCCTGATTTTTCACGGTGAGCGCTTCGAACTTTTCCCATTGCGCGGGCGCCAGCGCTTCGTGAAAACGCAGCCAGACGTTCTCGGGCGTCGTGTCGATCAGGACCATGCCGACGACATCGTCGGGATACGTAGTGGCGTACAGGCGCGAGATGAGACCGCCCGCCGAGTGGCCGACGAGCACATATGGGCCGGGTATCTTCGCGGCCGTGAGCAGCGCGTGCAGATCGTTCACCTTGTCGCGCGTCGTGCGCGGCTGATGCGCGGGCGTGCTGCGGCTGGGTTCGAACTGCGGACCGTTCGGCTCGAGTTTCGGATCGACCTCGCGCAGTGTGCCGGGCCGGTCGTACGCGCATACCCGTGTGAAGACGGCGACGCCCGGCAGCACCATCGTCCGCGCGCCGGCGGGCTGCAGTTTGTCACGGCTCCAGACATCGCCACGGCCGAGCGCGCCCGCTTCGAGAATCACCGTGGGACTTCCATGGCCGCGACATTCCAGATAGAGCGCGCGCCCGCCGATATCGACCGTTCCGGAAAAATCATCGCTCGACGCAGCCGATGCCTGCGTGACAACAGCCAGCACGAACGTCCCGAGGATGCGATGGCGGAACATGTGACGTCCTCCTTGACGAATCGTCGGACTGAGGCCCGCATCGACCCATGTCGCGACGATTCGATCATGATAGTGCGCAGACGCCGCGCGCGCTCCCAACGAGTTACGGCGCCGCCACCCCCTGCGTCTTGGGGCTATACGTCGTATAGAACGCCGACCCCGCCCACGCAGGCGCCGGATCGTTATACAGCGGTGCGCCCTGGCTCCAGTTCGCGCCGTCGTGCCAGTCGCCGTTGCCGCTGAACTTCGCGACAGCCGGATACGGATACACCGGACGCGATGCCGTCACCTTGGTCGTCGTCGCGTCCGTCTGATAGGTCATCACGGCATTCGGCGCCGCGCTCTGTTCGACCCAGCCCGTGATCTGCGAAACCAGATCGATGTTCGGGAAGCCCTCGCCGCCACCGCAATGACCCACGCCCGGCACCAGATACAGCCGCGAGAACTCATTCGCGCTCGCTTCGCCCATGGTGTCCTTCACGGCCTGGTAGTAGCGGATCGTGAAGAGCGGCGAAATGTGCTGATCGGCCCAGCCGTGCCACAGAATCAGCTTGCCGCCCGCGTTCTTGAACGCCGAAAGATCGGGACTCGTCGCATCGTTGAGCGCGTGGTTCGTCTGCAGATAATTGGGGTAGAAACTCGCGTCGTGATAACCGAAGGTATCGATGTTCGGCATCGTCGGCGAGCCGGTGAAGATCAGGTTGTAGGCGCCGGTCACGATCATGTAGCTGAAGATGCTCGACACGGGCACGGGCGCGTCCGTCGAGTTCGACGTCGGTACTTCGACACCGATCCAGTTCGCCTCCGATCCATACAGCGGCGAGCCGCCCAGCATCAGCATGCCGGTGGCCGCATCGGTCGGGCCGCTGTAGAGCTTCTTCGCCGTATCGACTTCCGGCGCCGTCAGGCAGTTGCTCGTGCTCGACGCGCTGGCCGCGCACTGAATCGTCGCGGGATCGAAATGGCAGGTGCGCGGATCGGCGATGAGGCCATCGGCGACGCCTGCCTGACCGCCGCACGCGGCGACGACCGCCTTGTGCAGCACCTGAGCCTTGTCGGCATAGAGCACGGCCTTGCCGGCGCTCGTGCCCGTCGTGCTGTTCGATTCGACGTTCCAGCCGTGATACAGCGAGTTCTGAATCTGGAAGTGCGCGGCCGGTGCGCCCGCGACGATGCCGTTGTAATCCGACGGATAACGTTGCGCGGCCATCAGCGCTTCACGTCCGCCATCGGAACAACCGACGAAGTACGAATACTTCTGCTCCTGACCGTAGTAAGCCTTGATCAGTTTCTTGGCCGCCAGCGTCGTGATGTGCTGGCCGCGATAAGCGAAATCGGCCTGCTTTTGCGGATCGCTCGACCATGTGGCGTCCTGTCCGGAATGGCCCATGTCGGTCGCCGCCGTGACAAAGCCGCCTTGCTGCACGAGCGGGCACGTATAGCTGAAGCTGAACGAGGATTGCTTGGTGGGATCGCTCAGGTTGCCGCACAGACCGCCGCAGCCCAGTTCCGCGAAGCGCTGCGTCCACGAGTCGACCGGCAGCGCGACTTCGAAGGTGTTCGAGGGGGCGAGCGTGCCTTTCACCGTGCAGAAGTTCACGCTCGCGCCATTGACGGTCGCGGCGGTCACCGTGGCCGAACTGATCGTGCTGCCCGCGCCGCCGATATCGGTGATATCCGTCGATGCCAGCTTCGAACAGTCCACGACCGGTTTCACGACGGCCAATGGTGTTTTGGACGTGCTGTCGCTGCTTGTGGCGTCACTGCCGCTGCCGCCGCACGCTGCGACGACCACGGTCACGATGCAGGCCGCCAATACGGCAAGCAACCGCCCGGAATCCAGAGCTCTCATGGTTATCTCCCTGACTTCATTTCGATGGCGTACAACTGAGCCTCGCCCGCACATTGCTGCGCGAGCGAAGAAAAGATAATGACTTGGTGATTCGTAATCCGAATCAGAATCGATGAATGATGCCCACGCCCGCTGCGAACATGCTGCGCGATGCCGACGGCGCGCTCTGGAAGCCATCGCCGATGGTCGCGTTGGCCGCCGTCTGACGATTCGACGTCGTGCCCGACGGAACTGCCAGCGTGTTGCCGTTCGCGCGCTGGAACGCTTCGAGCGCGTACAGGCCCGTGCGCTTCGAGAGCGAGTAGTACTGCGAGAGGTTGAACTGGTGGTACGAAGCCGCATCGTTGATGCCGTTCGCCTTGCTGGCCCACGTGTAGCTGTAGCCCGCCGCGAAGTCCCATGCCGGCGTCGCCTTCCAGTGCAGCACCGTGCCGGCCGTGTTGAACACGGCTTCGTCGGTGAACAGCGAGTTCGTGCCCGGGATGTACTGAACGTTCGTGTACGTGACCGAGATGTCCCACGCGCTGTTGAACTGGTAGCCACCCGCAACGGCGAAGCGCTGCTGAGCCTGCGCGCGCTGATAACCGGCGGTGACCGCCGACACGCCCGGCTGACCGGCGCCGGTCGTGCTCGTCGTATCGTTGATGGTGGTCGACTGACCGCTGTAGATGCCGCCGCCGTTGGCCGCGTTGTTGATGCGCGAGAACGCCACCGCGCCGCCGATCGGGCCTTGCTGATACTGGATCGCCGCCGACCAGGTCGAGCCCTGGTACACGCTGTCGGGCACGCCGGCCAGCGAGTACGAACCGCTCACCGTGAAGCCGTAGAGCTTCGGCGACGTGTAGACGATCGAGTTGTTCGCGCGGTAGATCGTGTCGAGGCCGTCCAGATCGCCCGGGTGCGCGCCGAAGTAGCCGGTCAGCCAGTTCGTCGGGCTATACGGCGAAAGCAGCGTGTAGTACGAGGTGTACTGGCGACCCAAGGTCAGCGTACCGTAGCCCGGGTTCGTCAGACCGACCCATGCCTGGCGGCCGAACATCGCGTTGGTGAACTGCTGGCCGCCGCTGTTGATGTCGAAGCCCGATTCCAGCTGGAAGATCGCCTTGTTGCCGCCGCCGAGATCTTCAGCGCCCTTCAGGCCGAAGCGGCTGCCCGCCCAGATGCCCGAGGCCATCTTGACGTTCGAGCGGCCCGGGTTCGTCTTGGCCAGATTGGTCTGGCTGCTTTGATAGACGATCGAATCGTCGACGATACCGTACAGCGTGACGCTGCTTTGCGCGCAGGCCGGAGTCGCGATCATCGCCGCATAGGCAAGCACGCCCGCACTCAATGGCTTCAGTTGACGTTTCACTCTTGAGAACCCCTCATCGTTGTCGTTGGATTGATGACGCGTTTGGCTCGGCGCACCGTGCGCCCTTTGCCCGCGCCTCCGAACGTACGCCGTTCGAACGGCGCAGAAAGAAAGGGTTAACCAGTGGGATCGTCCCGACGGCACGTTGCGAGGCAGCCCGCGACGCGCGAGAAAACCTTGCGCGGCGAGACTTCTTCAAACCGTGATCGACGAATTCGACGAGGTAATCGCGATAAACAAAACTGATGGCGGCGTTAAGCCTTTGAATTGACGCGCCCGCGCTTCCTTTTCGGCGCCGCGCGCTTTCTGTTCGCGTCGGCATGGTCACGGATCATCTCAGTCAGCGCGCGCAGCCCGGCGGGCACATGTCGCCGCCCCGGGTAATAAAGACACAGTCCGTCGAGCGGCGGCGTCCAGTCTTCGAGCACGCGCACGAGCGTGCCCGCCGCGAGATCCGCGTCGACGTTCCATTCGGTCAAGTAGGCGAGACCCAGTCCCGCGCGCGCCGCCGCCAGCATCAGGCCCGGTTCGTCGAGTGTCAGCGCACCGTCGCCGTCGATGCGTACCGGTTCGCCGTGCCGCTCGAATTCCCACTGATAGATGGACCCGCTCGGCATGCGGCTGCGGATACAGCGATGCGCCGCGAGGTCCGCGGGCGTGCGCGGCGGCTTGTGCCGCGCGAAGTAGGCCGGACTGCCGACGACAGCGAATCGCTGCCGCCTGCCGAAAGGCACCGCGATCATGTCCTGCGGCACGGTTTCCAGCAGACGAATGCCCGCATCGAAGCCACCGGTCACGATATCGATCAGCCGTCCCTCGGTGACGATGTCGAGCTTCATGTCGGGATAGCGCTGCAGGAACGCGATGAACACGGGCATCACCTGATGCGCCGCGCCCACCGACGTGTTGATGCGCAACGTGCCCGACGGCGTATCGCGGAAGCTGCCGGCCTGCTCGAGCGCATCGCGGATCGTCGACAGCGCGGGCGCGACGTTCTGCACGAACTGCGCGCCGGCTTCGGACAGCGACACGCTGCGCGTCGTCCGGTTGAAGAGCCGCACGCCGATGCGCGCTTCGAGCGCGGCGATCGCGTGACTGAGCGCGGATGTCGACACGCTCAGTTCGCTCGCCGCCGCGCGGAAGCTGCGGTGCCGCGCGACGGCCAGAACGGCTTCGAGTTCGGCGAGCCCGGACGTTTTCATTATGCTAAATCGTTCAAGAGGTCATGCCGGATTGTACGGCTAGTCGAATCAATGCAGACGCCTTATCTTTGCGATCAGGACATCGACTTACGGATCAATCATGCAGATCATCGACCGAATCTATATCGACGGCGCGTTCGTCACGCCGCACGGCAGCGAGCTTTTCGATCTCTTCAATCCGGCTACCGAACAGGTGATCGGCCGCGTGCGCCTGGCCGACGCCGAAGACGCGCGTCATGCCATCGCGGCGGCGAAGCGCGCATTTCCGGCGTTTTCGCGGACGGACCCACGTGAACGCATCGACATGTTGAAGCGCATGCACGCGGCTGTCGTCGCGAAAGAAAATGAGCTTTTCGAGGCGATCGTCGAAGAGTACGGCGCGCCCGTGTCGCGGGCTCGCTGGATGGCGCAGCACGCGAGCAATGTGCTGCTGGAAGCGGCCAAGGTGCTCGAAGACTATGCGTTCGTGCGTGAAGCGGGTTCGGCGAAAGTCGTGATGCAGCCGCTCGGCGTCGCCGGACTGATCACGCCATGGAACAGCAATGCGGGCTTCATCTGCGGCAAACTCGCGGCGGCGCTGGCGGCCGGTTGCACGGCCGTCATCAAGCCGAGCGAGATGAGCGCGCTGCAGACGCGCGTCGTCACCGAGGCGCTGCACGAAGCGGGGCTTCCGGCAGGCGTGTTCAATATCGTCACAGGGCGCGGCGAGACGGTCGGCGCGGAGATCAGCGCGCATGCCGATGTCGCGAAGCTGTCGTTCACGGGATCGACGATCGTCGGCAAAGCGATTCTGCGCACCGCCGCCGATACCCTCAAGCGCGTGACGCTGGAACTCGGCGGCAAGTCGCCGATGATCGTGCTCGACGATGCTGACTTCGACAAAGCCGTACCGCTCGCGCTCGATGCGGGCTTCATGAACAGCGGGCAGGCATGCATTGCCGGCACGCGCATTCTGGTGCCGCACGCGCGGCTCGCGGAGTTCGAGCGCAAGATCGCGAGCGCGGTGACGAAGGTTCAGGCGGGCGATCCGCGCGACCCGCGGACGAGCATCGGCCCGATGGTGAGCCGCAAGCAATGGGAACGCGTGCAGCGGTATATCCGCATCGGAATCGACGAAGGTGCGCGTCTGATCGCTGGCGGCGCGGGCCGTCCGGATGAGATCGGCGCGGGCTGGTTCGTGCGTCCGACCGTCTTCAGCGATGTCACGAACGACATGACCATCGCGCGTGAAGAGATCTTCGGACCGGTGCTGTCGATCATCGCGTATCGCGATACCGAGGATGCGATCGCGATCGCCAACGATACGCCCTACGGCCTGCAGGCCTACGTCGCATCATCCGATGCCGCGCGTGCGAATGCGGTGGCATCGCGCATCGAAGCGGGGCGCGTGCTCGTCAACACGCTCGCGCACGAACCGGCCGCGCCGTTCGGCGGCTTCAAGCAATCGGGTATCGGGCGCGAATACGGCACGTTCGGTATCGAGGCGTTTCTCGAACCGAAGGCGCTGCTGGGCGTCGCCTGAAAACGGGTCTACGTGTCGTCTGCGCGTTGCGCGGGTCCGAGCCGATCGAGGAGTTCGACGATCTGTTGCATCTGGGTCGTCAGAAGATTTTCATCGCGCAACAGCTTGTTCAGACGACGTCGCCAGTACGCCGGCGGAAGCGCGGGATGATCGTCACGCACGGATGATTCGATCGCGACACGCAGATGCGCGATGTCGGCGTCGGTGAGGGCGAGTCGTCGGGCGTCCGTGAGCCGGGTTTTTCTGCGGTTCATGCCGCGTTCTTAAGGAATTTATTAAGTCCTTATGGTCACGGAACTCGCAAGCGTCGAATACCCTCCTTTCGGGGGATGAGCAAAGTGGGGATCGGGGCCGCGTCAATCGGATGCGGCGAGCCAGCTCCACGCGAAGCCGTCCATCGTTTTCTCGATTCTGCCAGCGGACGTGCGCGGAAAATGCGCGGTGAAGATCGCGCTGGAATGTTCGGCCGCGCGGCTCAGCAACCATTCGCGCGACGCGCGGGCTTCATCCGGTTGCAGGCAGAACACTGAGTTCCATTGCGGCTTGCCGACCTGAACCGGGCTGTGCATGACATCGCCGGAAAATATCGCGATCTCGCCGTTCGATTCCATCTCGATCGCCATGTGGCCCGCGCTATGCCCGAAGGTCGGCAGGAAGCGGACGCCTTCGATGAGCGTCGCGCCTTCGTCGGGAACGGTGCGCGCGAGCTTCGCATCGATCAGCGGCAGCACGCTGTCCTCATAGACCATGCGGCGCGGCTCGCCTGCGGGCGGATCGAAGAACGTGCGCTCGCGCTCGCCGAATACATGCGTCGCATTCGGAAATACGGGCGTCCAGTGTCCGTTCTCCCAATGCGTGTTCCAGCCGACATGATCGACATGCAGATGCGTGAGCAGCACATAATCCACCTCATGACGATCGTAACCTGCGGCGGCGAAGCGTTCGAGCACGGGATTGTCTAGCCGGTCGAAGAGCGCGCTGAAGGCTCGCGCCTTGCCGTTGCCGATGCCCGTATCGACGATGAACGTGAGCCCATCGCGTTCGATCACCCACAGATGCGTGCGCAGGCGAATCTCGCCCGCGCTCGCGTTGTCCCAATCGGGAAAGAGCCGGTCCGGCGCGAGCCCGAATTCCGTTTCGTCGATGCGTGTAATCGTCATGTCGCCGATGCGGCAACGGAATGCGTCATGGCTCATCGTCAAACCTCCTTGCGTGCGGGCGCTATGCGGCGCGTCGCCAGTGCATAGAGCATGGCGCTTGCGAACGCGGCGCTGCCGCCGACGATCGCGAGCGCATGCGCGCCACCGACATGTTCGTTCAGATAGCCTACCGCGAGCGGCCCGACGCCGCCGCTGATCGCGTTGGTCATGAACACGAGCAGTGCGATGGAGCGGCCGCGCATGCGGTTCGGCACGGCGATCTGCAACGGCACGGGCGCGAGCGCCATCGCGATGCTCGCGGCCAGCGCACACACGCCATAGAGAAGGATGGCGAGCGTGCTGTCGGCGACGAGCGGCATCGCGATCGCGGCGGGCACGAGCGCGGCCACGGCGCACGTCGATAGCGCGAGCACCTTCTGCAACGCGCGCTCATCCGTGACGCGCGTCGCGAGCATGCCCGCAGCGGCGACGCCCATCATTCCGCCGATCATGTAGGCAGGCGCGGCCATCTTCCCCACTGCCGACGGCGCGAGATGAAAATGCCGCATCAGAAGCGTTGGAAACCACGCGGCATGCGAGTAGAACAGCGTGATGAGCGCGACATACGCGGCGAAGTACGGCGCGCAGAAGCGATTGCGCACGAACAGTTCGACGAGCACGTCACGCAGCGAAGGCAACGCATCGCCTGCGAGCGTGGTGTCATCGGCTTCGTGTCTTGCGGGCTCGCGCACCGTCAACGCGACCAGCGCCGCCAGCACGAGACCCGGCAAGCCGACGAGCACGAACACGGCTTGCCACGGCGCGAATCCACGCGATGCGAGCCATGATGCCGCGTCGCCGCCCGTCGCGGACAGCAGCACGCCGCCGCCGAACAGCGCGAGCCCGCCGCCGATATACGGCCCGAGCATGAAGACACTGCTCGCGCGCGTGACTTTGCGCGGCGGAAAGATATCGCTGAAGATGGAAAGCGCCGCGGGACTCAGCGCCGCTTCGGCGATGGCCGTGCCCGCGCGCGCGGCGAGCAGTTCGGCGAAGCTCGTTGCGAAGCCGCAGAGCGCGGTCGATATCGCCCAGATCGCGACGCATGCCGCAATCAGTCGCACGCGGTTTGCGCGATCCACCAGGCGCGCGACGAACACGCCTGCGGTCGCATAGCACATCGTGAACGAGAAGCCTTGCAGCAAGCCGATCTGGGTGTCAGTGATGCCGAGCGTGAGCTTGATCGGCTGCACGAGAATGCTCACGATCTGCCGGTCGAGATACGAGAACGCGAAGCAGACGAAGAACAACCACACGATATACGTCGGATGCCGCGCGTCGATGGGCGTGCGCGCGTGCGCGGGCATGGGATGAGCGCTCATGCATGGCTCCTGTTTGAGTGTCAGTCGAGAGAGGATTCGGCGGCGACGAGCGCGATGCAATCGCCTGCTTCGACGCGCGCGAAGGTGCGCGCGCACATCACGCGGCCGTCGCCGCGAAACGCAATCTCGCGCGGCGCGCGCCACGGTTCGTGCGGATCGAAAAGACGGCCGGCGAGCTGGCCCGCGCGCACGTCGTCATCGAGTGAGAAGGCCGGTTCGAACACGCCGGCATGCGGGGCATAGACATAGTGTTGCGGGCCTTCGACACGGAAGTAGCGCGTCGCCGGCGCCGGCGCGTCGACGTCATCGCGCAGCACGCCGAGACGCTGCAACACGCGCTCCAGGCCGCTTTCGACGATCGCGAGATTGGCCGCATCGCAGCCCGCGTGGCCGCCGAACTCGCCGCACATGAAGAGCGTGCCGTGACGCTCGGCCGCCGCCGCGAAGGTGCGGTCCTCGCCGAGCAGATCCATGATCATGGTGTTGGGCGCGCCGAACGCACGCACGAGTTCGAGATAGCGCGCACGTTGCGCGGCGTCGCTCGCGGGCGGCGGCGAAGCGAGCAAGGTCGGCGCATGTTCGAACGATGCGCCGCCCGCGTGAAGATCGATCACGACATCCGCGCGCGGCAGCAATGCCGTCTCGATGTAATGCGCGATCATCTCGGTCGGCTTGCCGTGGCGCGCGCCAGGAAAGAGCCGGTTGAGATTGCCGCCGTCGATGGGCGAGGTGCGCGATCCATTGAGAAACGCAGGGAAATTGAGCGCGGGAATCACGATCAGCCGGCCATGTATCGCGAGCGTCGGCATGCGCTGCATCAGTTTCATCAGCGCGACGGGGCCTTCGTATTCGTCGCCGTGATTGCCGCCGGTGAGCAGCACAGTGGGGCCATCGCCCGCGTTCAGAACGGCGAGCGGGATCGGAATGTGACCGTAGGCGGAGCGGTCGTGCGACCACGGCAGACGCATTGTGCCGGTCTGAAAGCCGGTGCGTTCGTAGTCGATATCGGTGGCGATGAGCGAGGCGGGCGTGGACATGGGCGGAGTTCGAATCGAGTGAGTTCGACTCCACTATTGCCGACGATAAAACGCCTGGCCAATGCCGTTTTCTGCGGCGGGCGATGCCTTGCGAGCATCACTGTGCAGCGGGTTTCAGCAGATCGATGAAGCGCTGCAGCGCCGCATTGCCGTGCTGCGCGAGAAAGCAGAATTCGAGCGGCAGGCACACGGACAAATCCGCCACGTCGACGAAACGCACGCGCGCGGGTGGACGTTCCCGGTTGGCCGCATTGACGAGCGCCGCACCGACGCCCGCCGCGACGAGCGAGAGAATCGCGGTCTCGGTGGAGGCTTCCTGACGGATATCGAGCGTGAGGCCCTGCCGCGCGCATGCGGAGATGAGCCGGTCGTAATACGCGGCATAGACGCGCCGTGGAAACGCGATGAAGGGCAGGCCCGACAGTTCGCGCGCGTGCACGGAACCGTGCTGGCCGACGGGGCTATGTTCGGGGACCGCGAGCACGACGGTCTGCTCCAGCAGCGGCACGCTGTCGAAGCCTTCGGGCAACGCGCCGAAGCGATAACAAAAGCCGCCGTCGAGATGCTCGGCCGCGATGGCGTCGAGTTGCTCCGGCGTATTCATCGGCTGCAGTTCGAGCGCGACGTCGCGCGCCGATTGTTGAAACGCATTCAGCGCCGACGACACCACGCCGCTCCACGACGCGTTCTCGACGAAGCCGATGCGCAAGCGGCCCTGCACGCCCGACGCAATGCGATGCGCGAGCCGGTTCGCGGCATCGACGCGTGCGAGGATATCGCGCGCTTCGTCGAGATACGCGACGCCTGCGGGCGTCAGCTTCAGACCGCGCGGCGTGCGCTCGAACAGCGCTGCGCCGATGGCTTCTTCGAGATCCTGAATCTGCCGCGAAATGGCCGGTTGCGTGACATGCAGATGCTCGGACGCGGCGCGCACGCTGCGCAACTCCGCGACGGCGATGAAGTAACGAAGATGGCGCAGTTCCATGAGACGGCGGCCGCGTTGCGGGCGTTACTTTTCCGTGGCGAGCTTGTCTTGTGTGCGCGTTTCGAAGTCGCTCGCGTCGTGACGTTCGTGCAACTGGCTCGTCGGCTCGCCGAAGGTCCGGTTCACCATGCGGCCGCGCTGCACGGCGGGACGCGCGCGGATCACATCGGCCCAGCGGCATACGTGCTTGTATTCGTGCACGGAAAGGAACTCGGCCGCGTCATACAGCCAGCCGTTCACGAGACCGCCGTACCACGGAAAGATCGCCATGTCGGCGATGGTGTATTCGTCGCCGGCGATATATGCGCTATCCGCGAGACGCTTGTCGAGCACGTCGAGTTGACGCTTCACTTCCATCGCGAAGCGGTCGATCGGATATTCCATCTTGCTCGGCGCGTAAGCATAGAAGTGCCCGAAGCCGCCGCCGAGATACGGCGCGCTGCCCATCTGCCAGAACAGCCACGAGAGACACTCGGCGCGTTTCGCCGGATCGGTCGGCACGAACGCGCCGAACTTTTCCGCGAGATAGAGCAGAATCGCGCCCGATTCGAACACGCGCACGGGCGTGGCGCCGCTGCGATCCAGCAGCGCGGGAATCTTCGAATTCGGATTGACGTCGACGAAGCCGCTGCCGAACTGATCACCCTCGCCGATGCGAATGAGCCATGCGTCGTACTCCGCGCCGCGATGGCCGAGCGCGAGCAATTCCTCGAGCATCACGGTGACCTTCACGCCGTTGGGCGTGGCGAGCGAATACAGTTGCAGCGGATGCCGACCGACCGGCAGCACTTTCTCGTGCGTCGGCCCGGAGATCGGTCGATTGATACTGGCGAAACGACCGCCGCTTTCCTTGTTCCAGGTCCACACGGTGGGCGGCACGTATTCGGTCGATGCGCTCATGCTTCCTGCTCCTCAATGCGAATTCGATAGGTTTGCCGAGGTTATCAGGTCGACAGCAAACGTGCTCAAACGAGCTTTGTACAATCGGGCATGGCATTTCACGAGAGGAGTCGAATGAGCCAACGTCCATCGCGCAAAACCTTTCGGCCTCGAAAGACGCCGGCGCAGTCGCGCTCCGAAGCGACCGTTTCGTCCATCGTCGAGGCGGCGGCGCAGGTGCTCGAAAGCGAGGGCTTTGAAGGGTTCAATACGAATGCGGTCGCGCGTCGCGCGGGCGTCAGTATCGGCTCGCTCTATCAATATTTTCCGGGCAAGGATGCGCTGACCGTCGCGTTGATTCATCGAGAAAGCACGCGGTTTTATGAGGATGCATCGATTGCGTTGACGAAGCGCAGCGGCAAGGCCGCGCTCGAATATCTGATCGGCGCCGCCGTGCGCCAGCAATTGCAACGTCCGATGCTCGCGCGCTTGCTCGATATCGCCGAAGGGCGTCCGGCATTGCGCGACGAAACCGCGAAAGGAGGGATGGCGGAGCTGGTCGGAACGATCGTCGGGCGTGCCGCGCCGCGGCATCCGGACCCCGACGTCGCGGCGCACGATCTGCTCGCGATCGTCAAGGGGATGGTCGATGCCGCGGGCGAACGCGGCGAGCGCGATCTCGACGACCTCGAACGTCGCGTGCGGGCCGCTGTTTTCGGTTATCTGGCGCGAAGCGGCGGCGTATGAAAGCGTGCAAATGCGAGTAATCGATTCGCACGCGGCGGCATCGGATGCATGAAAGCGCGCCTTGCAGCGGGCTTCGGGCACTTGCCGCAAGCGTTCGCAATGCGAGTAGTCGAATGTGAGCTTTTACTTATATTCTGAAGTCCTCAGGCGGCGACGGCATGGGGCTGCCGCCACTCGACTCATGAGAGACCGACGATGACACTTTCGACTCAGAGCATGAAGCTCAATCACCTCAGCTTTCCTTCCGCCGATACACCCGCGACAGCGCGCTTCTTCGAGCGCTATCTGGGCTTCACGATATCGGGAACATGGGAGCGGTCGTACATCCTGAAGCGTCCGGGCTTTGATGTGGTCATCGATCACGCTCGCGACGATATACCCGACTGGCCGCGCGCGTTTCACGTCGGCTTCGAATTGCCGAGCCTCGATGACGTGCGCGACCTCTATGAGCGTTTCAAATCGGAAGGTGTGGAGATGGAGACGGGCATCTTCAACAACGGGCGCGGCTCACGCTTCTTCTGCCGCGCGCCGGGCGGCGTGATGTTCGAAATGAACACGCGATCCGACGCGGCGCCCGAATATCAGGGCACCTTCGACGATTGATGCGCGCGATGCGCAACGTCAGTGGCCCGCTTCGCGCCGGCCTTGTTCTTCGACCGTAAAGAGAGCTTCCGGCATCGCTTCGAGGCGCGCTTTCGGAATGGGCACGCCGCTTTCGTCGGATAACCCGTAGGTGCCTTCCGCGATCTTTTGCAACGCACGCTCGATGTCGCCGATGCGCTGATCGTTCACGTTGCGCAATGCCTGATTCGTGATGTCCTGTTCCATGCGTTGCGCATCGTCCTCATACTCTTCGGCTTCGGAACCGCGTTCTTCCTGAAGACGACGTTCGCCCGCGATGGTGCTTTCCTCCGTACCGAGCAGTTCGCGCTTCATCGCAAGAAGACGCTTCTGCTGCTGCTCGATGAATTCGTCGCTCAGGCCGCTTTGTTGATTCGACATGATCATGCTCCGCAAATCTTATGCGGCTATTCGCCAGCCGCGATGGAAACGGACGCTTCGCTCGTCAGCATCAGGAACGTAAGCGTTTCGCGCAGATAAAGCTGCACGGTCGTATCGGTATGGCTCGTGTAGCCGATCGATACGTCCTGTCCGATATGCAACTCGTAATCGCCGCCGCGCGTGGACAGCACGCAGCCGCCTTGCAACGCGGGCGCCCATACGAGATCGCCGCTCACGATGCGCTTGATGTGCTCGATGACCGGATAGCCCTGATCGCTCGCTTCGGCGAGCACGGTATAGGCATCCGCGCCGAGCAGCACGGAGTAGGGACCTTCGACGCCGGCAAGACGCAGCTTTTCGAGCGCCTGGCTGATGGCGGTGGGGTAATCGGCGACATCCGCGGGCAGAAAGGTCGGCGCATTCGAACTGCCGTCGCGAATACCGACGATGCCGGCGGCCGCGAAGCCATCGAAGATGGCGCTGTCTTCCGCGAGCGCGAGTTCGTTCGCGGCGGTCTTGGCGGGCTGCCAGTCGGCGTCGTTCGAGCCGCGCTCCACGCTGTCGATGGCTTCGCGCTGCAGCGTGAACGGCACGGTGAGTTGAACGAGCTGCTTCACGTCGTACAGCTTCGCCGAGACGCCTTTGTTCGGCGATGCGATGTTCGTCTGATGTCCCGTGCCGATGCCCGACAGCGCCACGCCGCCTGGACTCTTCACGTCGACGACGCGACGGCCCGCGAGCGCGCGCTTGAACGTGCGGGCGACTTCAGCTTCGATCTGCGACCATGCCGCGCTCGAAACCGGCGCGAGTTCCCGATGCAGGTTATTCATCTTGTGACGTTCCTTTGAGAGAGCCAATGTTCAATGTTCCCGCGCGGCTATCTTCTTGCTGGCTTTCGCCGGCGGAGGATGGCGCGGCGTCCGGATTGCGGTCGGGCAGCGCGTCGAGCAGATCGGCGGAGGGCACGAAAAAGAGGCCGCCCGTCACCACGCGGCTATAGTCGAGCAGGCGGTCGTAGTTGCCCGGCGGCCGCCCGACGAACATGTTTTCGAGCATCTGTTCGATCGGCCGGGGCGTGCGCGCATAGCCGATGAAATACGTGCCGAACTCCTTCGCGCCCGGACGGCCGAAGGCCATGTTGTGCCGCAGGATCTTCACTTCCTCGCCGTTCTCCTCGATCGTCGTGAGCGAGCTATGCGAGCACGAAGGTTTGATCGAATCGTCGAGTTCCACATCGGATAGCTTTTCACGTCCGATGATCAATTCCTGCTGCTCGACGGTCAGCCCGTTCCACGCATCGAGGTTGTGCAGATACTTCTGCACGATCACATAGCTGCCGCCGGCGAAATCGGGATCTTCATCCTCGATGAGCGTGTACTTCGCCATGCTCTTGCCGGTCGGATTCTCGGTGCCGTCGACGAAGCCGACCATGTCGCGCAGATCGAAGTAGCGAAAGCCATGCACTTCGTCGACGACCGTGAAGGCATCGCCGAGCTTATCGAGTATCTGCGACGCGAGTTCGAAGCACAGATCCATGTGATCCGCGCGGATATGCAGGAGGATGTCGCCGGGTGTCGCGATCGCGCGGCGCTCGCCCGAGCCGAATTCGCGAAACGGATGCAGCGACGCCGGACGCGGCGCGCCGAACAGATGGTCCCACGCGTCGGCGCCGAAGCCGCATACGCAGGACAGGTTCGCGGACGGCGCGCGCGTGCCGACCGCGCGGACCAGCGCCGCGATATCGCCGCACCATGAGCGCACGACGTCGGCTTTGCCTTCGGCGCGCGACACCGTGGCGACGAGAAAGATCGCGCTTCGGGAAATCGGATTACAGACGGCTTGTGGTTCGGGTAGGGTATCGGGCATCTGAAGAGTTCGATTGCGTGAGTTCACGATGAGGCGACAAGGCAACGCGAAGATTCATAAGACTATATGCTGGCGCATTCACGCGCATTAAGCAAAAGCAGTGGACCGACGATACACCAACTCCATGTAACGAATAATCCGGAACGCACGGTTTTGTAACATGGCATCTGATCGACTGACAGGAGCGAATGTGAAACTGACCGACTTCAACACGCTGACCTTCGACTGCTACGGCACGCTGATCGATTGGGAAACGGGTATTTTCGAAGGGCTGCGCGCGCTGCTCGATCGCGTCGAACCTGCGTTGACGCGCGATCAGGTGCTGGAGGCGCATGCGCGTCACGAGTCGTCGCAACAGCGATACACGCCGGGCAAGAGGTATCAGGAGTTGCTGGCTATCGTCTATAAACGGCTGGCCGAGGAATGGCGCGTGTCGTACACGCACGAGGAATGCCTTGCATATGGCCGGTCCATTCGCGACTGGCCTGCGTTCGCGGATTCGGCGGACGCGCTGCGATATCTGAAGCAGCATTACAAGCTGGTGATTCTGTCGAATGTCGACAACGAGAGCTTCACGCATAGCAATGCGAAGCTGAAAGTGGAATTCGATGCGATCTTCACGGCGGAAGATATCGGTTCCTACAAGCCCTCGCCGCGCAATTTCGAATACATGCTGGAGAAGCTGGGCGAGCGCGGCATCCGCAAGGAGACGATCCTGCACACTGCCGAAAGTCTCTTTCACGATCACAAGCCCGCCAATGAATTCGGGCTTGCGTCGTGCTGGATTTATCGCCGTCATTCGCAGCCGGGCTTCGGCGCGACGATGGACCCCGGTGCGCAGCCGAATATCGATTTCCGCTTCGACAGCATGGCGGATCTGGCAAAGGCGCACGAGGCCGCGCTGCTGAGATGACGTTCGCGCCGGAGTCAGACAAGCAGTAACATCGTGGCTCCCTCTCTTTCTCGGAAATGCTTCGATGCAAGTGCTAGTCGATGCGGACGCCTGTCCGTTTGCCGTCAAGGAGATTCTCTTTCGGGCCGCGCGGCGCGTCGAAGTGTGCGTCACGCTGGTCGCGAATCAATACCTGCGCACGCCGCCTTCGCGCTTCATCAAGGCGCTACAGGTGCCAGCGGGCTTCGATGCCGCCGATGACCGCATCGTCGAACTGGTCGAAAGCGGCGATCTCGTGATTACGGCGGACATTCCGCTTGCCGCCGCCGCGCTCGAAAAAGGCGCTCATGTGCTCGATCCGCGCGGCAACTGGTTCAATCGCGAGAATATCCAGGAACGTCTCACGATGCGCGACGTGATGGATCAACTGCGCGGCTCGGGCGTCGAGACAGGCGGCCCCGCGCCTTACTCCGCGAACGATAGCAAAACGTTCGCCGGACAACTGGACCGCTTTCTCGCGCGACATCGTGCGGCTCAAGGCTCGTCGCCGTCCGCGCCGTCGGGTTCTTCCTGAGCCAGCCTTGCAATGCTCGCGTCGTAGCGCGCGCCCTTGCCGCCGAGTGCGATGGTGGCACGCTTCGCACTGTCGAGCAGACTGGCCAACGCGACTCTGATGGTCGCGGGCGCATCGAAGCGGCCTTTGGGCCCCGACAAGGTCAGCGCACCCATCAGCGCTCCCGTCGAATCGAAGACGGGCACCGAAGTCGATGCCGTTTCGGGATCGCGCTCACCGTACGAGACTGCCCAGAGCTGCTCGCGCACCTCATCCCAGCGCGGGTCCTGCGTTTCGGTGAAGGCGAGCAGGACTTTGCCTGATGCGCCCTTGTCGATCGCGAACTCCTCTCCGACCCTGATCGACACCCGCACGCTTCGCGACGGTTCGACGCGATACAGCACGAGGCGCTGATCGCCCTGCCGCACATAGAAGGACGCGGTTTCGCCGAGATCGCGGCTCAACTGCTGAAGCAACGGTTCGATCGCAGGGCCGACCTGGAAGGATCGCTGATACAGCGTGGCAAGGCGCAATGGCTGGTGACCGATCGCGTATTGCCCGTCGCTCAGCTTGCGTATATATCCGCCATGCTCCAGCGCGCCGAGCAGGCGCAAGACCGTGCTCTTGTAAAGACCGGTCCGCCGTGAAAGCTCGGTGAGCGTCAGGCGGTCGTCGGTCGGTCCGAACGCGTTGAGAATGGCGAACGCTCGATCGAGGACGGCAACGCCGCTCGAACTGTCGGTCGTGGATTCGGGTGTCGCATCTGCGTGTACAGCCACGGCGTCGTTCCTTGTCAGCGAAACATGCCGTCACTCTACGGTTTCATCAGGCAGAACTCAAGTTCTAAAAAACACAATTTCAGGGGTTTACCCGTCTTAACGACCTCACGTCACGCGCCTATAGTTCTTTTCAACAGAACACAGGTCTATCAGATAGAACTTTGGAGGTGATCTTGGGTCATTCGGAACGAACCATCCTGATCAGCGAAGTCGGACCGCGCGACGGTCTTCAGAGCATCAGGCGCGTCATGCCGACGGCGGCGAAACTGCGATGGATTTCAGCGCTGGCCGCAGCGGGCCTGAAGGAAGTGGAGGTGGGCTCGTTCGTGCCGCCGGCGTTGCTGCCGCAGATGGCGGACGTCCGCGAGGTCGTGCGTCACGCGCTCTCGATTCCAGGCCTGCATGTGGCCGTTCTGACGCCCAATCTGCGCGGCGCCCGCAGCGCATTCGAAGCAGGCGTGCACAAGATCACGTTGCCCGTCTCGGTCACCGATGAACATTCGATGGCCAACATCCGCAAGACGACCGCGCAGATGATCGACGAGGTTCGCAACATCGTCGCCCTGCGCGATGAGCAGTTTCGCGGCGTGCAGATCGAGGCGGGCGTGTCGGTTGCGTTCGGCTGCACGATCGCCGGCACGGTGCCCGACGACCAGACGATGCGAATCTGCCTCGCTATGGCCGAGTGCGGCGTGGACGAGATCGGTCTTTCCGATACCAGCGGATACGCCAATCCCGTTCAGGTCCGGCGCATGTTCCGCCGGCTGCAAGCCGAAGTCGGCAGCAAGGCCGGTGGGGCGCACTTTCACAATACGCGCGGGCAGGGACTGGCGAATGTCGTCGCGGCGCTCGATGCGGGCGTCACCACGATCGATTCGAGTCAGGCGGGTCTCGGCGGCTGTCCGTATGCGCCGGGTGCGACCGGCAACATCGTCACCGAAGACCTCGCTTTCCTGCTCGAGGCGATGGGCTACGACACCGGCGTGGACATCGACAGACTCATTGCCGCGCGCGCGATTCTCACCGAAGCGCTGCCGGGCGAAGCGCTCTATGGTCATGTGCAGGACGCGGGACTGCCCAAGGGATTCGCCTACGCAGACGGGCGCGCACCGAGCGCGCCGCAACCGGAAGGATGTCTGCTGGGAGCCGCGCAATGAGCGAAGCACAAGTGAACTCGTCCTTGCCGTACGGCGGCGTGCGCGTCGTCGAGATGACGCATATGGTCATGGGCCCGACATGCGGCATGGTGCTCGCGGATCTCGGCGCGGAGGTGATCAAGATCGAACCGATCGCCGGCGACAGCACGCGCGCGCTGCGAGGGTCCGGCGCGGGCTTCTTCGGCACGTTCAACCGCAACAAGAAGAGCATCGCGGTGGACGTGAAGGATCCGCGCGGGATCGAGATCGTCCATAAGCTGCTCGCGGGCGCCGATGTCTTCAGCGAGAATTTCAAGAGCGGCACGATGAACAGGCTCGGCCTCGGTTACGCCGCGTTGTCGACGCTCAATCCGCGCCTGATCTATGTGTCGCACAAGGGCTTCCTGCCCGGTCCCTACGATCACCGCACGGCGCTCGATGAAGTCGTGCAGATGATGGGCGGTCTCGCGTACATGACGGGCCCGGAAGGCCGGCCGCTGCGCGCGGGGACGAGCGTCAACGACATCATGGGCGGGATGTTCGGCGCGATCGGCGCGATGGCCGCGCTCGCGCAACGCGAGCGCACTGGCCGGGGCCAGGAAGTGCAGAGCGCGCTGTTCGAAAACAACGTCTTTCTCGTGGCTCAGCACATGATGCAGTTTGCCGTGACCGGCAACGCCGCAGCGCCGATGCCGAGCCGCATTTCAGCGTGGGCCGTCTACGACGTGTTCTCGGTGAAGAACGGCGAGCAGATCTTTCTGGCGGTCGTATCGGACACGCAGTGGGCGCTGTTCTGCGATGCATTCGGCCTGAGCGCGCTCAAGTCCGACGAGCGGATCGCGACCAATAACCAGCGTGTGCAGGCCCGCAAGTGGTTGTTGCCCGAGCTTCGCAGGCACATGGAGGCGTTCACCGCCGCCGAGATCAGCGCCATCTTCGAACGCTGCGGCTTGCCGTATGCGCCCATCACGAAGCCTCAGGATCTCTTCGATGATCCTCATCTGCTCGCAACCGGCGGCCTCGCCGACGTGACCTTGCCGCCCGACGCGAGCGGCGCCGGTCAGCCGGTCGCCACCAAGACGGCGTTGCTGCCCTTGACGCTCGATGGCGAGCGCCTGCGCTTGCGTGCAGCGCCACCGTCGCTCGGACAGGACACGCAGGCGCTGTTGCTGCAACTCGGATATACGGCGGAAGACCTCAGGCAGCTGACCGAAGCTGGCGTCGTGAAATGTCGGGACCGTCAGCCGGGCGATGCATCGAATCCGTCGGCAAACGAACTCGCCAGCGCCTGAAACCAACGCACATAAAGAATCACTGCGCCGCGCGGACCGGCAGGGCTTCGCTCGGCCAGTGATTCGTCCGGAGACATCCATGACATCCATTTCCTCGAACATGACGGCCGATAGTCCCGTCGACGCCACGCTCGAACAGCAGGCGGTAAGGAAGGCCGCGTGGCGCTTCATACCGCTGCTCGCGCTCGCGTATTTCTTCAACTATCTGGATCGCACCAGCGTGGGCTTTGCCGCGCTGACGATGAATCGCGATCTCGGCCTGACAGCGACGCAGTTCGGCTGGGGCGCGGGCATCATGTTCGCGGGTTACTGCATCTGCGAGGTACCGAGCAATCTCGCGTTGTATCGGTTCGGCGCGCGACGCTGGCTGGCCCGCATCATGATCACGTGGGGCTTCTTCGCGGCGGCGACGGCGCTCGCCGTGGGGCCGACGAGCTTCTATGCGATCCGGCTGCTGCTGGGCATCGGCGAAGCGGGCTTTTTTCCGGGCGTGATCTTTTTTCTCGCGATCTGGTTTCCGGCGAGCTATCGCACGCGCGTGCTCGCGTGGTTCACCGTTTCCACGCCGCTTTCGTCGCTCATCGGTGGTCCGCTTTCCACCTGGCTTCTCAAGATGGATGGCGTGCTCGGTCTGGCGGGCTGGAAATGGATGTTCATCGTCGAAGGCCTGCCCGCGTGTCTGCTGGGCTTTCTCGTGTTGAAGATGCTGGCGGACAAACCCGCCGATGCGAAGTGGCTCTCGTCGGCCGAACGCCAGGCTCTTCAGCGTGCCTTCGACCGCGAAGGCTCGGCGAGCCAGAAGAAAAAGCACTTCGGCGCCGCGTTGAAGGACGTGCGAATGTACCTCCTCGCGATGATCTCCTTCGGCTTCACGATGGGCTCATACGGTATCGGCATCTGGTTGCCGCAGATGCTCAAGGCGCACGGCATGAGCGTGACGCAAACCGGCTGGGTGTCCGCAGTGCCTTATTTCTTCGCCACCATCGCGCTGCTCTGGTGGGCCAGGCGTGTGGATCGGCGCGGCGGACACATCGCGAATCTGGCGGCGGGTCTTTTGATCGGCGCCGTGGCGCTCGGCGTATCGACGTATTTTCAGCAACTGGTCCCGGCCATGACCGGCATCACGCTGGCGCTCATCGGCACCATCGCGGGCCGCACGATCTTCTATACGTTGCCGGCGAGGTTTCTCTCCGGGCAAGCCGCCGCCGGCGGGCTGGCGCTCATCAACTCCATCGGTGCGCTGGGCGGCTTTGCCGGGCCGTATCTCGTGGGCTATCTCAAGGACAGCTTCGGCACCTTTACAGCGGGCATGATCGGCCTGTCCGTCGTGCTGGCCATCACGACCTTGCTGACGCTTTCGCTGTTCGCGTTCAACCAGGGGGAATGAAGATGAAGACGCCTCATTCGTCCCGGCGACGCCAGCTTCTCCGCGCGGCAGCGGCATCCATCGTCATTCCGGCCATCGCTTCGCGACGGGCGTGGGCAAAAGAGGAAACACGCACCATGAGCACGACCAGCAACTATCTGCCCGTTCGCGCGCAATGGCTCGCGTCCGGCACCGAAGCCGCGCTCGAACCGGATATGCCTATCATCGATGCGCATCATCATTTTTATGAACGCGCGGGCTGGACCTATCTGCTCGACGAGTACCTTCAGGATGCGCGTTCAGGTCACAACATCACCGCGTCGGTGTACATGCAGGCGTTGACGCGTTATCGACCGTCCGGCCCGGAGCAGTTGCGACCGGCGGGCGAAATCGAGTACGTGGCCGGCGTGACGGCTCCGTTGCAACAGAGTGGCCCTCAGGTCGCGAAGGGGATCGTCGGATTTGCGGATCTTCGTCGCGGTGCGGCCGTGCGCGACGTGCTGGAGGCAGAGCTTCAGGCAGGCGATGGACGCTTGCGCGGCGTACGGCATCTCGTGACGTGGGACGCCGACACATCGCTCGTGAATCCCTTGTCGGCCGCGCCGCGTGGGCTGTTGCTCGATCCCACCTATCGCGCGGGCGTGGCGCAACTCGGAGCGTTGGGCCTTTCGTACGATGCATGGCTGTTCTTTCCGCAACTGCCCGAGCTATTCGATCTCGCCAGGGCATTTCCGGATACGCCGGTCATCGTCAATCACTGCGGTGGCGTCGTACGTATCGCGAGCTATACGGATCAACGCAAGGAAGTATTCGATACATGGTCACGCTCCATGCGTGAACTCGCGCAGTTGCCCAACGTTCATGTAAAGATCGGCGGCCTCGGGATGCGCATCAACGGCTTTGACTTCGACAAGGGCGAGCGCCCGCCTTCATCGACGCAACTCGCGGATGCGTGGAAGCCCTGGATGCACACCTGCATCGAGGCTTTCGGCGCGGACCGCTGCATGTTCGAAAGCAATTTTCCCGTGGATAAAGGCTCGTATCCCTTCAGCAATGGCTGGAACGCGTTCAAGCGCCTGACCGCTCAGGCCAGTGATGGAGAGCGGGAGGCGCTATTCAGAGGAACGGTGGCGAAGGTGTACCGGCTCGCGTGAGCGCTCCGATTCAATCCAGCGGCACGTCGGGAACGTACACGCGGCCTTCCATCAGCACGCGTGCGCTGCGGCTCATGATGGCCTTCTTCACCTGCCACTCGCCATTCGATTCGATGGCCTCCGCACCCACACGCAACGTGCCCGAAGGATGGCCGAAGCGCACCGACTGCCGCTCGCCGCCACCCGCTGCGAGGTTGACGAGCGTGCCGGGAATCGCCGCCGCCGTGCCGATCGCGACGGCAGCCGTGCCCATCATCGCGTGGTGCAGCTTGCCCATCGACATCGCGCGCACGAGCACATCGACATCGTCCGCGCTGATACGCTTGCCGCTCGATGCGACGTACTCCGCCGGACGCGCGACGAACGCGATCTTCGGCGTGTGCTGGCGTTTGGCGATTTCGTCGAGGTTCCTGATCAGCCCCATGCGCAGCGCGCCATACGCACGGATGGTCTCGAAGCGCTTTAGCGCCGCGTCGTCACCGTTGATCGCGTCCTGAAGCTCGGTGCCCTTGTAGCCGATGGCGTCCGCGTTCACGAAGATCGTCGGAATGCCGGCGTTGATCATCGTTGCCTTGAAGGTGCCGATACCCGGCACTTCGAGGTCGTCGACGAGATTGCCTGTCGGGAACATCGCGCCTTCCGCGCCTTCTTCTTCCGCTGCCGGATCGAGGAATTCGAGTTGCACTTCGGCGGCCGGGAAGGTCACGCCGTCCAGTTCGAAGTCGCCGGTTTCCTGCACGGCGCCGCTCGTCATCGGCACATGCGCGATGATCGTCTTGCCGATGTTGGCCTGCCAGATCCGCACGATAGCGATACCGTTGTCCGGCACGCGCTCCGGATCGACGAGGCCGCTCGCGATCGCGAACGGTCCGACCGCCGCGGAGAGATTGCCGCAATTGCCGCTCCAGTCGACGAACGGCTTGTCGATGGCAACCTGGCCGAAGAGATAGTCGACGTCATGACCGGGCCGCGTGCTCTTCGACACGATGACCGTCTTGCTCGTGCTCGACGTCGCGCCGCCCATGCCGTCGATCTGCTTGCCATACGGGTCCGGGCTGCCGATGACGCGCAAAAAGAGCGCATCGCGCGCGGGGCCGGGCACGCGCGCCGCTTCGGGCAAATCGTTCAGGCGGAAGAAAACGCCCTTGCTGGTGCCGCCGCGCATGTAGGTCGCGGCGATCTTGATCTGTGGTGCGTGTGCCATGGGGTTCGGGTCTCCGTACGTTGTCAGGCCGCTTCTTTCGACGATTCAAGAAAGTCCTGTGCGAAGCGTTGCAGCACGCCGCCGGCTTCGTAGATCGAGACTTCCTCGGCCGTGTCGAGCCGGCAGGTCACCGGCACTTCGACACGCTCGCCGTTCGCGCGATGAACGATCAGCGTGAGATCCGCGCGCGGCTTGCGTTCGCCGATCACGTCGAACGTCTCGGTGCCGTCGATGCCGAACGTCTGGCGATTCGCGCCCGGCTTGAATTCGAGCGGCAGCACGCCCATGCCGATCAGGTTTGTGCGGTGAATGCGCTCGAATCCTTCCGCGACGATCGCTTCGACGCCCGCGAGCCGCACGCCCTTTGCGGCCCAGTCGCGCGACGAGCCTTGCCCGTAATCCGCGCCCGCGACGATGATCAGCGGCTGCTTGCGCGCCATGTAGGTTTCGATCGCTTCCCACATGCGCGTGACCTTGCCTTCTGGCTCGATGCGCGCGAGCGAGCCATTTTTCACCTGGCCATCGACGACGGCCATTTCGTTGATGAGCGTCGGATTCGCGAAGGTCGCGCGCTGCGCCGTCAGATGATCGCCGCGATGCGTCGCGTATGAATTGAAGTCCTCTTCGGGCAAGCCCATTTTCGCGAGGTATTCGCCCGCCGCGCTGTTCGCGAGGATCGCGTTGGACGGCGAGAGATGGTCCGTCGTGATGTTGTCGCCGAGCACGGCGAGCGGGCGCATTCCCGTGAGTGTGCGTTCACCTGCAAGCGCGCCTTCCCAATATGGCGGACGGCGGATGTATGTGCTTTGCGCGCGCCAGTCGTAGAGCGGGCTGATGGCTTCGCCGCTTGCAGGAGTCAGCGCGAACATCGGCTCATAGACCTTGCGGAACTGCTCGGGCTTCACGCTTTGTTTGACGATGGCGTCGATTTCCTCGTCGCTCGGCCAGATGTCCTTCAGATACACGGGCTGGCCGTTCGCGCCGATGCCGAGCGCATCGCGTTCGATGTCGAAGCGGATCGTGCCCGCAATCGCATACGCGACGACGAGCGGCGGCGACGCGAGAAACGCCTGCTTCGCATACGGGTGGATGCGGCCATCGAAGTTGCGATTGCCGGAGAGCACGGCGGTCGCGTACAGATCGCGATCGATGATTTCCTGCTGGATCGCGGGGTCGAGCGCACCGGACATGCCGTTGCACGTCGTGCATGCGAACGCGACGATGCCGAAGCCGAGCCGCTCGAGATCCGGCAGCAAGCCCGCTTCCTGCAGATACAGTTCGACCGCTTTCGAGCCCGGCGCCAACGACGACTTCACCCACGGCTTGCGCGTGAGACCTTGCGCATTCGCATTGCGCGCGAGCAGCGCCGCGGCGATCACGTTGCGCGGATTGCTGGTGTTGGTGCAACTCGTGATCGCGGCGATGATCACCGCGCCATCCGGCATCTGTCCGGGCGTGTCGTCCCATTTGCCCGCGATGCCGCGCGTCGCGAGTTCGGAAACAGGCAGGCGTTTATGCGGATTCGACGGTCCGGCCATATTGCGCACGACACTCGACAGATCGAAGCGGAGCACGCGTTCGTATTCGGCGCGCGTCAGCGAATCGGCCCACAGTCCGGCGGTCTTTGCGTATTGCTCGACGAGGCTCACTTGCCTGTCTTCGCGGCCGGTGAGACGCAGATACTCGATCGTCTGCTCGTCGATATAGAACATCGCGGCGGTCGCGCCGTATTCGGGCGCCATGTTCGAGATCGTCGCGCGGTCGCCGAGCGTGAGGCTCGAAGCGCCTTCGCCATAGAACTCGAGATACGCACCGACGACTTTTTCCTTGCGCAGGAATTCGGTGAGCGCGAGCACGATATCGGTTGCGGTGATGCCCGGCTGGCGCTTGCCCGAAAGCTCGACGCCGACGATATCCGGCAGGCGCATCCACGACGCACGGCCGAGCATCACGTTCTCGGCTTCGAGCCCGCCCACGCCGATCGCGATCACGCCGAGCGCATCGACGTGCGGCGTGTGGCTGTCCGTGCCGACGAGCGTGTCCGGATACGCGACGCCATCGATCGCGTGAATGACCGGCGACATGCGCTCCAGATTGATCTGATGCATGATCCCGTTGCCCGGCGGAATCACCTCGACATTTTTGAAAGCCTTCTTGGTCCAGTTGATGAAATCGAAGCGATCCTCGTTGCGCCGGTCCTCGATCGCGCGGTTCTTCGCGAACGCGTCCGGATCGAAGCCGCCGCATTCGACCGCGAGCGAATGATCGACGATGAGCTGCACCGGCACCACGGGATTCACCTTCGCGGGATCGCCGCCCTGGTCCGCAATCGCATCGCGCAGGCCCGCGAGATCGACGAGCGCGGTCTGTCCGAGAATGTCGTGACACACGACGCGCGCCGGGAACCACGGGAAATCGCGCTCCCGCTTCCGTTCGACGAGCTGCATCAGCGATGGTTCGAGGATCGCCGGATCGCAGCGGCGCACGAGGTTCTCCGCGAGCACGCGCGAGGTGTAGGGCAGTGCGTCGTAGGCGCCGGGCGCGATGGCTTCGACGGCCGCGCGCGCATCGAAGTATTCGAGCGAGGAGCCGGGCAGGGGTTTGCGGTTTGCAGTATTCATCGCGGTGTCTCGGTCATTGCATGGTCTTTCAGATGCCACGCTCGAAGGGTATTGTGGGGGCGACCCCTTCGTTTGATCATTCGGGCTATTTTAGGCGCTTGCCCATAAAAAAGCCCCACCGCCATGTGCGGCAGCGGGGCCTGAACTTCTTACGCACGTTTTGCCAGCGGGACGAACTCGAGATTGTCCGGTCCGGTGTAATTCGCGCTCGGCCGGATGATCTTGTTGTCGATGCGTTGCTCGATGATGTGCGCCGCCCATCCCGAGGTGCGCGAGATCACGAACAGCGGCGTGAACATGGCCGTGGGCACGCCCATCATGTGATACGAGACCGCGCTGAACCAGTCGAGGTTCGGGAACATTTTCTTCGCGTCCCACATCACCGATTCGAGCCGCTCGGCGATGTCGAAGAGCTTCGTGTCGCCGGCTTCCTTCGACAGCTTCTTCGCGATTTCCTTGATGACCTTGTTGCGCGGATCGGAGATCGTGTACACGGGGTGGCCGAAGCCGATCACCACTTCCTTGTTCTCGACGCGCCGCTTGATGTCGCTTTCCGCTTCGTCGGGCGTCTGATAGCGCGACTGGATTTCGAACGCGACTTCGTTCGCACCGCCATGCTTCGGACCGCGCAATGCGCCGATCGCGCCGGTGATCGCCGAATACATGTCCGAACCCGTGCCCGCGATCACGCGCGCTGTGAACGTCGATGCATTGAATTCGTGCTCGGCATACAGGTTGAGCGACACATGCATCGCATCGACCCACGACTTCGAGGGCGCCACGCCATGCAGCAGATGCAGAAAGTGTCCGCCGATGGAATCGTCGTCGGTTTCGACTTCGATGCGTTTGCCGTTGTGCGAATAGTGATACCAGTAGAGCAGCATCGAGCCGAGCGAGGCCATCAGACGATCGGCGATGTCCTTCGCGCCCGGCACGTTGTGATCGTCCTTCTCCGGCAGCAGCGTGCCGAGCACGGACACGCCGGTACGCATCACGTCCATCGGATGCGCGGACGCGGGAATCCATTCCAACGCGGCCTTGAGGTTCGCGGGCAGGCCGCGCAACGCCTTCAGCTTCGTCTTGTACGCTTTCAGTTCGGCAGCGTTGGGCAGCTTGCCGTGCACGAGCAGATGCGCGATTTCTTCGAATTCGGAAGTGGTCGCGACATCGAGAATGTCATAGCCGCGATAGTGCAGGTCATTGCCGGTCTTGCCGACCGTGCACAGCGCGGTATTGCCCGCGGTCACGCCGGACAGCGCGACGGACTTCTTCGGCTTGAATGCGCCTGCGGATGCGGTGCTGTTGTCTGCTTCGCTCATCGATTTCGTCTCCTTTACAAGGGTTATTTCTTTGCCGCAAAAAGCTGGTCGAGCTTGTCTTCGTAGGCGTGATAGCCGAGATACTGATACAGGTCGGCGCGCGACTGCATCGTTTCGACGGCGGCCTTCTGCGTGCCGTCGCGCTTCACGGTCTCGTAGAAGTTGAGCGCGGCTGCGTTCATCGCACGATACGCGCCGCAACAATACAACGCGATATCGACATTGGCGTCCTTCAGTTCGTCGACGGTGAACATGGGCGTCGAGCCGAACTCGGTCAGGTTCGCGAGGATCGGCACGCGCACGGCGGCCTTGAAGCGGCGATAGTCGTCGAGCGTTTTCATCGCTTCGGGGAAGATCATGTCCGCGCCCGCTTCGACATACGCGATGGCGCGCTCGATCGCGGCATCGATGCCTTCGGCGGCGGCGGCATCGGTGCGCGCCATGATGACGAACGATTCGTCCGTGCGCGCATCGACGGCGGCCTTCACGCGATCCACCATCTCGCCGGTCGGCACGACTTCCTTGCCCGGCCGATGACCGCAGCGCTTCTGCCCGACCTGATCCTCGATATGCACGGCCGCCACGCCCGCCTTGATGAACGAGCGGATCGTGCGCGCGATGTTGAAGGCGCCGCCCCAGCCGGTGTCGATATCGACCATCAGCGGCAGCGAGGACGCGTCGGTGATGCGGCGCGCGTCGATGAGCACGTCTTCCATCGTGCTGATGCCGAGGTCGGGCATGCCGAGCGAATTCGCGGCCACGCCGCCGCCGGACAGATAGAGCGCCTTGAAACCGACGGCTTCTGCCATCTTCGCGGCGTACGCGGTGATCGCGCCGACGACCTGCAGCGGGGATTCGTCTCGGACGGCCTGGCGGAACCGCGCGCCTGCGGTCTGTGCGGACTGGATTTCGGAACTCACGGTTTGTCTCCTGATGAAGTCGCGTAACTAAGCAAATCCCTTGCCAGCTTTTGTTGTCGGTTTAAGCTATTGATTTTGCGAGATAAAAAATTTGGCCGCCCGTCTGGCATTTTCATGACTGAAATCCCGGATTTCGAACCTGAAACGGATGTTGCATACTGTATGCGACTCGTCCGTTCCATTCAGTGCAGACAACCATGCAAACCGAACCTGCGTCTCGCCCGCGCATCTGGGCCGTCGGTATCAGCCGGCTCAGAGCGTTATTCATCGATATCGCCGGCGCGTATGCTGATCGCGCTGAACTCGACGTCGTTCCACTCGGTTACGAGGACGCCGCGAACAGCATCGAAGCCGCGCGCGACGAGCGGCCGGATGTCGTCGTGGCGGGCGGTTCGAACGGCGCTTATCTCAAGGGCCGCGTGTCGGTGCCGGTCGTCGTGATCAGCCCGACCGGCTTCGACGTGATGCACGCGCTCACGAAGGCGCGGCGCGAGGGCGCGAGCGTCGCGCTCGTCACGCACGGCGACACGCCCGCGGAAATACGCCGCTTTCTCGCCGCGTACGGTATCGACATGATCTGCGAATCGTATCGCTCGGCGCAGGACGCGGAGAGCCTCGTGCTCGATCTGCGCGATCGCGGCGTCGACGTGGTGGTCGGCCCGGGTCTCGTCGCGGACCTGGCGGCCGACGCGGGCATGAGTTCGGTGTTCCTGTATTCGCGCACATCCGTGGTGGCCGCGTTCGAGACCGCGCTGGAAGTCGCCCAGGCGATGCGCCATGAAGTCGCGCGGCGCATTCGCCTCGACAACCTGTTGCAGCATCTGCGCGATGGCGTCGTCGCGGTCGATGCGGGCGGTCGCATCGAAGCGATCAATCGCCGGCTCGTCGCGGCGCTCGGCATCGCCGATGCATCGCGCGCGGTCGGCCGTGCGCTGCTCGAAGTCGCGCCCGAACTCGATGGCGTATTGCCCGTCGCCGACGGCGATGTATTCGGCGCGGTGCGCGGCGTGAGTTACGCGATCCATCGCGGACCGCTGGCGAGCGACGGCACGGCGGGCGGCACGATCTTCACGTTCCAGGAATCGCGCGCGGTCGAGCGGCTCGACCGAACGTTGCGATCACGACAGGGCGCGCAGGAATTCGTCGCGCGCTATCGGCTGGAGGATGTCGTGGGTGAATCGGAGCCGATCGAGCGCGTGAGGGCGCTCGTGCGACGTTACGCGAAATCCGATGCCACCGTGCTGATTCTCGGCGAGAGCGGCACTGGCAAGGAAATGGTCGCGCAGAGCATGCATCGGCTGAGCGGTCGCAAGGACTTTCCGTTCGTCGCGATGAACTGCGGCGCGTTCCCCGAAGCGCTGCTCGAAAGCGAGCTTTTCGGTTACGAGGAGGGCGCGTTCACGGGCGCGCGCAAGGGCGGCAAAGCGGGCCTGATCGAGGCCGCGCATCGCGGCACCTTGTTTCTCGATGAAATCGGCGAGATGCCGCCTTCGCTGCAAAGCCGTCTGTTGCGCGTGCTGCAGGAACGAGAAGTCATCCGTCTCGGATCGACGGAGCCGACGCGCGTCGATATCCGCGTGATCGCAGCGACCCATCGCTCGCTCGCCGATGGTGTCGCAGATGGATCGTTCCGGGCCGATCTTTTCTATCGCATCAATATTCTGAGCATCGCATTGCCGCCGTTGCGCGCGCGCTCCAGTGACATCCTGCCGCTGGCGACGGAACTGCTGATGCAGGCCGCACGGCGCGACAAGATGCTGGCGCTGCGCGTGCCAGGACGTGAAGCGGCGGCGCGCCTGCTCGCGCCGCTGGAGCAGGCGCTGCGCGCTTATCCGTGGCCGGGCAATGTGCGCGAGTTGCAGAACATCGTCGAGCGCATCGCGGTGGAGATTCCGGACATGGATACCGACCGCGATCGGCCTGTCGCACTGACGCCGGATGACTTGCAGACCATCGCGCCCGAGCTGTTCGACATCAGATCCGAAGCCGGCGCGGATGTGTCGCTGCGCGACCTGAGCCGTTCGATGGAAGCCGATCAGATCCGTGCGACGCTTGCCGCGTTCGACGGTGATCGGGACGCCGTCTGCAAGGCGCTCGGCATCAGCAAGACGACCTTGTGGCGAAGGCTCAACGCGAAACGTTGAAGGTCTACAGCAACGATTTTCCCTGCGCGAGAATCTTGTCGCACACCTGCTTCGTGACTTGTTCCTTCAGGCCGCCGCCGCTCAGATCGACCTGCTTGCCGTTGCCGCTATCGAGGATGCCCTTCGCGCCGTTGGTGTATCCGCCGTCGCTGGACGCCGAACCGCCGAGCTTGCTCATGAGTCCGTCCTTGACCGACGATGCGCCGCCGCCGAGGTAGTTGTTCTTCATGCAGAACTCGAGTACGCCTGCGACATTGCCCGTACTGCTGGAGGTCAGCGAGTCCAGCGATAAACCGCTGCTCAGCCCGCCGAGATTGCCGAGTGCGCCACCGGCACCGCCGCTCTTGCTCTGATCGAGCAGGTTGCCGAGCTGGGCGTGGGTGAGCGGGGCGTAAAGCAAGGTTGCGGCCAGCACCCCACGGATCCAGAGGTGACGTTTGCACGAGATCATGGTGGCTCCTTTTTGTGAGCTTTAACTATAGTGCTTCTTCATGAACAGGGGATGGCCGCCATCGGCACACGCGTAACCGGATCGAAAGCGTGTGTCATCCTGCATAATTCGCCGACCATTCCCGAACCCATTTTGGAGAACTCGATGCTGCTGTCTGAACAGAACGTACTCGTGACCGGCGGCGCGCGCGGCCTGGGTGCGGCGATCACCGAAGCGCTCGCGCGCGAGGGCGCTCGTGTCGTCATCAACTATCACCGCAGCGAAGCGCAGGCGAAAGCGCTCGTCGAAAGGCTCGGGTCGCGCGTCGTGGCCGTGCAGGCCGATATCACCGATGAACGCTCGGTCGCGCGTCTCTTCGAAGAGGCTCACACGAAAAGCGGCGCGCCGGTGCATGCCGTCGTGAACAATGCACTCGCCAGTTTCAGTTTCGATGGCGATGCGCGTCCGAAGCTCGGCGAAATCGAATGGGCGCGCTTTCAGCAGCAGATGGAGGGTGCGCTCAAAGGCGCGCTCAACACGATCCAGGCAGCGTTGCCTGCGATGCGTGCCGCTGGCTTCGGCCGCATCGTGAATGTCGGCACCAATCTGTTCCAGAATCCCGTCGTGCCGTATCACGATTACACCGCGGCAAAAGCCGCGTTGCTCGCGCTGACGAGAACCGCATCGAACGATCTCGGGCCGGACGGCATCACGGTGAACATGGTGTCGGGCGGTCTGTTGCGCACGACCGATGCCAGCCGGGCGACGCCCGAAGCCGTGTTCGATCTGGTCGCGGGCTTCACGCCGCTGCGTCGTGTCACGACGCCCGCTGAATTCGCCGACGCGGTGTTGTTCTTTCTTTCGCCGTGGGCCCGCGCGGTGACGGGGCAGAACCTCGTGGTCGACGGAGGACTGGTCAAGGGCTGATAGAGGCGCGCTCACCGGCGTTGTGCGCGTCGGACAGTTCGATGATGAGTTGGGCGTGCTGATCGCTCAGATCGGCGCGCGAAAGCATGAGTCCGGTTCGTGCCGCCGCCGCACTGACCGCGGCACGATGAACCATTCAGAAGAAACCGATGCGGGTCAAGCGGCCTTGCGCCGTACGGTTGTCAAAACACTACGGCGCCAGATAATTCAGATAATTCGCACTGTTACGCAAAATTTAAAAGGGGAACAATTGCGCGCTCGTTGCGGGTAAGCGCCTTTGAGGTCCGACTCGCGGCCTTAAAGCACAATAAGAAAGCAAGTCGATGAATAGCAAGTTGTATAAGCTGGTGTACAGCAAAGCACGCCGAATGATGGTCGCAGTGGCCGACTTCGCCACGGGGCATGGCGGTAGTGGTCGTAATGCGCAACGCGCATTCCTTGCATCTTCTACGCACGCCAGTCTGATCCTCCCGCTTCGCGCTGTCGCGTTCGCCGCCATGCTCCTGCTCGGATCGGCTTCGACGCTCGCGTTCGCACAGATCGTTGCTGCGCCGGGTTCAGGCGCGCAGGTCATTCAAACTCAAAATGGTCTGAATCAGGTAAACATCGCGCGACCGAGCGCAGCAGGCGTATCGGTCGGAACGTTCTCCCAGTTCGATGTACCTAAAAAAGGCGCAATTCTTAACAATTCGCCGACGATCGTTCAAAGTCAGCAGGGCGGATATATAACCGGTAATCCGAATCTCACGCCGGGTAATTCGGCGCGGATTATCGTCAATCAGGTTGTGAGCAATTCGCCTTCGCAGTTGCGCGGCTATCTCGAAGTGGCAGGCCAGAAAGCCGAGGTAGTGGTCGCGAACCCCAACGGCATCGTCTTGGATGGCGCTGGCTTCCTGAATACGTCGAAGGCTGTTCTCACCACTGGCACGCCGAACTATGGACCCAACGGCGGTTTGACGGGCTTCAATGTCTCACAGGGCAACATCACGGTCCAGGGCGCAGGACTGAATGCGACCAACGTCGATCAGGTCGACCTGATTGCTCGCGCCATTCAAGTCAATGCCGCAATCTATGCCAACAACCTGAACGTGCTGGCCGGACCGAGCGCGGTGGATTATGCCACCCTGGCCACCACACCGATAGCGGGCACGGGCGCCGTGCCATCCGTTGCAATTGACGTTAGTCAATTGGGCGGGATGTATAGCAATCGCATTTTTCTGGCGAGCAACGAGTATGGGGTGGGGGTCAGTACGCGTGGGGTATTGGCGGCCCAGGCGGGCGACCTGACGCTCAAGAGTAACGGCCAACTCGTGCTCGCCGGAACGACTCAGGCGAGAGGTTCGATCAGCGCCAGCGGCGCACAGGGCATAGACAATGGCGGCACGACCTACGCACAGCACGATGTGATCGTCTCCACGTCGGGGGCGTTGACCAACAGCGGCACGCTGGCGGCCCAGCAGAACACGAGCGTCAATGCGGCAAGCGTGAGCTCGACCGGCACGCTGGGCGCGGGCATCAATCAGGATGGCTCGGTCGCTCAAGGCGGTGATCTGTCGGTGATCGCCTTGGGCGCGTTAAGCGCTAACGGACGCAATGCGGCAGGCGGTAACGCGACGATTTCGGGTGCTTCGGTCAATCTGGCGGGCAGTTCGACCACGGCCAACGGCAACCTCGCAATGGCTGCCAATGCAGGCGACCTGAATCTGTCCGGCGCGACCACGACTGCAGGCGGCGCGATCAGTGTCAACGCTGCGAGCACGCTCACCAACGACAATGGCGCGCTCAAATCCGGCGGCGCGCAATCGATCACCGCAGGCGCATTGTCGAACCGCAACGGGCAGATCATCTCGGGCGGCTGGCTGACGGCGAACATCGTCAATGCGATCCTGAATCAGGGCGGCACGATGCAGTCGGCCGGTGCGTTGACTGTGCGTGCGGCAAGCGTGGATAACAGCGCAGGCCATATCGCGTCGTTGAATGCGGATGGTTTGAGCTTCACCGTCTCTGGTCTTCTCAACAGCGCGCAGGGCGGCGCGATCGGCGGTAATGGCGACGTGACCGTGCAGACCGGTCAGCTCATCAATGCCGGATCGATCACGGCCGTGCAGAATCTGGTCGCGACGGCGGCGCAGACGCTCGCGAACTCGGGTACGCTCGCCGCAAACGGCAACACGACCGTCACAGCAGGCACAACACTGACCGACGCGGGCGGTTCGATTTCCGCAGGTCAGCGCGTCACGGTCCAATCCGCGACGCTCGACAATAGCAATGGCGCGATCACGGGCGATCAACTGAACGTCGCCGCAACGAACCTCATCAACCACAACGGCACGCTCACGCAAACCGGCACGGGCGCGACCACGCTTGCGGTCACCGGCACACTCGATAACGCCAGCGGATCGATCGCAACCAACGCGGCGGATCTGACGCTCACGCCTGCCGCGTTGGTGAACGACAACGGCAAGGTCACGAGTTCGGGCACCGGTACGCTCTCGATCGACAGTGGATCGATCTCCAACAAGAACGGAACGATCGCGACGAACGGTGCATTGAATGCGAACGCGAGCGGTGCGATTTCGAATCAGGGCGGCACGATGCAGGCGGGCGGTGCGTTGAATGCGTTCTCCGCGAGCCTGGACAACTCGAACGGGCACATCACGGTTCTGAACGGCAGCAGTGTGTCGCTTGCGACGAGTGGGCTACTCAATAACGGCGCGAACGGGCAGATCGCCAGCAACGGCAATGTGAGCGTGCAGGCGGGCCAATTCGTCAACGCCGGTTCGATCACCGCGATGCAAACCCTGATCGCGCGTGCGGTGCAAAGCTTGTTCAATAGCGGCACGCTCGCGGCGAACGGCAAGACGACGGTGTCCGCTGGCACGACGCTCACGAACTCCGGCACGATCGCGGGCAATCAGTTGGCACTGTCCGCTTACGACCTGATCAACCGCAACGGCACGATCACACAGACGGGCACGGGGGCGACGACGTTCACCGTCATCGGCACGCTGGACAATTCGGCGGGCTCGATCACGACCAATGCGGCCGATCTGTCGCTGACGCCGGCCGCGCTGCTGAACGACAACGGAACCATCACGAGTTCGGGAACCGGCACGCTGTCCGTTCAGGCGAATTCGATTTCCAATAACGGCGGCACGATCGCCACCAATGGCGCGCTCGATGTGAAGAGCGGCGCAGTGTCGAATCAGGGCGGCACGCTCGCCGCGCAGACTTCCGCTACTCTCGATGTCGCTTCCCTCGACAACCGCAACGGCGGCTATGTCGGCGCGCAGAACGTGTCGATTACCGACGCGGGCGCGTTGCAAAACACGGGCGGCACCGTGCAGGCCAATGGCGTGATGAGCGTTACGGCGCAGGACATCGCCAACGACAACGGCTCGATCGCCAATGGCGGCACCGGTGCGACCACGCTTACGGCGCGTGGCGCATTGAGCAACACCGATAACGGTTTGATCGGCGGCAACGGCGATGTGTCGGTGTCGGGTGCGAGCATCGACAATTCGAATGGCACGCTGGTGGCGGGCGGTTCGATCGCGGCGAATTCTGGCAGCACGCTTGCCAACCGCGCGGGTCTCATGCAAGCGGGCGAGGATGTGTCGGTGAGCGCGGTGGGCGCCATCGATAACACGAGCGGTCAGATCGAAGCGGACGGCGCAACGTCCGCGCTCTCGATGTCGGGTGCATCGATCGATAATTCGAACGGACGCATCGCGAACAGCGGAACGGGCGCGATGACGGTCAGCGCCGACACGGTCGTCAACAGCAATGCCGGCGGCGTGAACGGTGCGGGCACGGTTGGCGGCAATGGCGATGTGGCTCTCGATGCGCGGGTGCTGTCGAACGCCAACGGCGCGCAGGTGCTCGCGGGACACGATCTGACGCTGACCATCGCGCAACTCGCGGACAACACCAACGCCACGCTCTCCGGCGCGAACGCGCTGACGCTCAACGGGCCTAATGCGTCCTTGTTGAACGCGGGCGGCTCCGTTCATGCGAACGGTGCGATGAACCTGAACACGGCTTCGGTCGATAACACCAATGGCCGCATTGGCAACGATCAAGGCAGCGGCGGGACCGTATCGATTGCGACCGGCGCGCTCTCGAACCAGAACGGCGCGATCGGCAGCGACCAGAACCTTAGTCTTGCGACGAACACGCTTACGGGCGATGGCCGCATCATCGCGGGCAACGACGGCGCGGTGACCATCAATGGCGATTACACGCTCGACGGCGTGAATCAGATTCAGGCCAATCATGATCTGAAGTTCTCGACGAACGGCAACTTCACCAATCAGGGCACGCTCGCGGCGGTGAACGCACTGACGATCAACGCGAACAACGTCGACAATCAGGCGAGCGCGGACCTCAATTCCGCGAACACGACGGTGAATGCCGTCGAAGCAATCATCAACGAAGGCCGTATCGAAGGCGATGCGGTGGCGACGCAAAGCGCGACGCTCACGAACACCGGGACGATCATCGGCAATGTGGTGACGGTCGACGGAACGCGGTCGGTGGTGAACACAGGTGCAGCGGCAGTGATGGCGGCGGCCTCGGAACTGAACGTCTATTCGCAAGGCGATATCCGCAACGAACAAGGCGCGAACCTGTTCAGCCTTGGCGATATCAACATCGCGGGCGACGGCATGCGCGATGCGAATGGCCTGCTCGTGAATCGCGCGAATTCGGTGACCAACGATCAGTCGACGATCGAGGCGCTGGGTAATATCGAAGTGGCGACGAATACGCTGACGAACACGCGCCCCGCGCCGACGATCGAGACGGTAACGACGGATGTCGATACGGTTCATGGGACCAAGCGCAAGAAATACATTGCATGTAACGGAGGCACGAGTGCAGGCGACCCCGGCGGCCCCACCGGTTCCGCCTGTAACCAGGCCTTGTGGGACTATGGCTACAAGAATCCGTTGAACGTGAGTTTCAGCGACGCTGATGTTGTGTCGAGCACGAGCGGACCTGATGCAGTCGATCGCGTGTTGGTGGTGAACATCGCCGGCAAACCGACGACGATCTACTACAACACGCTCACGCAAAACGCCGACGGCACGATCACGGTCAACTACTGGGACGCCTACGATCCGCATATCAACTATGATCCGTCCACCGAATATCTGACCCGTAGCGATGCACACAACGGCTGGCAGCGCGTGGAAATCGCGCGCGACACGACCACGACGACGCAGAAGGATCAGGTGACGGGCTCGCAAGCGCCGCAAGCTCAACTGCTCGCCGGCGGCACGATGACGCTCGCCAACGTCGGCACGATCAACAATGCATACAGCGCGATCGCTGCGGGCGATGCGATCTACATCGGCAATGCGGTGCAAGACGGTGAACTCGATACGAGCGGCAACGTTGGCGGCACGATCGTGAACAACATTGGCCAGACGTTGTATCAATACCAGCGACAGGATATCGCCTCGACGTATGCGTGGAATGAAGACATCACGCGTGACGTAGGCACTATCACGGAGCCGTCCATCGTGCTGCCGCCGGTGGCCATCGGCGGCACGGGCGGCACAATCGTCGCCAACAACTTGGTCGATATCAACGCGCGCGACGTGAACAACGTAAATGTCGCGGCAGCAAGCTCTGCCACGGGCGCAACGGGCGGCACGCTTGGCGCGAATACCGCGATGACGTCCTTATCGGGCGGCAGCGGCGCGGGCGTGAAAGACGCGAGCGGCGCCTCGGTGAATGGCGCAAGCGGCTCCGCGACAGGCGCTGCCACGGGCAATGGTCAGACGGTCAACGCGCCACAATCGGTCGCGGGTCCGACCGGCGCACTAAACATCACCCTGCCGACGAGCGGCCTGTATCGCTACAACAGGTCACCGAACGCGCAGTACCTGATCGCGACCGATCCGCGCCTGACGAGCTACGCGAGCTTCATCTCCAGCGACTACATGCTCAGCGCGCTCAACCTCGATCCGATGAAGACCGAGAAGCGCCTGGGCGATGGCCTGTACGAGCAGCAACTCATTCGCAATCAGATCACGCAGCTTACGGGCCGCGTGTATCTGGAAGGCCCTACGAGCAACGAGGATGAATATCGCGCGTTGATGGGCAACGGCGTGAGCGTCGCGAAGGAATTCAACCTCGCGCCGGGCATGGCGCTGACGGCTGCGCAAATGAATGCGCTCACGAGCGACATCGTGTGGCTGGTGGAACAGGTCGTGACTTTGCCCGATGGAACGACGGAGCACGTGCTCGCGCCGGTGGTGTATCTGGCGCAAGCGCACGCGAATGATCTTCAGCCGACCGGCGCATTGATCGCGGCGGACGACGTGGAGATTCACACGTCGGGCAGTGTCACGAACAGCGGCGTGATCAAGGGCGGCACGCAGACGGTCATCACCGGCACGGACATTCTGAACCGTGGCGGAAACATCAGCAGCGATGGCACGACGGCGATATCGGCGAGCAACGACATCACGAACGCCTCGGGTCGTATCTCGGGAAATCGCGTGGCGGTGCTGGCGGGCCACGATATCGTCAACACTACGTTGGTCGATGCAGTGGGCGTGAGATCGGCGGTGGGCGACAGCCGGGTTCAGCAGACGCTGGTCGGCGCGCAAGGCACGATCGAATCGACGGGCGACATGGTGGTCGCTGCCGGTCACGATCTGACGGTACACGGCGCGAACATCAACGCGGGTGGCAATGCGCAGATCACGGCCGGCCACGACATGCTCGCGGATACCGTCCAGTCGACGACATCGCAATCGGTGACGAAGAACGCCGATCACCATTGGGAAGAGAACACGACGCTCAACCAGACGAGCGGCATCAGCACGGGTGGCAGTCTCGCGATGCAGTCGGGCAACGACATGACCTTCAAGGGCGCGCAGGTGGGCGCGGGCCAGGATATGTCGGTCACGGCGGGCGGCAATCTGACGGCGACGACGGTCGCCGACAGCCACAAGCTGGATAACGTCAACACGGATGATCGGGACAAGTTCATCGCGCATACCTACGATGAACAGACACAGGGCACAAGCTTCACAGCGGGAGGCAGCGCGACGCTGGCGGCGTTGAGCGCGGACAAGAACAAGGGTAATGTGACGCTCACGGGCTCGAGCCTGAGCACCGATGCGGGCGCGGCGAATATCGTTGCAACGGGCGATGTGACGCTCAACGAAGCGCGCGAGGAGCACGACGATTACTCGTACCGGCATTCGGAGCGCGGCAGCTCACTGCGCAAGACGATCTCGGACGACATGCAGACCACGCAGGCGAACATCGGCGCGGGCAGCACGGTGTCGGGCGATTCGGTGAACATCAACGCGGGTCATGATGTGACGGTCCAGGGTTCGACAGTCGCGGGGACGAACGACGTAAGCGTCGTCGCAGGCAATGACCTGACGATCACCACGTCGGAGGATACGAACCGTTCGAATGAGTTCCACGAAAAGAAGGTGAGCGGCCTCGGCACGGCGGGCGTGGGAATTTCGTATGGCACGAACGACACCACGGACACGATCAACGATGCGGCCAAATCCGCGCAAGGCAGTCTGATCGGCAGCACGACGGGCAACGTGACGATGCAGGCGGGCGACATGCTGCATATCAAGGGCTCGGACGTGCTCGCAGCGGGCAACGTAACGGGTACGGGGGCGGAAGTCGTCATCGAAGCGTCGCAAGACGATCGCCATCACGATGAGACCCATGAGACGAAGAGTTCGGGCTTCACGCTCGCATTCAAGTCATCGGTGATCGATGCCATTCAAACGGCGGGTCAGCAAGCGCGAGCGACGGAGAATGGCACGGGCAACACGCGCGTCGACGCGTTGCACGCGCTGGCTGCGGGCGGCAGCCTCGTCAACGGTGCGAATCCGATGATGCAGGGTCAGGCGCCGGACTGGAAGGTCGAACTGAGCTTCGGCTCATCGAGCAGCAAGTCAACCTTCAGCGAGGACAGCACGCAGCACAACGGCTCGAACATCACGGCGGGCGGCACGACGGCGTTCATCGCGAAGGGCAGCGGCACGGCGGGCAGCGGCAACGTGACGATCGCCGGCTCGAACGTGAACGCAAGCGATGTGGTGCTGGCGGCGAACAATCAGGTGAACCTGATTCATTCGACGGATACGGACAGTACGCGCAGCAACAACGAATCGAAGAGCGGCAGTATCGGGGTGTCGTATGGCTCGCAGGGATACGGGATCTCGGCCTCGGGCAGCCGCGCGCATGGCGATGCGAATTCGGATTCGGCGGCGCAGAACAACACGCACATCAGCGGCGCGAATAGTGTAAGCATCGTGTCGGGCGGCGATACGAACATCAAGGGTGCGACGGTCGATGGCGGGCAGGTGTCGACGCTCGTTGGTGGTGATCTGAACATCGCGAGCGTGCAGGACACGAGCCATAGCGCGGCGCATCAGGAGAGCCAGAGCGCGGGTGTCAGCATCAGCCAGGGCGGAGGTAGCGCGAGCTACAGCCAGCAGAAGGGTGACGCGCACGGTGATTACGTGGGCATCGAAGAGCAGTCGGGGATTCATGCCGGTGCGGGCGGGTTCGATATCAATGTGAAGGGCAATACCGATCTGGCAGGTGCGTATATCTCGAGCGATGCAGACGCGTCGAAAAACAACCTCACGACGGGCACGTTGAGCTTCAGCGATATCGCGAATGCGTCGAACTACGACGCGAAGAGCAGCGGGTTCAGCGCGGGCGGGTCGATGGGTGCGTCGAGCAGCGCGAAGGCCAATGGTGTGACGGCGGTGTCCAACGGTGGTGGCGTCTCGCCGATGATCTCGCAGCACGACAGCGGCAATGAGAGTGCGACGACGAAGAGCGCGATCGGTGCGGGTACGATCACGATCACGGATGGCGCGAATCAGAAGCAGGACTTGGCGAGCCTGAATCGTGATACGAGCGATCTGAACGGGACGGTAAGCAAGCTGCCCGACTTGCAGAATCTGCTCAATCAGCAGGCGAGCACGCAGCAGGCGGCGGCGATCGTTGCGCAGACGGTGGCCACGCAGATCGGGAACTATGCGGATCGGCAGAAGAAGGCGGCCGAAGCGTCGGGCGATCAGGCAACTGCAGACAAGTGGGCCGAAGGAGGGGAGTATCGGATCGCGATGCATATTGCGGGCGGTGCGGCGGTCGCGGGTCTCGGTGGGGGCAGTGTCGCGGGCGGGGCTGCGGGTGCGGGCATCTCGGCGGCGGCGGCAGGCAAGCTCAACGAACTGAGTGATTTCATTGTTGCATCGAGTCCGACGGGCAATGCGGATGCGGATCGAGCGTTGGGCAATATTGTTGCGAATGTAATTGCTGGTGGAGCGGGCGCGGTCGCGGGTGGCAATTCGGGCGCGATGACGGCTGCGAATGCTGATCTTTACAATCGGCAGTTGCATCCGGATGAGAAGAAGGTCATCAAAAACCTTGCCAACGGAGACCCCGACAAAGAACACCGACTAGAAGCGGCGGGCTGCGCTCTTGTTCACTGCGCGGCGGAATATTCACCGAGCACGGCTGATTACATGAAGTATTCGGGGCTGGAAAAGGAAGGCGCGGGCTATACGGCCGAACAAGCACAATTGCAGAACTACAATGGGGCGTTCTTCTCGACGGCTGGCGCTGGCGGTATGGTGCGGCAGACGCCGGGCAGCAGTTTATTCCAGTACACATCGCCAGATGCAAAGGCGGACAGCAACGCCTTTACTTCGAATGTATTGGCTCAACAGCCTGGAAAACTTGACTATTTAGGTGTTGGTGGTAGCGCATTGGGGATGTCTGGTAGTGTTGCGTTGAATTTGCATAACGGAATTTATTATTTGGGAGGCGGCGGTTCGGTTCCTATCTCGGCTGGTGTATCGATAACCCTGGGTGTAATTCCTGCATCTATGGGGCAATTGCAGTCGAAACAGGCGGAAATCACAGATAACTTTCTGAACGGTGGATCATTCGGTGGAAATGGTTGTGCTTATGGCGTGTGTATCGGAGCGAATCACGCGCTAGGTGGCGATACATCCATCGAGTTTGGAATGGGATTAGGAGGATTGACTAGATCACCTAATTGGGGTGGGGGTGGTGGAACCGGTGCAAGTGTTCCGGCTGGAGTGTTTCCGGGTATGCAGCCAAAGCGATGAGGCTTGAAATGTCTAAGCTAGAAAATATCAATAAACGCCTGGGGATCGTCTTTGCAGTGATAGGTGTATTTGCATTGCTTTTTTCTTTTAAAAAGAATCCAACCGATACTGGAAAACAACTTCAGTTTATGGGGCATGATATGGAGATTGTTTTAAAGAATGGTGGCCGCATCGTCGATAGGGATCAGAATAGTAAGTATGGATCTGCTTTTATATTCGTCACTATTGATGCGAAATCGTGGTCTCCAAGTTTGGCAGACAGTTACACGATCACTTTAAGATCGCTTGGGTGGAAAGAAAAGCGTTATGAAAATCAGGATTTGATTTGTAAAGACGGTGTTGTGGCGAAGATTGACAGGAACATGGGATTCAATGAAGGAAAGGGAGCCTACGGAGTTAGTATGAGTTATAACGCCCTAACAATTCAGCAGTGCAAGAATTAAAGATAATTTGCAACCGGCAACTAAATCCGGATGAACGTAAGTGGGCGAAGGACAACGCCGGCAAGTTCGCGGAGTTCTACAAGGATCAGACGGGACAGAGCATCACGGCGGACCAGGCGCAGCAGATGTTACCGGCAAGCGGATATCGGTTGGTAGATGCGGCCGTGAGCGCGGGAGCAGCGCCTGACGGCGGCAAATGCGCGACAGCGTTTATTAGCCAGTACGGGGGCAGCATGTGCACGGCCACGGCTGCCGAGCACAACAGTCCATTCTTTTATGGCAATGCCGATCGTTCGCTGTCACCTGAACAGCGGGCGCTTCCGGGGCACGAAGCACATCCGCAGGTCGGTGTTGCCGCAGGCGGTGCGTTGGCTATGGTCGCACTCGGATCAGTCGCTCCGATTGTGGCAACCGGTTGGGCGATTAACTCGCTATACGACCATCGCGGCGACACGCTTGCATACGTGACCGGTCTGAGCAGGGACGCGCCGAACACTTCAAAGTCACTCACGATTGGCTTTGTAGCAGGGTTGGCGGGACCGGCCGCATTGCATTTCGATACCCTTGGAAACGCGATTGGTGCCAAGGTAGCGGCTGGGACATACAACGGATTACTGAATGAGACTGCGGCCTACGGCGGAAACTCAGTCGTGAGTCCTTCAAGCGACCCGTCGGCAAACGCAGCAACGGGAGCAACTTCTTACGGCATTGGTACGATGGCACAAAGCATAATGCCGTGAAAAGCTGGTGACGTCGCGAACCATAACATTCACACCTTGTCCGGCCCGGCTCAAGTAGCGGTTTAAACCGCAAACAAGAACACCGGCAACAAGTGACCAACGTTAGCGAATCCTGATGAACATCGTAGCTACCACATTCGAACTGGTTGGCCGTGGCGGACCAAGTGCCGTTTCAGGCGCGTTAGTTCTAGCAGCGGAATGTCTAATTGTCCTTATGGTGGTCTTGACCGTCCGACGCGTCTTGATTTTCGCAGGAGTAAAAAAGGTGATAGTTACGGGGCGCGTTGCACGTAAATGGATATTGCCCGAACATCGTGAATGGCAGGGGAAGGCATATGTCACCGTACCTGCAAAGAACGCTCTCGAAGTAGATTTTGAGAATCGTCTGCTGCAATTCTTTCCAGTCGCTTGGATGTATGAACGTGTTAGCGAAGGCGACGAAATCGACGTCGCTGTACAACGGGGCCGTTTTGGTGACGAAATACGAATCCTTGATATCGGGCCATTCTGATGTGTACAACCGGCAGTTGCATCCGGATGAGAAGAAGTTATCCATGACCGTGCCAACGGAGACGCCGTATAAGAGGGCACGCAAGAGCTACGAAGAGAGGGACGAAGAGCAGGACAAGTCCTGATTTGGACCATCCGTAGCAGGATGGGCGGCGGATTTCATGGCGCAAATCGCGGGTCCAAACCCGGGTGCTTACGTAGCGGGATGTATTGTCGATCTAACACTTGGAGGCGCGGCGAACAAGTACCCATTAGCGGGAACGGGCATCACCGAACTCGGTAGCTGGATCAAGAACACCACTACGTTCAACAGCGTCAGTGACAGGTTCAACAATGGAGCGCACGGAAAAAAATGAGGATTATTAGTGGTGGAAACTTTGCTCCGTGGTTTCGCATTGTGTTGTGGGCGACGGGTATTGTAATCGCCGCAGGCTCTTACTTCCTTCTGTCTGGCTTAGCAATGTTCACTGGTGCTTTGGTTGGAATGCTTGTTCTGGCAACGGGTACTTATGCAGAGCGAGCCAACATGCTTCATTTAAAGCCGTTCGACAACTCTTATAAGAAGGCTCGCAAGAGCTACGAAGAGAAGGACGAGGAGCAAGACAAGTCCTGAAGAAACGATCCCAGCCTCGCGTTATCTGCGGCGTTCGTCAGGCGGACGTGATGACGCGTCTGCCGCGTTCGGCGTGAACTCTGACGCCCTGTCCTGAATTAAAAGGCTGCCTGTTCGAGCCATCGTCCGGCGAGCTTATGCCACGGATAGAGCGGAGACGATGTCTTGCGAGGTCTCAGCGAGTTAGGGTCGGGTGGAATCCTCCTGGCTCCCGACGCTTGTGTGTTTTCTTCTAATTAAGACGTAAGCAAATGATTCTTAGAAAGAGGCTCGCGGCTCTGCCGTTCACAGCCCTGATGTCGCTCGCTGTTTGCGCGCAGCAAACTCCCACACCTGCCGACGAAGCCGCCGCCGCGCGCGCCAACGCGATTCAGGATCAGCAAATTCAGCAGCAACGCGAGGCTCAGCAACGCGAATCGGCCGTTCAGGCGCCGACAGTGCGTTCGGCCGTCCCGGACGATCACGGCTTTCCAGCTCTTCCTTCGGAGACGCCGTGCTTTCGCATCGACACGTTCGCACTCGATGTGCCTTCGACCCTACCCGATGCCATTCGTGCCAAAGGCGCATCCGCATTGCCGCTCGACCCGTTTGCTTTCGCGCGTGAATGGCTCGACCACTACAAGGGCCAATGCGTCGGCAAGGCAGGCGTGAACCTGCTGACCAAGGGATTGCAGCAAGCGATTCTTTCTCACGGCTACATCACGACGCGCGTGCTGTTGCCCGAACAGGATCTGTCCGGCGGCACGTTGAAGTTCGCGCTCGTGCCGGGCGTCATTCGCAACGTTCGGTTTGCCGAGCCGCTCTCGTGGGGCGCATGGAAGACCGCCTTTCCGACGAGTTCCGGCGACGTGCTCGATCTACGAGATTTGGAACAAGGTCTGGAGCAGATGAAGCGTGTCGCGAGTCAGGACGTCGACATGAAGATCGAACCGACCGACGTGCCTGGCGAAAGTGATGTCGTCCTATCGCTCAAACGCGCGAAATCGTGGTCGCTCGTCGCCTCGGTCGACAACTCGGGCAGTCGCGCAACAGGCAAGCTGCAAGGCAACTTGAGTCTGGGCATCGACAATCCGCTGGGACGCAACGACATCTTCACCGTCGGCGCAAATCACGATCTTGAATTTGGTGACAAGGGACTCGGTTCGCACGGCTTTAATGGCTCGTATTCCGTGCCGTGGGGTTACTGGACTGCGACCCTGTTCGGCAATACCAACAGCTACTACCAGCAGATTGCAGCCGTTAATGAGACGTTCGTGTCGAGCGGCAATTCGCAGACGGGCGGTTTCAAGCTGGCGCGCGCGCTGCGCCGCAGTCAGAGCGATGTGTTCGGCGGCTACGTGCAGCTGTCGAAGCGTTTCGGCGCGAGCTTCATTCAGGACACGGAAATCCCGCTCCAGCACCGCAACAACACCTTCCTCGAACTGGGCCTGACCGATCGTCACTACTTCGGCAATGCGCAGTTCGACGGAGCGCTCGCCTATCGGAGGGGCATCGGCACGTTCGGCGCAACGCCGGATCCTTGGCTGCCGCTCGATCCGGACATTGCGCCGACGCCGGGCGGCGACCCCACGTACCATTTCAGTATGGCCGTGCTCGACATGAACCTGTCGGTGCCGTTCGCTGTCGCGACGCAGCCGCTGCGGTATGTGACGACCTTTCACGGTCAATATACGAACGACACGTTGTATTACATCGACGACCTGAGCATCGGCAGCCGCTACACCGTGCGCGGGTTCGACGGCGAGCAGATGTTGGCCGGAGAGAAGGGCTTCTACTGGCGCAACGAATTGCAGGCGCCGATCGGCAAGACGGGCCAGTCACTCTATGCGGGAATCGACTATGGGCGCGTGTTCGGGCCGTACACGGCTGATCTCGTGGGCGCGCAGCTAGTGGGCGCGGTGATCGGCGTTCGCGGCGGTCTTCCAGCGAAGTATGCTGGTTTTAGTTACGACCTGTTCGCGGGCACGCCGGTCTACAAACCGTCAGGCGTCCCGACCTCGCGCGTGACGGTCGGATTTCAATTTACTGCGCAGCTTTGATGTGCGAGGCAGCCGCGCTTGCGCAATAGCGCGATCTGAGAAAGGCGGAAGCGGGGAAGGCAAGCCTCGCTTCTGCGAACCGATATGCGAGAAAGTCTCAGGCTTGCGCTATGTCATGTCTGAGCCTGCTAGATGGCCGCAACGCTCACCTCCGAGCCGTCATCCATTCGCGGCGGCTGAGCAAGGTCTGACCGAGCGCGTCGAATGCGGCCGTCGGCAATTGCTGAATCTGCTCGACGACGACGCTCGTCGGATAGAACGTCTGCACCGCGTCATCGAGTATGCCGACGCCGATCAGCTCGATGCCGCGCCCGTTCAGCTCATCAATGCGCGCGCGCAGGTCCGAACGCAGAATCGCGGGATCGCCGTCGCCGGTGGCCGGATAGCCGTCCTGCAAGACCATCAGGATGCGGCGATGCGCGCGGCGCGCGAGCAGACGGTCCGCAGCCCAGCTCAGTGCCTCGCCATCGGGATTTTCGTGGCCGCATTCGATGCGCGCGAGGCCGCTCATGTTCTCCGAATCGAAGCGCTTGTAGATCTCGAAATCGAGCCGTTCGACGAAGCGGTTATAGCCATACGGCGCGTGAGGTTCGGCGAGCCAGCGCGCGTGATAGTCACGCATCGCGGGATCTTCGATCGAACTGTAGCCGAGTATTTCCGCCGCGAAGCCGAGCTGCAAGAGCGCATCGCCGATGGCTGCCGCGCAAAGACGCGCGAGCTCGATCTTGCGGCCCGACATCGAACCGCTGCGGTCGATGAGCAGCGTCACGGCAGCGTCGCGCCCGGGACGGATGCGCGCCGAGCGAAACGGCGTGCGATAGCCGGGCGATGTCGCGAGCCGCGCGAGCGATGGCCGGTCGAGTTCGCCGCGTTCCTGTTCGCGTCGCCAATGCGTCTGTTCATCGGCTTTCAGCGCGCGTTCGAGGCGCGTCTTCAACGGCTCGGTGTGCGCGCGAGCTGCGCTGCGCAGCTTGCGCCAGGCGTTCGGATCGCCCTTTCCGGTCAGGTCGGTGACACGATCGAAGGCGGTCGTGATCGGGATCGAGCGAACCGGCCGGCCGATGGGCGCGGGTCGCGTTGGCGGCGGTGCAGCCTCGCCATCGGACGGTTCGGCAAAGGGATCGCTCGTCGGCGACAGCGACGAATCCGCGCTGCTTTCGAGGTTCGGCGTGTCGTCCTTGTCGACGTTGAACATCATCGTATTGATGCCGCCCGCCCAGAGCGCGCGCACGCGTTCGACGAGTCTCGATGCAAGGCGCACGCTGTCCCGCGTCGATTCGCTCGCGCGCGATTCATGCAGCACTTCCGACGCGATATTCGCGGCCGCGTCGAGCGTTGGGCTGCGTTCCATCGCTGCAGCCTGTTCGTTCCACAGCAATCGCTCGATGCGCCAGCGCAGACGATCGCGCCATGACAGATCGGGCCAGCGTGCATGCATGTTCGCTTCGCGCTGAGCGCGCATCGCGGTGAGAAACGATACCGATCCCGGATAAGACTCGATGAGTCGCTCGCACACGCGCCGGTCCTCCAGAATCTCCGCGACGAAACCGGCGCTGGCATCCGCTTCGGCGAGCGCGTTCTGATCGCAGTAGCGGTGACGCGCGGCAAGCATGTCGATATAGCCGGTCGCGGCATCCGTGCGGGCTGCATCGGCGAGATCGCCCGGCAGCACGATGACGTCGCCGCGCAAAGCCGGTCCATCGGACGCGAATCTCACTTGCAGATCGCGCCGATGCGCAAGCGTGCGCGCGAGTCGGGCGAGGCGTTCCGATGCATCGTCGTTCATCGCGTCAGCCTTCGAGTGCAATGTGATGCTGGATGATGTCGCGGATCAACGCGGCGTCTTCAGCTGTGACTTTCGCGTAGATCGTCGGGCCTGCGGCGGCTTCGGGGTCGCCCGTGCGCAGCATCAGCTCCGTCCAGTCGATGAGCCGCCGCGTGGAAAACGCACTCGACAAATCTTCGCGTGCAAACGCGTCGCGACAGTCGGCTGCGACCGCGGCAAGCGTGCGCGCCATCCCGGCGGTCACGCGATTCCCGAAGAGGCGTGTGAGCACGAGCGCTTCATCGTCGGGCGTCAGATAGTCGATCTGATGGACGCGCCAGCGGTCCAGAAACGCCTCGTTCATCACATTGGCGCCCTGGTAGAGGTGGCGAAACGCGCTCATCGCGCCGACTGCATTGGCTGTTGCGAAGAGACGGAACGACGGATGCGGAGTCACGATCTCGTTGCCTTTTTCCTTCAGAAGAAGGTGGCCCGCGGATTCCAGAACCGAGGTCAGCACGGCGAGGATCGCGGGCTCGGCGAAGTCGACTTCATCGATGATCAGCCAGAGGCCGTCGCGCATCGCGGTTGGCAGCACGCCATCGACCCAGATCGTCTCGCCGCCCTTGACGGTCCAGAATCCGACGAAGTCACCGATGGTCGTCTGACCGTTCATGTTCGAGCGCAGCACGCTATGTTTCGTGCATGCGGCGATCTGCTCGATCAGGCTCGTCTTGCCGGTGCCCGTGTGTCCGATCAGCAGAATGCGCCTGTTCTCGACGATGTCGTGAAGCACGTTCTCCGAGCGTGCCGAAAACAGATAGGCTGGATTGAGCGGTGGAACGAGCGACCCGCCTGCGCCGACGGGCATGTGCACGGAACGGATCGTCGTGGTCTTCGCAGGCGATGTGGAACGCGCTTCGTCATGTCGCGCAGCGGCTCTCAACGCCTGCATGAAGCGATGACGTTCCGGGCGCGGCGCTGGCTCTTCGCTTGCCTGTCGAACGAACCCTTCGCGATGCCACTTGCCCAGCTTCGCCTGGAGATTGTCCAGATCGACGACCGTATCGACGCGCGCCGCGCCACCGGGCAGACGGTGCACGATGCGGTACGCGTGCGGCCGCTCCGCGTGGCTGACGATCCATGTGCCGGCGTTTTCATCGCTCGGGTGAACATAAGTGCCGAGCGACGATAGCCCGGTGGATGGCGTTTGAATCGACTCGTTCATGGGTGGAAACGGTTCTCGCGGGATATTCGATACATATACAGGAAGTCTCGCGGGAATAATTTTCGCCTCATTCGGCGCGCTTATCGTCGCCCTCACAGAACATCTTCGAGGATTGGACAATGAGCCAGAAAACCTTGCTTTGGGCGGGCCGGATCATCAGCGGACTGGTCGTGCTGGCGTTACTTGCCGATGCCGCCAGCATTCTTACGTTTCCATCGAGCATGCAGGCGACGTTCGCCGCGACCGGATTTCCCGATAACCTCGCGCCCACGCTCGGCATGATCGTGCTGGTCTGCACGGTTCTTTTCGCCATTCCGCGAACCGCCGTGCTGGGCGCGATCCTGTTGACCGGACTTCTCGGCGGCGCGATATGCACGCATTTTCGGCTCGGCGAGATCGGGTCGCCGCCGCAGATCATCAGCCTGGTGCTCGGTGCATTGGTGTGGGGCGCGCTGTACTTGCGCGATGCGCGCGTCAAGCGTCTCCTTCCCTTGACGGCCTGATACGGCTCAGTAACGCAGGCTCATGCCCCGGAACGTCTTATCGTCCGACATTTCGTGAGACTTCGCTTTGCAGACGGACCGTTTGCCGCCATCGTCGCTCAGGAGATAGAGCCGATCCGTCCCGGCGATGGCAAACAGTCCCTCCGCATGAAAGTCGGGCGGATCGATGTCCTTCCAGTACATGGGTCGCGTATTGCGCTCGCCCGTCCATCGATAGATCGCGAATCTCGATTCAGGACGGCCTGCCTTGCCGTCATCGATCGGACCGGCAACGATGAAGTATTCATCGCCGACGCGCTCCATGCTGCGAATTCCGCGCTTACCGAGGTCTAGGAGGATGAGATCGTCGAACACGGGCGCCGCATTTCGGTTGATGACCGCATCGGGGTTCTTCAGCTTCAGAACGTGCGCTGACAGGTTCGCGTCCGAGAGCGGATTCCTGAAGCCGATATACAGTCCGCCGTCCTTCGTGTCGGCCAATCCTTCGATGTTGAGTCCTCGCGGCTTTTCCGCGCCTTTTTCGGACGCCTCGGTCAGGACGCTGAAGCGTCTGTCCGATGCCAGCGCTTCGAGCAGGCCGCCATAAGGTTTGGCGTTCGGCATCGCGACCGTGGGCGTCGCGCCTGAAAGATCGATGCGCGTCGCGAACAGCCGATGACGCTTCGGCTTGAGTTCATCGTCGGCATTGCGCCCGTGCGATCCGATCCAGTAAATCGTGTCGCCGATTCTCGCCGCGCCCTCGAGGTCCGCTTCGCCCTTGCCGCCATCGGGGCCATTCAGATAGACGTTGAGTTCGACTTTGCCGACGTGCTTCGGCGTGTCGTAGCGGTAGATGACCAGCGAATTGATCTCGTCATCGGCGACGATGAAATAACCCGCGCCGAGATCGATGCCCGCCGATGCGTTGCAGATCCCGCGATACGTCGTGATCGCATCGGCAACGGCGCTCGATGCGTACGCGCTGATCGCGCACGCGAAACACAGCGCAAGCAAAATACGTTTCATGTCCGTCGCACTATTCGATGTTGATATCGCGCAGTTCCGGGCACCGCAAAAGAAAACGCCCGCGCTAAACGCAGGCGTTTCCGTGGCCCCGCTACCGCGCCCCCATGAACGATTTCTCGTCCGCTTCTGCATCAGGGGCCGGCTTCCGCGCGGCTCACTTTCAGTATAGGTCACGTGGCGGGATATCCAAGTGCATCGAGCGCGATCATGGAATCTGCGAAAGACCGCGCTTTGCTTCCAATAGCTCGATCAGCAAGCGATCGCGCTGGCGAAGCATCTCCGGAAAGTCATGCGACTGCAATTCCTGCTCGACGCCGCTCGCAATCGATTCGATGTAATCGTCCGTTTCCGGGTACGTGCCGAGATCTCTGGACCACTCGCGCTGCGCCGGCCCCAGATGCCGCAGCACATGCGCAATACCGCCGGAGCCTCCGGACGCGTGAAGGTTGAGAAACGGTCCGAGCAACGCCCAGCGCAGGCCCGGCCCCCACGCGATGGCCGTGTCGATATCTTCCACCGAGGCAACGCCGCGCTGCACCAGACTGATCGCCTCCTGCCATAACGCTACCTGTAGGCGATTGGCGATATGACCCTTGACCTCCGTATTGATCCGGATCACTTTCTTGCCCGTCGAGAGATAGAACGCCATGGCCTTCTCGATGGTTTCGGCGCGCGTCAGTTTCCCGCCACCGACCTCGACCAAGGGAATGATGTGCGACGGATTGAACGGATGGCCGAGGACGATGCGTTCCGGATGTTTCGCGCCCGCCTGCATCTCGCTGATCGACAACCCCGACGACGATGACGCGATGATCGCATCTTCTTTCGCCGCCGCTTCGATGCTGGCGATCAGCGCGCGTTTGACATCGAGACGCTCGGGGCCGCTTTCCTGAATGAAACCGGCATCGCGCACGGCCGCGCCGATATCGTTCGTGAACGTGAGCCTGTCGCGCGAGGCGCCGTTCGCCAGCCCGAGCCGCTCCATCGCGGGCCAGGCGTCGTCGATCCATTCGCGCAGGCGCGTTTCGGCGCCTGCGCCGGGATCGGTAGCCGTCACCGAGAACCCGCGAGCCAGGAAGTGCGTTGCCCATCCCGCGCCGATGACCCCAGCGCCTACGATGGCGACGTGGTTCGTCATGATTTAACCCTCCAGACAGGCCGCGTCGATGCCCGCATGCAACGGCCGCAATCCGATGATCTCGCGCGCCTCGTCCGGCGTCGCTGGTTCATAGCCCATCTCACGGACCAGGCGCACGAGCCGCTCGACCAGTTGCACGTTGGTGGCCAGTTCGCCGTGCCGGTAGTACAGGTTGTCCTCCAGCCCGACGCGCACGTGTCCGCCGAGCAGAAGCGAGTTCATCGCGGCGGGCAACTGCGCCGCGCCGATGGCGCTGACGTTGAAGACCGTGTTGCGCGGCAGGTGATCGACCATCGTCTGCAACAGCCGCGGCGTATAAGGCAACGCGCCCTGAAACGCATTCGCGCCGATCACGATGTTGATGAAATGCGGCGCATCGTCGAGACCTTCGTTGATGGCGCGCTGGACATCCTGAACGATATCGGCCAGACCGAACACTTCCCATTCGGGCTTGATGCCGCGTTCCTTCATCATCATGGCGATCTGCCTGATTCGCGACGGCGGCGTCGCCACGAGAATTTCCTTGCCGCCGAAGCTGGCGATCACGGTCTGCGCGTCGAGCGTGCACATCTCGACCCCGTCCCCCTGCATGCCCTTCAAACGTTCTTCCCACTGGATTTCCCACAGGCCGTTGTCGAGTTCACGCACCATGTCGCCATTGATCCCGCCACCCGTCGAGTTGTTCAGGATGATGTCGCATTTGTCGCGGATCAGGCGGTTGATATGGCTGTAGATTGCGGGGTCGCACGTGGCTTCGTCGTCGGGCCGGCGCGCGTGGATCGCCACGACACTGGCGCCGGCGTTGTAGCAGCGGTAGGTGTCGTCGGCGATTTCCTGCGGCTGCGTCGGCAGGTTCGGGTTCATCTTCTTGGTGGCCATGCCGCCGGTCGGCGCGACGGTCACAATGACTTTGGGCTTGCTCATACGTTGTTCTCCAGAGAATAAACAGGGCGGCTCGATCAATGCGCGCTTGCGCCATCGTCCGATCCCACGCGAACCGCGCTTTTCGGCAGGCCCAGCAGAATCGTCAGGCCGCCACAAATGACGAGGGCGATCAGGCCCAGCAGCCCGATCTGGATGCTGCCGGTCACGCCCTTGATCCAGCCGATCAGTGTCGGGCTGACGAAGCCGCCGAGGATGCCCAGCGAGCTGATCACCGCGATGCCGGCCGCGGCGGCGTCGCGGCCGAGATAAGTAGGGGGAATCGACCAGAACAGCGAACCGCCGCCGAAGATGAAGAACGAGGCGACGCACAGCAGGGCCATCACCGGCACGACCGCGAAGCCAAGGAAGGACGTCGAGGCCAGCGCCACCGCGCCGACGACAAGACTGCCTCCGACATGCCAGCGCCGCTCCTTCAGACGGTCCGAGCTGCGGCTGATGACGAGCACGCCGAGCGCACCGAAGATATAGGGCACCGCCGTGTACCAGCCGATCGTGGCGATCGGGGCGATGCCGAGGCCTTTGATCATCGTCGGCAGCCAGAAGGTGAGCGTGTAGACTGCGCAGGCGCAGCAGAAGTAGATGAAGGCGAGCATGTAGGTCTTCGGGTCCGCCAGTGCAGCGGCCAGCTTGCCGTGATGTCCGGACTTCGCATCGCCACGGTGATCGGCGTCGAGAACCGACTGCACGAGGCGCTTTTCGGTGTCATCGAGCCAGGGCGCGCGGGCCGGCTTGTCCGGCAGCATGCGGTACAGCACGAACCCCAGCAGAACCGTCGGCAGGCCTTCGACGAGAAACAGCCATTGCCAGCCATGCATGCCGCCGAAGCCTTCCATGCCGCTCATGATCGTGCCCGACAGCGGCCCGCCCAGCACGCCCGTGATCGGCATGCCGAACAGGAACAGTCCGGTCACGCGGCCACGGCGCTGGCTTGGGTACCAGTACGTCAGATAAAGAATGATGCCGGGGAAGAAGCCCGCTTCGAAGATGCCGAGCAAAAGCCGGATGCCGTAGAACTGCCAGGGTTCGCTAACGAAGGCGGTCGCCGCCGACGTGAGTCCCCACAGCACCATGATGCGCAGGAAGGACAAGCGTGCGCCGATTCTTTCCAGCAGCAGATTGCTGGGCACCTCGAACAGCAGGTAAGTGACGAAGAAAACGCCCGCGCCGAGTCCGTAGACCGCATCGGAGAAGGCGAGATCGTGCTTCATCTGAAGCTGCGCGTAACCGATGTTGATGCGGTCGAGAAACGCGAACACATACGCGATCAAAACGATCGGCATGATGCGCCAGCTTATCTTGCGGAAAACGGCGTCTTCGACTATCTGGTCCGTCGAACCTCCGACGAGCGCGGCTGCGGCGGGCAGCGAACGAGCGCGAATCATGCGTGTCTCCTGGTCTTGTATGACACGCATTATTTCGAGCGAGCGCTTTCACGACTGTCGATCGCGCGACAATTCGGATCAGCGTAAACACCGACGAGCTATTTCGACAGCGCGTCCAGCCCGGCCACATCGAGCACGACGATGCCGCCGTACCCGGTGCGCACGAGGCCGGCGTTCTTGAAGCGGGTCATCGCCTTGTTGCAGGTCTGGCGCGACACGGCGGCGAGGTTGGCCAACTCTTCCTGGGACAGCGGCAAATGCGCCGCGCCGCACGGATTCGACAACGGCTGCACCATGCCCACCAGCGCGCGTGCCACGAGACTGTCGGTATCGAGCAGCCCATGCGCGGCGACCGCGCCCATGAACCAGTGCAGACGCTCGTTGACCTGTCGCAGCAGGAAGTCGTTGAACGAGGGCTGCTGCTCGCGCAGCCATTCGAACGTGGCGCGCGGAATCTGCACGACGCGGCTGTCGCGCAGCGCGATCAGGTCGGATTCACGCGGTTTGTTTCGGATCAGCGTGCCTTCGCCGAACCAGCTTCCGGCCGACTGTCCGCCCAGTGTGACGGTCTGACCATCGCGTGCGGTGATCGACCATTTGATGAGGCCTTCGAGCATGCCGAACCAGACATGCTGTCGTTCGCCGTGGTGCCCGAGCGCCTGATCGGCCGCGACGGCGCGCTCCGACGCGGCCGCGCGCACGCGTGCCTGCGCCGCTTCGTCCAGCTTCGGGAACCATGTCGACTGGGCGAACAGCTCGTCGATCGTGAGGGACGTCGCGGCCATCCGCTTTGGCCGCGTCATGGCGTGCTCCCGGCGCTGGCCGGGCGAACTGTCGCCGCGTTGACAGTGTGGCGGGCGCAATTCGCGCACAATGATCGGACTGAAAGCTGGAGCATGGACCGTGAGTAAAGAAACTGTCTGTCGTATCGATGTGCAATTCGGCGATTGCGATCCCGCCGGTATCGTCTTCTTTCCGAATTTTTCGCGCTGGATGGACGCCGCGTCGCACGATTATTTTATACAGTGCGGCCTGCCGCCATGGCGCGAGATGCAGGCGCTGCCGAATTGCATCGGCGCGCCGCTGCTCGAGATTCACACGCGTTTTCACATCTCGGCGACCTACGGCGAAAGCCTCGAGGTGCACACGCGCGTCGAGGAATGGCGCGGCAAGGTCTTCGTGCAGAGCCATCGCATCATGCGCGGCGACACCCTGATCTGCGAAGGGCGCGCGACTCGGGCACTGTGCATCAAGCAAGCCGATGGGCGGCTCAAGGCCGTGCCCGTGCCCGAGTTCATTCGTAGCGCATGTGAATGAAGAGGTCTCTATGACGACATCCACGGGCCAGCGCGTGCTGGTGACCGCGGGCGCGGGCGGAATAGGGCGCGCCATCGCGGAAGCGTTCGTATCGGCGGGGGCGAGCGTGTTCGTCTGCGATATCGACGAAGCGGCGCTTCACGATATGCGCGCGCAATTGCCGGGCGTGAGGACATCGGTGTGCGATATCGCGGATCGTGCCGCGGTTTCGCGCATGGTCACGGAGGCGTCGGCTGCACTCGGTGGACTGGACGTCCTGATCAACAACGCGGGCATCGCCGGGCCGACCGCGAGCGTCGAAGACATGGACCCCGATGCGTGGGAAGCCGTGCTTCGTGTGAACCTCACGGGCACGTTCCTCGTCACGCAACAGGCCATTCCGTTCCTGAAGCAAGCGGACGACGGCGTGATCCTCGTGATGTCGTCGCTGGCGGGGCGCTTTGGTTATCCGAACCGCAGCCCATACGCGACGACCAAATGGGGGCTCATCGGCCTCACCAAGACCCTGTCGCGCGAGCTGGGCGAATTCGGCATCAGAGTCAACGCGGTTCTGCCCGGCGCCGTCGAAGGTCCACGTATTCAGCAGGTGCTGGCGGGACGCGCATCCGCGAGCGGCCGCACCGTCGCGCAGGAAGAGGCGGCGGCGCTCGGCAATCAGTCCATCAGGCATTTCGTCGATCCCGCGCACATCGCCGGGCTCGCCGTCTTTCTCGCTTCCGACGCCGGGAGGTCCATCTCCGGACAAATGATTCCCATCGACGGCGATTCGCAAAGCGCCGTCTGAAATCAGGGTAAACATCAGGGCCAAGAGAAGTGCTTTGAAATAGTTGGTGTACGGAGTATATTCGTCATCAACATGATCAATGACACACTGGAGCGAGACATCATGCAATTTCATCTCAATGGATTCCGCGTCGGCGACCCGACCATCGAACCCGCCGCCGAACACGCACCGCACGTCGAACTGCCCGAGACGGTGGATGTGCTCATCGCCGGAAGCGGGCCGGCCGGGCTCGTGCTTGCGGCTCAGTTGTCGCAGTTTCCGTCGATCAGAACGCGCATCGTCGAGCGGCGCGCGGGACCGTTGATGATGGGGCAGGCGGATGGCGTCGCGTGCCGCACCCGTCGAAATGTTCAATGCATTCGGCCTCGCCGACCGCCTGTTGCGCGAAGCCTATTGGGTGAACGAGACTGTATTCTGGAGACCGGATGCGGATGACCGTGGCGCGATCAAGCGCACCGGTCGTGTTCAGGATACCGAAACAGGAATGTCGGAGTTTCCGCATGTCATCGTCAATCAGGCGCGCGTGCAGGACTATCTGCTCGATTCGATGCGCCGTTCCGCGCAACGGCTCGAACCGGACTACGATCTCGAAGTCGTCGATGTGCAGCGTGATGACAACGACGAGTATCCGGTGCGCGTGACCTTGCGTCGGACGGATGCGGCTCGGCTCGACGAGAAGGTCGTCGTGCGTGCGCGCTATGTCGTGGGTTGCGATGGCGCGCGCAGCCGCGTGCGCGCGGCCATCGGTCAGACCTTGCACGGCGATGCGGCCAATCACGCATGGGGCGTGATGGATGCGCTCGCCGTCACCGACTTTCCGGACATCCGGCTGAAGGCGGCGATCCAGTCGGCGAGCAAGGGCAATCTGCTCATCATTCCGCGCGAAGGCGGCTATCTGGTGCGCTTTTACGTCGATCTCGGCGAAGTTGCGCCGGAGAATCGCGACTCCATCAAACAGACCACGGTCGATCACATCATTCAGACGGCGCAACGGATTCTGCATCCCTATACGCTCGACGTGAAAGAGGTCGCGTGGTTCTCGGTCTATGAAGTGGGGCAGCGTCTGGCCGATCGTTTCGACGATGCGATCGCCGCCGACGGCGCATCGCGAGAGCCGCGCGTGTTCATCGCGGGCGATGCCTGTCACACGCATAGCGCGAAAGCGGGCCAGGGCATGAACGTCTCCATGCAGGACGGCTTCAATCTTGGCTGGAAACTCGGCGCGGTCCTGCAAGGACATGGCGACCCCGACCTGTTGCGCACCTATTCCGATGAACGCCAGCCCGTCGCGCAGGAGTTGATCGACTTCGACAAGGAATGGTCCGCGATGATGGCCGCGCCGCCCAAGGATCCCCGCCGGCCCGAAGCAGGCGGCGTGGACCCCGCGGAACTGCAGGCCTATTTCGTTCGCGCGGGCCGCTATACGGCGGGCGTCGCAACGCACTACAAGCCGGGCGTGCTGACGGGCGAGGGCACGCATCAGGCGCTCGCACGCGGCTTCGCGATCGGCACGCGCTTTCATTCATCGCCGGTGATTCGTCTCGCCGATGCGAAGCCGATGCAACTCGGCCACGCCGCACGCGCCGATGGCCGCTGGCGTCTGTATGCGTTCGCGGACGCGAACCGGATCGCGCTCGACGCGCTGTGTGAACATCTCGTCACGTCGCCGGATTCCGTCTTGCGTTTCGCCGCCGCGCAGAATGCGGATGCGGACGCCATCTTCGATCTTCGCGCGGTGCTGCAGCAAGCGCATCGCGAAGTCAGACTCGACGATCTGCACGCCTCGCTCTTGCCGCGCAAGGGGCGCCATGGTCTCATCGACTACGAGAAGGCATTTACGAGCGACGCCGTGACTGATATCTTCGACGAGCGCGGCATCGACCGCGAACGGGGCGCGCTCGTCGTGGTCCGTCCGGACCAGTATGTCGCGCATGTCCTTCCGCTGAACGCCTACGCCGAATTGAATGCTTTCTTGCGGCCTGTTTTTAGAACGATCATCCCGTCGTCAGACGCCTAGACATTGCCGACCAGACAACCTGAACCCGAAGCGCTCTCCAGATTCACGGGGAGCCTGGTACGCCGCGCCCAGCAACGCCACGTCTCGGTGTGGCTCAACGAAGTCTCCGCGGAGATCACCAGCGTCCAGTACGCGGCGCTGGAGATCCTGCAGAGGAAGCCGGGTGTCAATCAGCGGCAACTCGGCGATGAACTCGACGTGGACCGGTCGACCATCGCCGATCTGGTTGCGCGCATGGTTCGAAACGATCTGATCAAGCGCTCGGATGATCCCGTCGACAAACGCAGCTATGTGCTGTTCCTCACGCCGTCGGGCAAGAAGCAACTCGCGGCGTTGCGCCCGCGCGTCGAGGAGGTCGAGCGCATTCTCACCGCGAGGCTGACGCAGGCGGAACGCAAGGAGTTGCGGCGCCTGCTTTCCGCGCTGTTGCCATTGGACGAGTAGTATTTCAGTGGGTCGGCAGTCCGACGCGAGGTCCAGCCATGCAACTTCAAACGGGTAATGTGTTCAGCGTGGAAGCGAAGCGCGGCGGCGATGAGCGGATAGACATGCTCATCACGGGGCCGCGCCTGAACGTGGAACGGATCGTATCGATGGGACATGCAAGTCCCGAAGGCTTCTGGTACGACGACTCGCGGGCCGAGTGGGTCGTGCTGCTGTCGGGCGCCGCCGTGCTCGAATTCGAAGACGATTCGACGCGCCACGACATGCGCCCCGGCGACTACGTGCTGATCGAGCCGCATTGCCGTCATCGCGTTGCGTGGACGCATGCCGAAGAGGCAACCGTCTGGCTCGCCATCTATCACGAACGCTGAATCGCGCGCTGATAAAAACTGCGGGCACATCGCCTCTCGCGCAATGTGCCCGCAGCCTGTTCACAGAGTCAGCGCATCACGACATCGGCCGCGATCAGAAGCGATGACGCATGCCCAGCGTGAGTGAAACCTGACTTGCAGATAGCGCGACACGAAGCAGTCTGATTCATCGCGTGACGTGTTGCGATCACCTACATGCCGACGTAGCCGACCGGCTTCGTCGTGTTGCTTTTCGCGATGCTCGCGTTCGTCGACACCACGTATTGCGGCGATTCCGTCAGCGTCAACGTCACCGCACCGTTCGTGTACGGCACGCTCGATACGTTGCCCATCGCGTCGATCAGTTGCACCGTGCCGCTGTTGCCGTCGTCATCGACCTTGAGGGTGTAGCTCACGCTGTAGGTCGAACTGAAGGCGCCGTTCGATGCGGGCCACACGTCGTTGTCATGGGTCCATAGCGCGGTGATGATGGGACCGTCGTTCAACTGCTGAAAGCCGTACGCATAGACGCCGCTGGGCAGGTCGTTGACGGGACCGAGCGTCGTCGTGCCGTCGAGGATGCGCGTCAGCGCGGCGATTTCCATCGCGGCGGGCTTCGGCGCGATGTTCGTCGCGTCGAGCGAGCCTTGCGGTTCGTCGAGGTCGAAGAACGTGCCGAAGCCGATCTCGTCGGGGAAGTCCGCGCCGTAGAACACATACGTCTGATCCGCGCCTTCGCCCAGAAGGATGATGTGCGCGCGCGCGACGACCGCGCCTTGCGCGAACAGGATGTTCGGCGTCGGATAGTTCGGGCCGTAGCTCGCGCCGGCGTCGTAGTTGATGCCTGTTTCCGTGACGAACAGCTTCATGTCCGGCTTGTATTCCTGCTGCATTTCGGCGCGAAGAGCGCGCATCTGGTTGAGCAGTGAGTTATCGGCATTCGATTCGGTGTACAGCCGTTCCGGCGGATGCGATGGTGACGAGCCGGCAGGATCGTAGTAACCATGCGTCGCGACGCCATCGATGTATTGCGCGAAACCGAGCGATGCGAGCGCCTGCAGGCGCTCGGTCGTGTGCATCGGAAACGACTCGGTCGGGCCCATGACCACCGCGTGCGGGTCGGTCGAATGCAGGCCGTCGTACACGTGCTGATAGAGCGCGACGAGGTTCTTGTCGGAATCCTTCCACATGACTTCCGGCTCCCACGTGACCTGATAGTAGTTTGCGGACATCGTCGGATAGTATTTCGCGCGGATCGATTCCGTTTCCTGTCCGACGCGCGCCATGTAGTCCCGGTAGTAGCCGAGATCGTTCGGGATATAGGCATGGTCCGGGTTCAGGCCGTGCATGCTCGCACCGCCGGGCAGGCCGTCGAGACGCACGAGGCGCATCACCGCGCCCGACTTGTAGAACGGATCGAGATAGTCCGTCGATGGATCGAACTCGAAGCGATCGTCGGGCTCCATCAACGCCATCTCGCGATCGTCGATGGTCCACGAGATGCCGAGCAACGACAGCGCCGCGCTCCAGTCGTTGAAGCCCTGCATACCGAAGCGATGCTGATCCTGCGTCGCGTATTCGACGGCGGGAATCGCGCCCGAGAGATTCGGGATCACGCCGAAGCTCGCGAAACCATCTGGACGCGTGCCCGACGACTTCACCTGGCCGCCGGCGCGGTCGAGCGTCGCGGCGATCTGGAAGTAGCCCGCAAGCGTCGATGTGCAGGCGAGCGTGCTCGTCGTCGCAGCGGCGGGCACCGCGAAGTTGCCGCTTGCGACGGTGTTGCCGTATGTATCGGCGATGGTCCATCTGAGCGTGTCGGCAGTGCGGGCGCGTGTGGTGATCGCGATGTTTATCGGCGCGTTGATGGGATAGGTGCGTGTGCCGTCGGAGTTCGGTGTGTCGGCGGCGATCAGGCCGCGGCCACCGGACGCGGGCGTGGACGTGGGGGCGGCGCAGGTTATCTGGTGGGCTGGCGCGGCATGAGTCGCGGAAGATGGAGAGGCGTCGTCGTTGCCGCCGCCGCACGCGGTGAGCGCGAGGATCAGTGGCGCGAGATAAAGGAAGGTGTTTTTCATTGATTCTTTCTCGATGACCGAGCGGCGTTTGATACGCTCAGCGATGCAAGACGATCGAGAACGGGAAACAGCGAGGCCGACTCGGAAAACCATTGCGTCCAATGGTAGTACGAAGAAGCGAAGGCGTAAGAAAGGCTGCGGACTGAAACCTCTGACAATAGTTAAAAAGTCGATAATTAACATTATGTAAATAACAAGCTGCGCGTGATCTGCGCGACCCGCAACGATGGGCCAAATCCATGGCGCATTCCTCCCACGTTGACTTCCCCTCAAAAACAGCCTATAACCATCCCATTGGATGGCAACCGGATGTCTAGAGTCGAAATGTCAAAAGAACCCCTTGACCGTACCCGCGGCGGCGAGACCGAGAAAATCACCGTCAACCTCGGTCCCATCGATCTGGGCCAAATCGACCTCCTCGTGGAAGAAGGTTTTTACTCGAACCGCACCGACCTGATCCGCACCGCAATCCGCAATCAACTGTCTGTTCACGCACCCGTCGTCAAGGACACGGTGACGCGTCGTGAACTCGTTCTGGGTCTCCAGCACTTTTCGAAACAGGACCTCGAAGCAGCCCGCGCAGCCAATCAGCGACTCAGAATCCAGGTGCTGGGACTAGCCAGCATCGCGACCGACGTATCGCCCGAACTCGCTTTGGCGACGATCGACTCGATTCTGGTGCGCGGCGCGCTCCATGCATCACCGGCAGTCAAGGCCGCGCTGGCGGATCGAATCCGCTAGCGCCCGCACTCCCATGCCGATAACGGAAAAAAACATGAAACTCAACGAAGGCTTTCTGGACTCGATGAAAGAGGCGTTCACCCTCTTTCGCAACAACGATGCCGCCGCTGCGGCGGAGGTCGTGAAGCGCGCCATGCGTGGCGAGCAGACACTCGCGCCACGCACCCATCAGCACGCAGATGTCGATAAAACGCCACCGCGACATCAGCCGAACGTCGCGCAACCCGAATCCGATGTGCTGGATCGCGGCCACTTCAGCACTCGACGTTACGTGGACACCGCCGGCCAGCGAAGCTACAAGCTGTACGTGCCGGGCGCTTATCGCAGTGATCCGCTGCCGCTCGTCGTGATGCTGCATGGCTGCACGCAGGACGCCGACGATTTCGCCGCCGGCACGCGCATGAATGCGCTGGCCGAAACGCACGGCTTCATCGTCGCCTATCCGATCCAGCCGCAGAGCGCGAATGCGTCGAAATGCTGGAACTGGTTCAAGCCGGGCGATCAGCAACGCGATCAGGGCGAGCCATCGCTGATCGCGGGAATGACGCGCGAGATCATGGCGAATCACAACGTGGACCCCAAGCGCGTGTATGTCGCCGGGCTGTCGGCGGGAGGCGCGATGGCGGCGATCATGGCGCAGCGCTATCCGGATCTTTACGCGGCGGCGGGTGTTCACTCCGGCCTGCCCGTCGGAAGCGCGCACGACTTGCCTTCGGCGCTCGCGGCGATGCGCGGCGGCAAGGCCAAAGCCAAGGCAGGCCGTGCGGGCATGCACGACGCACAAACGCCAAAATGCCCGCTCATCGTATTTCACGGCGATGCCGACGCCACAGTGAATCACACCAACGCCCACGAACTGATGCGCGGATTCTCGGCGAACGGAACAGCGTCTGCCGCCGGTCTCGGCGCGCGCAAACATTCGGTCCAGAAAATGACATCTAAAGAAGGTATAGCCGCCGAATTATGGACCCTTCATGGCGCACCCCACGCATGGTCAGGCGGCTCGCCGAGCGGAACCTATACCGATCCCAGCGGACCCGATGCCAGTGCGGAGATGCTGCGCTTCTTCCTCGAACACCCGCGCCGGCACTAACCGTCGTCAGTCTGCGGGCATGGTTTCGAGCAAGCGTTTCAATCGCGTCACCGCCTCGTCGGATTCGGACTGGATCATGCGCTTCAGCACGATCCAGTTCACGAGCGCGAACCATAGCGAAGGCGCGCGATACGTGAACTCGCGAACGAAGCGCGTCGTTCCCTTCCCTTGCGGCGTGAGCGTGTAGGTGACCGTGCCCGCGGCGCGGCCATCGATCACGCCGTCGATCGACCATCTCGCTGGATACGCTTTGTCGCCGACGGTCCACACGACGCGGCCGCGTCTGCCTGCCACGCGAAATTCCTCGACGACCCGCTCGCCGACATCGAGCGGGTGATCCACCTTACCTTGAACCGATAACGACGACGGATGCCATGCCGGCCAATGCGCCGGCGTCGTGACGAAATCGAATACGACCGAGGGCGCACGGCGTATCTCGACAACACTGACGATGCGCGTTTCCGGCAACACGTCGCGCGGCAACGGAATGAAAAGCGCGCCGACGACGACCACCAGCGACGCCAGCAACACCAGCAGAATCCTCATCGTCGATCATGCTCCGCATAACGTCGCCGTCCACACTCGCGAACGCGATGCTATATTGCCCCACATACCCAGCCATCATCGCAGTCCGGATCATTTTTGCCCATGACGGACATTACCTCAGGCAACACCGGTAACTTCGACGCGAATGCTTCCGACGACGCCGACAGGCTGCGCCGCGAGCACGTGAACCGCTTGCTCGTGAACGTCGCGAACGGCGACGAGAAAGCGTTCGACGAACTGTATCGCGCGACCTCGCCGCGTATTTTCGGCGTGATCGTACGCATGATCCGCGACCGCGGCGAAGCCGAAGACATCCTGCAAGAGGTCTTCGCCGCCGCCTGGCGTCGCGCCGATACCTTCGACATGACGCGCGGCAGCGCCATCACCTGGCTCATCACGCTCGCGCGCAATCGTACGATCGACCGCATGCGGCAGCATCGCGAGGAACCGCTCGGCGAGAAGGACGCACCGGAAATCGCAGACGAATCGCCGACGCCCGCTGTCGCGGCCGAATCGAGCGAGGAACGGCGGCGGCTCGAACACTGTCTTGACCGGCTCGAACCGCAACAGAAGAGCGCGGTCCGCGAAGCCTTCTTCACAGGCGCGACGTATAGCGAAATGGCGCAACGACTCGCCGTGCCGCTTGGCACCATGAAAAGCTGGATTCGCCGCAGCCTGATGCAACTCAAGACCTGCCTCGAACAATGAACACGCCCGCCGCGAACGACGACGACCTGCGCTGCGCCGAATACGCGCTCGGCGTGCTGGATGCCGAAGCGCGCGCGACGCTCGAAGCGGACGTATCGCGCGATCCCGCGTTGCAACGCGAACTCGATGTGTGGCAGCAACGGCTTGCGCCGCTCGCGGACGATATCCGCGCGATCGCTCCGCCCGAGCGCGTCTGGACGCGTATCCGCCGCGATCTCGGCTTCATGACGCCGCAAGCGGGCACGCCCGCAAGCCAGCGCTGGTGGGACAGCCTGAACGTCTGGCGCTGGCTCGCGATCGGCGCGAGCGTTGCCGCGCTCGTCCTGCTCGGCGTGAACCTCGTGTGGGTGCGGCAAGCGCCGCAAGCCCCGACGACAGCCGCCGTGCCCAGCGAATACATGGTCGCGTCGATCGCCCGCAAGGACGGCCTCGTCCACTGGACCGCGACTGTCGATCTGCGCGGCGCGCACATGGTCGTCGTGCCCGCCGCGAGCGTGGCGGTGCCCTCGAACCGCGCGACGGAACTGTGGCTCATCCCGCCCGACGCGAAGCCGATCGCGCTCGGCGTCTTCCCGTCCGATCGCCCCGCGACGATGACGCTGCCACCCGAGATCATCGCGCAGATGAGTGCGCGGGCCGTGCTCGCGGTGTCGGAAGAGCCGCCCGGCGGATCGCCGACCGGCGCGCCCACCGGCCCCGTGCTCGCGACCGGCCAGATGCATTCCACCTGAGGATTGCAGTCCTCCTGATTTTCTGTCGCGCTGCATCCGATCGCGCGTCTTATCCGTAAGGCTCAGTGAACACGTGTTCGCGGAGCCGTCATGCCCGTCGTCGTCACTGTCGTTATCGTCGTCATCGGTCTTGTGCTGGTGTTTTCCGCCGTGTGGCTCTGGCAGCTGCGCACGCAAAACGCCGGCATGGTCGATCCGGTCTGGGCCGCTTCGCTCGGCGCGGCCGCGCTCTTTATCGGCGCGTCCGCGACGGGCGCGGCGGCCAATCGCGCGTGCGTCGCGGCGGGCGGCGCGCTCTGGGGCGCAAGACTCGCGCGGCATCTGTGGCGGCGCAATCACGGCAAGCCGGAAGATCGGCGCTATCGCGCATTCCGTGAACGATGGGGCGCGCGCGCCGCGCGCAACATGTTCGGCTTCTTTCAGTTGCAGGCGCTCATTTCGGCGTTGCTGGCCATCGCGTTCCTCGTGCCCGCGTATGCGCCGGAGGCGGCGAGCCCGCTGAACATCGCCGCGTTCATCGCGATATGGCTCATCGCTGTCGCCGGGGAAGCCGCCGCCGACCGTCAACTGAAGCGCTTCGCCGCCGATCCCGCGCAGCGCGGCAAGGTGTGCCGCGAAGGCTGGTGGCGCTATTCGCGTCATCCGAACTATTTCTTCGAATGTGTGCATTGGGCCGCTTATGCGGTTCTGTCGATCGAACTGCCGTGGGGCTGGGCCACGCTGGCGCCGCCCGTGGTAATGGCATGGCTGCTGCTGAAGGTGTCGGGTGTTCCGATTCTGGAGGCGCATCTGGCGAAGACGCGCGACGGTTATCGCGACTACATGCGTACGACTAGCGCGCTGATTCCGTGGCCGCGCAAAACCTGTGTGAACCCGGGGAGAACGAGCCGATGAACATCACCGCCCGCGACACGCACGCCGACATGCCCGCGCTCGACGAAAGCCGCATCATCCGCGCCTGCGAGCGTGGTCTCGTGCCCGATGCGCTCGTGCGCGCCGGCATGTGCATGCTGATCCGCCAGCGTCTCATCGACGAGCACGCGAACGACAACGCACTGCGCACGCAAGCCTTCGAGCGCCTGCTCGCCGAACTGCGCGCAAGCCCCATCGCGATCCACACGCAGGCCGCCAACGCGCAGCATTACGAATTGCCCGATGCCTTCTTCGAAGCCCATCTCGGTCCGCTGCTCAAGTATTCGTGCGGCTTGTATCCGCGCGGCGACGAGACTCTCGCGCAAGCCGAACTGGCAATGCTCGAATGCTATGCGGATCGCGCGCAGCTCGCGGATGGCCAGCGCATCCTCGATCTCGGTTGCGGCTGGGGTTCGCTTGCGTTGTGGCTGGCCGCGCGCTATCCGCGCGCGCAGATCGTCGCGCTATCCAATTCGCACGGGCAACGCGCCTTCATCGAAGCGCGGGCGCGGCAGCGCGGACTCGGCAATCTGCGCGTCGTTACGGGCGATATCGTCGATTTCGAATTCGCGCGCGACGAAGCACCGTTCGACCGCATCCTGTCGATCGAGATGTTCGAGCACATGAAGCACTACGGCCTGCTGCTCGCAAAAATCGCGCGCTGGCTCGCCAGCGACGGACGACTTTTTGTCCATCTCTTTGCGCACAAGACGCTTGCGTATCACTTCACATCGCGCGATGGCGGCGACTGGATGTCCCGCTACTTCTTTACCGGCGGCACGATGCCGTCCGCGTCATTGTTGCTGCATTTCCAGGACGATCTGCGCGTCGCCCGCCAATGGTGGGTGAACGGCACGCACTACGCCCGCACCGCGAATCAATGGCTCGCGTCGCTCGACGCCGCACGCGCTCGTGTCCTGCCGATGTTTCGCGACGTCTACGGCGATGCCGCCGCGATCTGGTTCCAGCGCTGGCGCATGTTCTACATGGCGGTGGCCGAACTGTTCGGCTATGCGCGCGGCGGAGAATGGGGCGTCGCGCACATGCTGTTCGAGCCGCGTGCGATGAAGGTGGCGTCATGAAGCGCGCGATCGTTGTTGCGTTGCTGGCGGCTGGCGTCGTCGTGGCGGTGGCAGCCTGTTCGAGCCCGCCGAATCCCAATCCGCGCGCGCAGCAGCCGCTCGAAACCGTGTCCGTCGACATTCCGCGTTATATGGGGCGCTGGTACGTGATCGCCAACATTCCGTACTTCGCCGAGCGTGATTACGTCGGCACGCACGTCGAGTGGTCGCTGCGGCAGGACGGCAGGATCGACGATATCTTTCACGGCCACAAGAACGGCTTCGCGCAGGAAGAAACGACCTATCACTTCATCGATACCGTCAAGCCCGGCAGCAACGGCGGCGAGTGGAGCGTGCAGCCGTTCTGGCCGATTCGTGTGACGCAGCTCACGCTCTACGTCGATCCCGACTATCGCTACACGATCCTCGGTTACCCGAACAAGAAGCTCGGCTGGATCTTCTCGCGCGAGCCGACGATGAGCGACGAAGTTTATCGCTCGCTCATCGCACGCCTTGACGCGATGGGCTACGACACCGCGCGTTTCCGGCGCGTGCCGCAATCGCCCGAACAAATCGGCCAGGCAGGTTTTCAGAGTCCCGGCCAGCGCGAGTGACGAAGCGCCCACGCGCGTGCATCCGCGCGCACGTGTCTTTCGTATCTGTAGAAACGACCACGTCCAAGCGGCGCGAGGAGACCTTCTGGCGCGAGGAGACCACCCGGCAATGAACGTATCGAATCGAGGAGGAAGTCAGCGCATCGCGGTGATCGGCGCGGGAATCGCCGGTCTCGCGAGCGCGTATCTGCTCGCGCGCGCGCATCGCGTCACGCTGTTCGAAGCGGCCGATTATCTCGGCGGTCACACGCATACCGTCGATGTCGCGCTCGATGGCATGCACCATCCGGTCGATACAGGTTTTCTCGTCTTCAACGAGCGTACGTATCCCAACCTCATCGCTCTCTTCGACGAACTCGGCGTCGCCACGCATCGCAGCGAGATGTCGTTCTCCGTGTCGCTCGACGGCGGACGTTTCGAATGGGCGGGCTCGAATCTCAACACCGTCTTCGCGCAGCGGCGCAATCTCTTTTCGCCGGCGTTTCTCGGCATGTTGCGCGATATCATGCGTTTCAATGCGTCGGCGCACAGGCATCTGGAGCGTGTGAGCGCGAATCGCTGTTCGGTCGGCGAACTGCTCGTCGAAGGCGGTTACGGTGCGCCGTTTCAGCAGCACTATCTTTTGCCGATGGCCGCGGCGATCTGGTCCAGCGCCGCGCATGACATCCTGCGCTTTCCCGCCGCGACCTTCCTGCGCTTCTGCCTCAATCATGCGCTGTTGCAGGTGAACCAGCGCCCGCCGTGGAGAACGGTCGTGGGCGGGGCGCGCGAATATGTGCGGCGCATCGCGGCCACGCTCGACGACGTGCGCACGCACACGCCCGTGCGAGGCGTGCGCCGCGACGACGACGGCGTCATCGTGATGACCGACGCTGCCGGCCCCGAGCGCTTCGATGCCGTCGTGCTCGCCACGCACGCGCCGACCAGCCTTCGCCTGCTCGACGATGCGTCGCCGGACGAACGCGCCCTGCTCGGCGCCGTGCGTTATCAGCGCAACCTCGCGGTGCTGCACACGGATTGCGCGCTGCTGCCGCGCCGTCGCCGCGTGTGGTCGGCGTGGAACTACATCGGCGCGCGCTCGGGACTTGCGCGCGGGCAAGCCGTGCCGGTGTGCGTGAGCTATCTGCTCAACCAGCTTCAGCCCTTGCCTTTTACGACTCCCGTCGTCGTGACGCTCAATCCCGTCGATGAACCCGCGCCCGGCACGCAGCTCGGCCGCTACGAGTACGAACATCCGCTCTTCGATCTCGCCGCCATCGACGCGCAGACGCGTCTGCCCCATATCCAGGGCACGCGCCGCACGTGGCACGCGGGCGCATGGACGGGTTATGGCTTTCACGAGGACGGCCTGAAATCGGCGCTGCGCGTCGCGCGCGACTTCGGCGTGCAGCCGGCCTGGGCCACGCCATGAGAACGGCGCAATGGCTGACAGGCCGCGTGACGCACGAGCGATTGCGTCCGGCGCGGCATCGATTCGATTATCCGGTGCGCTATGTCTATTGCGATGTCGCGCAACTCGATGCGCTGCGTTGCGCGTGGTTTGGCATCGACCGCGTTCGGCCGCTCGCGCTTTTCAGGCGCGATTACGGTGCGCGCGACGACTGCGATCTCGATCTCTGGATGCGCGCGTGTCTCGCCGAAGCGCGCATTCCCGCCGATGGCGAAATCCATCTGCTGACGATTCCGCGCGTGTTCGGCTACGCGTTCAATCCCGTGAGCTTCTGGTTCTGTCACGATCGCGCGGGCGCGTTGCGGGCGCTTTACGCCGATGTGCGCAATACCTTCGGCGAGCATCGCGGTTATCTGCTGAGCGCGAAGGACCACGCGCCGATCGCCGATGACACCGTGCTCGTCTGCCGCAAGACGCTGCACGTATCCCCTTTTTGCGAGGTCGTCGGCGATTACGCCTTTCGCGTGCGACGTCATGGCGAGCGCCTGTCGGTGTCGATCGACTATCGCGACCGCGACGGGCTCGTGATCCGCACCGCGATCAGTCTCGCCGCGCGGCCGCTTACTGGCGCGATCGTATGGCGCACGCTGTTGCGCGAGCCGTGGTTCGCCGCGAGCGTCATCGTGCGGATTCACTGGCAGGCGCTGAGGCTGTGGATGAAGCGCGTGCCTTTCCACGGCAAGCAGTCATCCGGTACCAAGGAAACGAAACACAAGGCTCGAACATGAACTTGCTGCGGTCCTTTTCCGCGCAAGCGGCCATGCCGCTGTCCGCGCGGATTTTTTTCGGTCTTCTGCGTCGCATTCGCGTCGGGCATCTCGTGCTCATTACGCCGGACGGCGACCGCTACGTGTTCGGCGATCCGCTCATGCAGCCCGCCGCGCGTCTCGCCATTCACGACTGGCGCGCGTGCCGTGCGATCCTGCGCGCGGGCGATATCGGTTTTGCGCAGGCGTATCGTGAACAGTGGCTCGACACACCCGATCCATGCGCCCTGCTGCGGCTCGCGATCCGCAACGAGGCGGCGCTGGCGCGCACTGTCGCGGGCGGGGTTGTCGCGCAGTGCTGGCACAACCTGCGTCATCGATTGCGGCTGAACACGCGCGCGGGCAGCCGCCGCAACATTCACGCGCATTACGACATCGGCAATGCGTTCTACGCGCTCTGGCTCGATCCGACGTGGACCTATTCGAGCGCATGGTTCGATGGCGACGATGCGCTCTCGCTCGAGGCCGCGCAGGATCGCAAGTATCAGCGCATCGTCGATACGCTCGGGCTGTCGGCGGGCATGCGCGTGCTGGAAATCGGCTGCGGCTGGGGCGGCTTCGCGCGGCACGCGGCGCGCCTCGGCATTCGCGTGCATGGCGTGACGATATCGCCGGCGCAGCACGCGTTCGCCGTCGAGCGCATCGCGCGTGAAGGACTGAATGAATTGGTCGATATCGAGTTGCGTGACTATCGCGATCTGCGCGGCCAGTACGACGCGGTCGTGGCGATCGAAATGTTCGAGGCGGTCGGCGAGGCGTTCTGGCCGATGTTTTTCCGTACGCTCAAACGCTGTCTCGGGCCGGACGCGAAGGCGCTGGTGCAGTCGATCACCATCGACGATGCACGCTTTCCCGCGTATCGCGCGTCGAGCGATTTCATTCGCGAGGCGATTTTTCCGGGCGGCATGCTGCCGAGCCCGGAGCGCTTCGCGCGCGCGGCACGGCGCGCGGGACTTGCGGCGCGCTCGACGCTTTCGTTCGGCGCGGACTATGCGCGCACGCTGCGGTATTGGCGCGATGCGTTCGAGGCGCGCGCTGACGCGGTCCGCGCGATGGGGTTCGATGAATCGTTTGTGCGCGTCTGGCGGCTGTATCTGGCTTATTGCGAGGCTGGGTTCGATGAGGCGCGCACGGATGTGATGCATTTTGTGGTCGCGCGGGAAGGTTGATATTGGCGGCTTTCTGCTCGCCGATGACGTCGTGCGCCATTTACTGGCGTTGCAAACTAAGACGGTTAGTTGCGATGCCACGTCTTCCAACCGATGCGCGTCTTTCCCATTCAGCCAATCCCCCCACCCAATCCGTTATCCCGGCCAATTCCCTTTGACATCGACGAAACCGAAACCTAACTTTCAAGCCGACACCACGCGTTCCGCAGTCGGAGACGGCTCATGGACAATGCCGCTGAACACACGCTGATCCGGGACTTCTCCCGCGATGTCCTGACGCAGCTCGCACCTCAGGAGCTTCCGCTATTCACTACCATCAGCGCGGCGTGGTTCGCCGATCCCGCCGCCGCGATGAAAGCCTCGAAAAACCGCGATGCCGCGCTTGGCTTCGGCACCGAGGCGTTCTCGATCCTGTTTACGCCGCTGATCCTTCAGGTCGTCTCCGAAATCATGCCGATACTGGGCGGCATCGCGCTCAAGGCGACGGAAACCGCGGTCGGCGAAGAAGTATCGATACGCGTCAGAAAGATGTTCCGGCGCGGCGAAGCCGATACCAACGCCAGCGCGGATGCCGCATCCGTCCTGACCCGCGAGCAGTTGGGCGACGTCCATCAGCACGTGATCGCCGCCGGCAAACGCCTGCGTCTTGAATCCGTCCAGGCGCAGCGGCTCGCCGATGCGGTCGTCGCGCAATTGGTCCTTCCGAAAGAGTGAAGACATCGTGTCGGACCATGCCGCCTCGGGACTGCGTGCGTCGCGGCTCAATCCGTTGCCCTTTCCGTCCGACATCTCCCTTCGGTTCGATCTGCTGATCGTTCTGATCGTCTGCGTCAGCAGCCAGTTCTATGGGCACTTCTGGGAAAGCATCCATCTCGAAGGAAGAGATGCGCTGACGGCTTGCGCGTCGAGCATGGTCACGGGCGTATTCGATCCCAGCCTGCGCACCCAGGATGTGCTGTCATCGTCAGAAATACGCGCGCAATTCGCCCCGCAGGTGGCAAGCTGCATGGCGATGCTCAGGCCGCAATCGACCTGGAAGATCATCGGGATCGTCGTCACGCTCGCGCTCGGAGCCGTGTTCTACTGGCTCTTTCCCCTCTGGAAGCGAAAGACGCAGCATCTCACGCCGATCCACAAGGACGATCCGCCCGGCCTCCTCGATGCGCTCACCAGCCTGTGTCAGGAAGCGCAACTGAGCCGGGCGCCCGCCTTCGTATGGAATCCGCTCGCGAGCGGTCTGCCGGTGACGTTCGGACGCCGTCGCAACCATTACGTCGCGCTCAGCGGATACTTCGTGGCGCATTATTTCTACGCCGACCCAGCCGCCTTTCGCGCGATCATCCTCCACGAGCTGGCGCACATCCGCAACCGCGACATCGACAAGACGTTCATGACGATCTCTGCGTGTCTCGCGTTCGTCATCGTGAGCGTGGTGCCGTTGCTCGGGGTCATCGCGCTGACCGAGCGCGCGTGGCATGAATACATCTTTCTGCTCGCGGAAGCCGCCCTATGGAGCGCGCTCGTGCTGCTCTCTGGCGCGTCGGTGCTGCGCGTTCGCGAGTTCTATGCGGATGTTCAGGCATCCCAATGGGACGGCTCGCCTGCCCAGGTCGATCGCGTCCTCGCGCGCATGAACGCCGCGCCGGCACACGGACCGGGCGCATACCTGAGCCTGCATCCGCGTGGCGAAACGCGCCGCGCGGTGCTCGTCGACACCACGCCGCTCTTTCGCCTCGGCAAGTGGGATGCGCTCGCCATCGGCTTTGCGGCCGGCGTCGTCATCGATACGGCAAACGGCTTTCTGATTGGCTTCGTTCCGGCGGGTTCCACGGCGGCGGTCGCGCGCATGTCGTTTGTCGTGACGCTGGTCACGCCGCTCGTCGTGATGATCTTCGCGATCGGCGCGCTCAGCACCGGAATCTGGCGCGGCGCCTACGCGGCCGTGCTGAACGGCCGCGATCCCGTGAAGGGCACGGCCGCCGCCGGCGCGCTCTTCGCGCTCGGATACTTTTTGAATCAGATCCTGCTGGGCGTGGAGTTTCTCTGGGGCGGAGCGTCGACGCCGCACATTCCCGCCGACAACGCGATGACGATGTTCGAAATTCACATCATCGCGTTCGTGTTCGCGATCATCGGCTGCTGGCTGTTCTGCGACTGGATCGCGCGCGCGGCCGCCGCGTGGGTCGAGGTGACCGTGAAAAGCCGCTCGCCCCTGCCGGTGCTGATGCTGACGGGCGGCATCGCCGTCGCGGGCGTCGCGACGATGTTCGCGTGGGGCACGTTCGTGTCCGCCTCACTCGTCTCGCTCGGACCTCACAATACGTTCTACACGTCGCTCGTCATGATCGCACCGCCGATGGTCGTCGGGGCGCTTGCGGCATGGCTCTTTCCCTGGTCTTCGCGATGGTTCGGGCGCACGCGCCGCACACGCGCCGTAGCCGGCTGGGTGTTTCTCGATGCGGGACCGCACGCCGCAAGCGCTCTGCGTCACGTCGAGTTCCGTCCGATGCGCGCGTGGTCGACAGGCGTCGCCGCCGGGCTGGTGTTTTGTCTCTGGATCGAACTGCTCAGATTTCGCAAGCTTTTGCCGGACGGCATCGACGCGGTGGTCTATGCGCCATTCGCCGCGCTCCTGCGCATTGCGGAGCGCGCGGGCAGCAGCGGATTCGCGCTCATCATTCCCGTGGCGTGCGCGGCGGCGCTGGCGGCGTTCATCGCGGCGTCGCGTCCCGGCGCGTTCAATGCGCTCTACGGCCTGTGCGCAGGTTCGGTCGCGGGTATCGTGATGAGCGTCGGCGCGCTGGTGACCATCGAGCTGAACGCGCAATCGACGCTGGAATCGTGTCTGACATCGGTTCTGCTGTATCTCTGCGTGGCCTCGCTGGCGTCGCTGCCGGGCGCGATGACGGGAGCTGTCGTCAGCAAGGTTCGCCGTGCCGATCCGCGGCGCGAGCTTTCCGTAGCGCACAAAGTGGCCATGGCCGCGCTGGGTCTCGTGGTGATCGCAGGATGGATCAAGTCGATCCATGCCTGACCGACCTGTGGCGCCGCCGCACGCCACTGTCGCAGGACGAAACGGTGTCGATCTGAACCCTCGTCAAAGGCGCGTTGGGCAGCCATCATCCGCCCGACACGGCGAATCGGACGATGGATCAGCAACGCGCCCGGCGTTCCGATCAGCGCGGATAATCAGGCCGTGGCGCTGGAATCGAGTCAGACCGCGGCTTGACGGAGCGGCGGTCGCGCTATGCAACGTCAAGCACGAAGTCGAAGCGGGCCGACTTCCGGTCGCCGCCGTCCTCGATCGTCATCAGCAACCGGCGATCGAACAGCGAATCGCGCGCATTGCCCTGCTCGCCGGGAAAGTAGAGCTGCGTGGTAAGCGCCGATCCACGCGGCGGACGCAAGGTCACATGGAAATGCCGCGTGCGGCCCGGATACCCACCCGGCACGATGGTTTCGAGCCGGTAGCGCCCTTCGCTGTCCGAGAATTGATGGCCGCGCAGCCGGAAGCCATCGATGTCGTATTCCCCGTGGTCGTCGGCGTGCCAGAAATCGAGCAAGGCGCCGGGCACCACCTTGCACCGCGACGACCACACCCGTCCGCTCAGGACGATCTTCGTTCCGCCGATGCCCGGTTCGAGCAGCGATGTCCGTTGCGGCGAGTCCGGCAGAAAGAACGGCCCGGGCGTCTGCCGACGCGTGGGTTCGTGTTCGTCGGCGCAGGCGGGTGTCGCTGAAACCTTATCGGCCAGCGACAGCAGCAGCAAAGTCGATGGCACCGCCCCAGCCTTGCGAAGAAAATCGCGCCGTCCCCGGTTCGGATTTCGTGTCCACATCGCGCGCTCCCAGGTTGCCCCCGTCGAATATGGTAAGCCGAAAGCCCAAACGCTCAGTCATCCTTTTAAAGATGCAATCGATTACGCAACACGCTACACTCCGCGCGTCGAACGATTGAAGCGAAGCTTTCAAAGTGCCCTCATCCAGCGCTAATTCTCATGTCCGATCATGGATGCGTGGTCGTGATGATCGATTCGAAAAGCAACCTGGAGACGCCTCAAATGAGCACTATCGCTGACAGCAATGTTCCTGCACATCCGAGATCGAAGCGCTTCGGTCTTTTCGTCTGCCTCATGGCGGCGCTCGCCGGCCTGCTGTTCGGCCTCGACATCGGCGTGATTTCGGGCGCGCTGCCCTTCATCGCGAAACATTTCGTGCTGAACGACCGCGCGCAGGAATGGATCGTCAGTTCGATGATGGTCGGCGCGGCGGTCGGCGCATTGGGGGCCGGCTGGCTGTCGTGGCGCCTCGGACGCCGCCATTCGCTGGTGCTGGCGGCGGTGCTTTTTATCGTCGGGTCGCTCTGGTCGGGGTTCGCGGGAAGTCCCGAGCATCTGATCGGCGCGCGCCTGGTGCTCGGGCTTGCGGTCGGCATGGCTTCGTTCACGGCGCCGCTGTACCTTTCTGAAGTGGCGCCACGGCAGGTGCGCGGCGCCATGATCTCCACCTATCAACTGATGATCACGGTCGGGATTCTCGCGGCCTTCCTGTCCAACATCGGCCTGTCCTACGTGGCCGACTGGCGCTGGATGCTCGGCGTGATCGCCATCCCCGCCGCGTTCTTCCTGGTCGGCGTGCTCGCCCTTCCCGACAGCCCCCGCTGGCTGCTTCAGCGCAACCGCGGCGCGGAAGCGCGCGCCGTGCTGCAGCGCCTCTACGCCAATCCGGCCGACGTGCAGGCCGAACTCGACCAGGTCAACGAGGACAACACGCGGCCCCAGCAGGGATGGAGCCTGCTGCGCAAGAACTCCAACTTTCGTCGCTCGGTGCTGCTGGGCGTCGTGCTGCAGATTTTCCAGCAGCTCACCGGCATCAACGTCGTGATGTACTACGCACCGCGCATCTTCGAACTGGCCGGCTTCGCTACACACGAGCAGCAATTGTGGGCGACGGTCATCGTCGGTCTCGTCAACGTGCTGGCTACGTTCGGCGCGATCGCGTTCGTCGACCGCTGGGGCCGCAAGCCGATTCTCTACGCGGGATGCGCCGTCATGGCAGTCGGCATGTGCTCGCTCGGGTTTCTCATGCATGCCGGTGTGGCGGGTCTGACGGCGCAGGTTTTCGCGGTCGGATCGCTGCTGCTCTTCATCGCGGGCTTCGCGATGTCCGCCGGGCCGCTGGTCTGGATTCTCTGCTCGGAGATTCAGCCCCAGCTGGGCCGCGACTTCGGCATCGCCGTCTCGACGCTGGTCAACTGGGTCGCCAACATGGCCGTCGCGGCGACGTTCCTCAGCCTGCTGTCCACGGTCGGCGAAGCGAACACCTTCGTGCTGTATGCCATCCTCAACGTCATCTTCGGCGTCGTCGTGTTCTTCTACGTGCCCGAGACGCGCGGTGTCTCGCTCGAAAAGCTGGGCAGCGATCTGATGGCAGGCAAGCGTCTGCGTGATCTGGGCAAGGTCAACTAAGCATCAGGCTTGCTTCGAATGCGCGGCAAGCAACTGCCGGTGGCGTGCTTCGGTTTCGTCATCGGCGGGAAACATGCATTCGAGACGGAGTTCCTGTGCCGCGACGTTCTGCGGCGCGCCGACGGTCGTGACCATCGAGAAATATCGAAGCACGACGCCCTCGCTGAGAAAACCAATCGGTATGACAGGCATCGTGGGCGCCGCCGGGCGCCCATGTTGCGTTTTCCAGTCGCGCGGCACGTCGGGATAAGCGAGCAGTTCGTCGAGCAGACGCCCGGTGCCGGCGTCGACCACATGCCCGACCGATTCCCGATACACCCGCTGTAACAGGCTCCGCGAAACGATGTCCCAATCGGCCACGAACGGCCGCATCCCCTGCGGATCGAAGATCAGATGAAGCATGTTGCGCGGACCTTCGCGCGCGGCCATGTCGATGAAACAGTCGAAGAAGCGCGGCGCGGCGTCATTGGTCATCAGCACGTTCCAGTGGCGATCCATCACGATCGCCGGAAACGGATCGTGCTGCCGAACGACCCGTTCGAGCGCGCGGATCACGCCATGCATCTCCTGCGCATTCCACGGCGCTTCTGAATACACGGGCGCGTAGCCCGCCGCGAGCAGCAGCGCGTTGCGCTCGCGCAGCGGCACATCGAGGGTTTGCGCGAGCGTGAGCAGCGTGTCACGGCCCGGCACGCTGCGCCCGCTTTCGATAAAGCTGATCTGCCGTTGCGAAACGCCCGCCTCCAGCGACAGATCGAGCTGACTCACGCCGCGCACGTCGCGCCAGTAGCGCAGCAAATCACCCAGTTCGACAGGCGGCGCATTCGAATCGGGACGCATGGCGTTCATCGGATCTTCCGGATCGGGGTGGATGAATGGAGCACGCTCAGGCTGCCGGCGCATGCCAGGCGAACACTTCGAACTGCGCTTCGAGCGGCGGCCGGGTCACGCTGCTGGCATAGTTCGTGATTGTCGATGCGGCAACGACCGCGATGACCTCGAGTATTTGCGCGGCGTCGAAGCCCGCTTCCAGAAAGCGCCGCTGATCCGGCTCCGCGACGCGCCCGCGCTGCCCGATCAGCGCGCCCGCCAGTGCCGACAGCGCGGCCAGTCCGGCGTCGTCGGGCAGCGCGCCTCGGCGGATCGCGTCGACATCGGCGGGAGAAATGCCCTGTTTCAGTGCAAGTGCCGTGTGAAACGCGACCGGCCATTCGCTGGCGTTCGTGACGGCGTTGGTCAGCAGGAGCGTCTGAATCTGCGGCTCGGTAAGGCTGCTCGCGTGCACGCGCTGGAACACGCCGACGAAAGCGTCGATCAGCACCGGCGACGCAGCCATCGTGCCCGCGACATTCGGGATCAGGCCCAATGCCTGCTGCAGTTGCCGGAGCGCCGGCCGGGATTGCGCGGGCGCGGAATCGATCGTATGAACAGGAAAGCTCGACATGGTAAGTCCTTGGAGGTGGGCGCCGCCGGAATGGCGACGCGACAGCCCAAGAGTAGAAGCGCCCGGTGCTCGCGCCAATTACATCCGATGTAATCGACGCGGCGGACGATACGTCGAACAGACGCCTGTTGCGACGGCTTCTCGCGGCATCGGCCGGGCGTCGCCGCCTGCACACTGATGGTCAGCAGATGCACGCACATAACGCGTTTCCGACCGGATGAGGTGAACATGTTCCTGCTCGAATTCCTTGGCACGATGGCGTTCCTGGCTGTCGTTTCGCTGTCGCTGCTGGCGATGTTCGACATTTTCGTGCCGCGAGCCTCGCGCGTTTCCGGCGCGCGACGCTCCGCCGAGCATCCGCGCGCACGCAGGCAGGGGAAACTGCACGGGTAAGCGCTTGCTGAATCGCGTATATCGTTAGCGAAAATGATGCGTTCCGGCACGCCCGGCCGCTGGCTATGATGCTCCATCCGACGGCTCGCGCCGTCCCCTTGCCGGAGCATCGAACTTGTCCCGAACTGAATCTTCGCGCCGGCCTTTCGTGGTCGGCATTGGCGGCACGACGCGGCCCGCCTCATCGACAGAACGCGCGTTGGCGCTCGCGCTGAAAGGCGCACAGGATTCCGGCGCGCGCGTGCAGTTGTTCGGCGGCGCGTTCCTTCACAGCCTCCCGCATTACGCGCCCGAGACGCGCGAACTGACCGACGAACAGCACGAACTCATCGAAGCGGTGCGCGCGGCGGACGCGCTCATCATCGCGACGCCCGGTTATCACGGCGGCATTTCGGGGCTCGTCAAGAATGCGCTCGATACGCTCGAAGAACTGCGGCTCGACGGGCGTCCGTATCTCGATGGCCGCGCGGTCGGCAGCATCGTCACGGCTTACGGCTGGCAGGCGGCGGGCACGGTGCTGACATCGCTGCGCTCGATCGTGCACGCGTTGCGCGGCTGGCCGACGCCGTTCGGCGCCGCCGTCAACACGCTGGAGACGCGCTTCGAAACGACCGATACGTGCTCGGACCCGAAAGTCCTCGAGCAGTTGCGCACGGTCGGACAGCAGGCGTCGAGCTTCGCGCTTGCGTTCGGCGCGCATCGGCAGGACGCGTGGCAGGCGGTGGATGCGCGCGTGGCCGTGACGCACGACTGATCGCGCGGAAACTTTCAAGTAGCGGGATCGCCAGAGTCTGGCGATCCCCATATCACGCGCCCAGATCGCGCCCGGAGAAGAAGCGATCGTCGGGCACGACGTTCAGCGCGATCGTCAGGCGGTTCGCGTAGTTGAAAAACGCCGAGACTTCGAGCACTTCCGTCACGGCTTGCGACGTGAAGCCGATCGATCGCAGACGCTGTAAATCTTCCTCGCGCACGCTCGACGCATTGCGCGTAAGGCGTTCGGCCAGTTCCGCGAGCGCGGCCTCCTTCGCCGTCAGACGCACATGATGAAAGCCCTGCGCGATGCGTTGCGCGCGCACCGTGTCGCCGGTCACTTTCGCGAGCACCTGCGTGTGATTGAACACGCAATAGCTGCAATTATTCGCCGCCGACGTCACCACCGCGATCAGTTCGCGCTCCGCCGCCGTCAGATGGCTGCGATGCGGATCGAACAGATGCTCGTAGAACGTGACGAGCCGATACGCCGTATCAGGATTGATCGCGAGCGCCGCGAGCCAGTTCGGCACGAAGCCGTATTGCCGGCGGAACTTCGCATAGATCTCCGCGACGTGCGGCGGCAGTCGCGTTTCCTCGGGCACGCCGAAGCGCGAAACGGGCTCGCGGTCGGCAATGTCATCGGATGCGTTCAGGGATTCGGCGAGGGCGAGCGTAGACATCGGAATAGACTCCTGCGCTGGTCGTGAAGCGCTCAAGGTAGCGCACCTCCCGATGCTTCGTATGGCTGATTTTTCATAAGCAAATGCGAGCGCACCGGCTGGATAGCAAATCGCAAATCGATATTGGATCGCGCTCGCGCTCGCTGCGCATAATGGCTCGCACTCTCCTTCGCGAGGAACGCGACATGGCAGAAGTCCTTCACGCCGATGCGCAAGTCATCGGCCGTCTCGACGTGCCCGAACACGATGCGCTGGGCGTTGACATCCGCGAGCTCGTCGATCGTCATGGCAACGACAACTGGATTCGAGCGCTCGCGCTGAATCCGGACACGGCGCGACGCTTCGCGCAGTATTTCGAAGGGCTTTTCAGCGCGACGGGCGGCCGCCTGCCGATCGAGGAGCGCGAGCTGATCGCGGTGATCGTGTCGCGCACCAACGGCTGCGGTCTGTGCACGATCCATCACGCGCATGCGCTCGGCGCGGCGCTCGACGATCGCGTGAAGGCACGCCGCATCGCGCTAGATTATCACCTCGCGGATCTGTCGCCGCGCCAGTTCGCGCTCGCGCAGATCGCCGAAACCATCACGACGACTCCGCGCGAGATTACCGCGCAAGACCTCGACCGGCTCCGCGCGCTCGGCCTCTCCGACGCCGACATTCTCGAAGCCATCGAAACGGCGTCGTGGTTCAACCATACCAATCGCATCTTCATCGCGACCGGCGTCGTGCCGGACGAAAAATATTTTTCCGCTCTTGCGTGAAGGAGACCTACGATGAGTGCCGTCCTGCAACCCGTCGTCGCGCCGCCAGCGGCTTTATCGCGATGTCCGCGCGGGTGCGTTTCATCCGCCGAACGCGGATGCGAGTCATGAGGCTATCGGGCAGGCGTGGCTGGGGGTGTTGGGGCAGGTGTAAGTGGCATCACCTGATCTGCACCACCGCATCACGCACATCGATATGGCGCGGAATCACCTTGTCGCGCCAGGCGAGATCGGCGGAGTCCTGTTGCGCCCTGATGACCTCATCGGGAATCGGATAGCTCACGCCCCATTCGAGCCGCGCAATCGCGCGGCTCCAGACGTTCAGCGGCACGCCAGTGTTGCTGGCGAGAAAGCGCGCGGTGTCTTCGGGATGCGCGAGACTGTCGGCGTTCTGCGCGGCGAGTTCGTCGAAGATCAAACGCAACGCGGCGGGGTATCGTTGCGCGAAGCTACGCGTCGAAATATAGAACCCGTACTGCGGCACCGACAGTTTGCCGATGGTGAGAATCGTGCGCGCGCCGGTGGTCAACTCGGTGTCGGCGTAACGCGGATCGGGCACCGCCCACGCATCGACGAAACCGCGCTCGAACGCCGAACGCGCATCGCCATAGGACAGGTAGGTGAACTGCGCGTCATCGGGATTCATGCCCGCGTCCTGCATCGCCTTCAGCACGAAGAGATGCCCTTGCGAGCCCTTCGCGAACGCGATCTTCCTGCCCCTGAGATCGCGTATGTCCCTGACCGGCGAATCCTTCGGCACGACGATGCCATAGCTCGCGCTGAGCTTCGGCGCGGACGCCACGTACACCACCGACGGCGCCGCGCCCGCCTGCGCCATGATCGGCGGCGTCGAGCCGACGGTGCCGAGATCGATGTCGCCCGCATTGATCGCTTCGACGAGCGGCGCGCCATACACGAACTCGTGCCACGAGACCTTTACGTGATGCGCGGCGAGCGCTTTTTCCAGCCGGCCCGAAGCGCGCAACGCGACGAGCCCGTCGCCCTTCTGGATGCCGATACGCACCTGCTCCGGATAGCCTTCGTCGGCAAATGCGGCCGAAGCCAGCGCAAGGCAGCCGGCGACGATCGCCAGCGGTTTCAACACATGTCTGAGCATCAGCGTTGGAAATAAGGATTGGACGGGCGCGCGAGGCCGTAGTGACCGCGCAACGTGTCGTGTTCGTATTCGCGCCGGAACAGGCCACGCTTTTGCAGGATCGGCACGACATGTTCCGCGAACACCTCGAACTGCGCGGGCAGCACAGGCGGCATCAGATTGAAGCCGTCGGCGGCGCGGCTTTCGACCCAGTCGGCGATCACGTCGGCAATGCGCTCGGGCGTGCCGCTCAGCGTGAAGTGGCCGCGCGCCGCCGCAAGCTGTCTCAGCAGGACGCGCAGGGTCGGCCGCTCGCGCGCGACGAGTTGCGTGATGACCGCCGCGCGGCTTTGCGCGGCCTGCACCGTCGACGGGTCCGGAAAGTCGTCGACGGACAACGGCTGGTCGAGCGGCAGCGTCGAGAAGTCGTATCCGCCGAAGCGGGCCGACAGGCGTCCGAGGCCGACGCTGATATCGGTGAGTGAATCGAGTTCGTCGAGCAACGCGTTCGCTTCGGCGTCGGTGGAACCGATCGCCGCGCTCAGTCCGGGCAGGATCACGATGTCGTCCGCCGAACGGCCCTGCGCGATCGCGGCGGCCTTCAGCTCCGCATAGAAAGCGCGCGCCGATTCCTTCGTCAGGTGCGCGGTGAACACGGCCTCGGCATGGCGCGCGGCGAACGCCTTGCCCGCCTCCGACGAACCCGCCTGCACCAATACCGGATGCCCCTGCGGCGGACGCGGCAGATTGAGCGGCCCCGCCACGCGATGAAAACGCCCTTCGTAGCCGATGCGCCGCATCCGCGCGGGATCGAGAAAGCGGCCGCTCGTCGGGTCGTCGATGATGGCGTCGTCGGCCCAGCTATCCCACAACTGCTTCACGACGTCGAGAAATTCGTGCGCGCGCGCATAGCGTTGCGCGTGCTCGATCTGCGCGTCGTAGCCGAAGTTCGGCCCCGCGCCGCCCGACCACGACGTCACGATGTTCCAGCCCACGCGCCCGCCCGAGATGTGATCGAGCGAGGCGAACTGGCGCGCGAGATTGAATGGCTCCGTGTAGGTCGTCGATGCCGTCGCGATGAGCCCGATGCGCTTCGTCGCCTGTGAGAGCGCGGCAAGCGTGGTAACCGGCTCCAGCGCGCCGGACGCGACGAAGCGCGCGCCGTCGCCGAGCGCGAGCACATCGGCGAAGAAGATCGAATCGAACAGGCTTTGTTCGGCCTTGACGGCGAGATCGCGGAAATAGCCGATGTCGGTCAGCGCCTGACGCGTCGCGCCGGCATGACGCCATCCGGCTTCGTGATGACCGCGTCCGTGAACGAAGAGATTGAGGTGCAGGTGTCGGGGCATGAGGGCGCGAAATGTGAGGCCGGCCTGGGCCGGCGAACAGGCGTCTCAGTCTAGTCAAGGGCCGTGCATGCGCTAACGAATGAAGTTTCATATCGATATGAAACGCGCTCCATCGAGGCGCCGAAGCTGGAAAGCTAAGCATAAAAAACCGTTTGTCACGGCCACGCCCGGCAGCCTCTAATAGCAAGCTCTCTTTCGCGATGCCCCACCCGGAATCGACATGTCCGATCTGACTTCCTCACCACCCCGCTATGTCGCTTCGACACCGAGCCGATCCGGTTTGTCGAAGGCCGCGCTCTATCGATGGCTGTCGTGGGTCGTTCCCGCGCTGGTCGTTCTGCTCTGGGAAGCCGCCGCGCGCCTCGGGCTGATCGCGCCGCAAGTGTTGCCCGCGCCAAGCCGTGTCGTCGAAACCGCTTTCGACATGGCCCGCACCGGCGATCTCTTCGTTCACCTCGGCGTTTCGCTGTTGCGCGCCGCGGCGGGCTTCGTGATCGGCGGCGCGCTCGGGCTCGTGCTCGGGATTCTCGTCGGCTTCTCGCCGCTCGCGCAGGCGCTGCTCGACCGCTCGATCCAGATGGTGCGCGCCGTGCCGTTTCTCGCGATGCTGCCACTCGTGATCGTGTGGTTCGGCGTGGGCGAGATCGCGAAGGTCTTTCTGGTTTCGCTCGCCGTGCTGTTTCCGATCTACATCAACACGATGCTCGGCATTCGCCAGATCGATCCGAAGCTGATGGAACTCGCCAAGGTCGTCGGGCTCGGCTGGACCGCGATCGTGCGGCGAATCATCCTGCCGGGCGCAATGCCCTCGATCCTCACGGGCGTGCGCTATGCCCTCGCCCACGCGTGGCTCGCGCTCGTCATCGCCGAAACGCTCGCGACCACCAAGGGCATCGGCTTCCTCGCGATGGACGCGCGCGAATTCCTGAACACGAATGTCATCCTGCTGACCGTGATCATCTACGCGATCATCGGCGTGGCGGCGGATACGCTGGTGCGTCTGCTCGAAGCGCGTTTGCTGTCGTGGCACGCGAACTACGCCAAAGGAGCACGCTGATGGATCAGAGCATCACCGTGTCGCGCGATTCGAACGCACATGTCCGCAACGACGAACCGCCGCTCGCCGTATCCGTGCGCGGTCTCAAACGGCGTTACGGCAGCCGCGTCGTCATCGATGCGCTGGACCTCGATATCCGCCAGGGCGAATTCGTCGCGCTGCTCGGCGAAAGCGGCTGCGGCAAGACCACGCTGCTGCGCGCGCTGGCCGGGCTCGATCAGCCGGACGCCGGCACGATCCGCGCGCCCGAGCGCCCGTCCGTCGTGTTCCAGGAGCATCGGCTGCTGCCGTGGGCGGCGTTATGGGCCAACGTCGCGCTCGGCCATGAATCGACGATCGGCCGTGCGGGCGCGATACGCGCATTGGCCGAAGTCGGACTCGCCGGACGCGAAGACGACTGGCCGCGCAATCTCTCAGGCGGTCAGTCGCAGCGCGTGGCGCTGGCGCGCGCGCTCGTGCGCGATCCCGCGTTGCTGCTGCTCGACGAACCGTTCGCGGCGCTCGACGCGCTCACCCGCATCAAGATGCACGGGCTCGTCAAGGAACTCGTCGCGCTGCACCAGCCGGGCGTGCTGATCGTGACGCATGACGTCGATGAAGCGCTCACGCTCGCCGACAGGATTCTCGTCATGCGCGCCGGACACATCGCCGCTTCCTTCCAACCGAAAGACCACACGCCGCAGACACTGCGGCCCATTCTGCTCGAAGCACTGGGCGTACAGAACAAAACGACAAGGACCATGACCGCATGACCGATTCTTCTTTGACCCGCCGCCAACTTTTGCGCGCGGCGGGCGGCCTGTTGGCCGGCGCTGTTCTTCCCGTTGCGGCTCGCGCAGCCGAGCCGCGCAAGCTGACGCGCAACACCGATGTCGTGCGCATCGGCTGGGGTTACGGCAGTCTGCCGGATATCGCGAAGCAGCGCGGCGTATTCGAGAAAACGCTCGCCGCGAAGGGCATCAGGGTCGAATGGATCGGCCCGTTCCCGAACCACGCGCCGTCGATTCAGGCGGTGGTCGGCGGCAGCGCGGACTTCGGCTTCTGGGGGTCGACCACGCCCGCGCTGGCCGCGATGCTCGCCGGCTCGCCGATCGTCTTCAATGCGTTCGATATCTATTCGCCGCGCTCGACGTCGATCATCGTGAAGAAAGCGAGCGGCATCAATTCGATCGCGGATCTGGCGGGCCGCAAGGTCGCCGTCAATCGTTCAGGGCTGGGCGAATTCCTGCTCATCGCGGCGCTGGAGAAGCACCGCATCGATCGGGATAAGGTTCAGTTCGTCTATCTCAATCCGCCGGATGCCGCGCCCGCGTTCGCGCAGGGCAAGGTCGACGCGTGGTCGATGTGGTCGCCGGGCGTGGACATCGCGCGCTTCTCGAACGATGCGAAGGACATCTTCGTCGAAGGCCGCGACCTCGACTTCCTGATCGACTACAGCTCGCTCGTAACGCGCCGCAAGTTCACCGAAGAGAACTCCGAGCTGATCCGCGCGGTGATCGACGCGTACTACGTCGAGGGCGCGTGGCAGTCGACGCATTCCGTCGAGTCGGAGCAACTCGTGCAGCGGGAAGGCAAATATCCGGATCAGGTGCGCGATTATCTGGCGGGCCTCCGGCGCGTGAACCAGTTTCACGAAGCCGACGACGCCGCGTTTCTCGGCCAGTTCCAGCGCGCGGCCGACTGGCTCGCGGAACGCAAGATCATCAATTCGCGCATCAAGGTCGCGGACTACAGCATCAAGGTTTGACGATGACCGACACGAACACCATCGGAGCGAGGCTGGTCTCGCCGCTGTCCGCGAAGCTCGGCTTCGCCGGGATCATCGCCGATATCGCGGCCACCGCAGCGGCGCGCGAACGCGAACATCGGCTGCCACACGAAGAGATCGCGCAACTCAAGGCGCTCGGCTTCGGCGCGCTGCGTCTGCCTGCCGATGCAGGAGGACACGGCGCGTCGCTTGCCGAACTCTTCGTCGTGGCGCGCGACGTCGCGGCCGCGGATTCGAACATCGCGCATGCGTTTCGCAATCACTTGTGGCAGGTCGAAGCGGCGCTCCGGCAGCGCGATCATCCTTTCCATGCACACGTGCTCGAACTGACCGGCAAGCGGAAGACCGTGGGCTTGAGCTTCACGGAAACCGATGTCGTCGCGGCAGGCGCGCGTCCCGGCAAGGTTCTCACCCGCCTCGAATGGGACGAAATCCGGCAGGCGTATGTCGGCTCGGGCGACAAGATCTATGCGACGGGTAATCTGTATAACGATGCATTCATCGGCGTCGCGGTGGAAAGCCGCGCGGGCAGCATCGTGCAATACGTGCTGGAACGCGGACCGGGCGTCGGCAACAACGACGACTGGCAGGGCTTCGGCCAGCGCCTGACGGGTTCGGGGACCGCAGAGTTCCGCGCTGTCGCCGTACCCGCCGCGCATGTCTATCCGATCGACCCGCCGCGCTCCGGCGACGCGTCGCCGTGGGGCTTCACCTTTCACCAGGTCTATCTGACCAACTGCATCGCGGGCATTACGCGTCGCGTCGCGCTGGATGCCGTGGAAGTCCTTCGCTCACGCGGGCGGAACTTCTATCACGGCGAAGCCACGCATCCCACCGACGAGCCCGTGTTGCAGGCCTTGCTTGGGCGCATCCGCGCCTACGCGGCCAGCGTCGAAGCGAGCGCAGACCGCGCCGTCGCCGCGTTGCAGCGCGCATGGGACGCATACGCCACCGCCGACGAATACGACACCACGCTCGCCGCCACCTTCGCGGCGGCGGAGGCCAAGGTCGTGATCGACGATCTCGCGCCGCAGATCGCAAGCTGGCTGATCGATCTCGGCTCGGGCTCGGTCGTCTCGCGCGTGGGCGCGCTGGACCGGCACTGGCGCAACATCAAGGTGATCGCCTCGCATAACCCGCGGCTCTACAAGGAGCGCCTGCTCGGACAGAACGCGCTCACGGGACAGCTTCCGCCCACGGGCGCGTTCTTCTGATCGCACGCGACGTTCAAGCAGACAGCAGACGGCGCACGCGCGGCGCGACCTCTTCCGCGAAGAGGCGCATGTCGGCTTCGAACGGCTGAAACTGCAGCATGAAGAGTTCGATGCCCGAGCGATGAAAATCCGCGATGCGCCGCGCGACCGTATCGTAGTCGCCGACGAGTCCCGCCGCCGTGCCGCCATTCGACCCGACGCGCGGCGACCGCGCGAAGGTCCGGTGCATCACCGTGGCGGGATCGGTATTGGCCTTTTGCCGTTCGCGCAGCGGCTTGTCCCGCTCGGCCAGCGTGAACAGGTGATCGAGATGCGCGTCGGCCTGCGCCTGCGTCGCGCGCGCGATGACGAACGCCGACAGGCCGAAGCGCAACGCATCGAGTCCAGCCGGGCGCGCACGCGCGGAAACATCGGCGATCAGGCGTGCGACGTCCTCGGGCGGCTGGCCGTTGATGAACCAGGTGTCGCCGTGCGCGGCCACCAGCGCGCGCGCCGGCTCCGACTCGCCGCCCACGTAAATACGCGGACGCGCGCGAAACGGATCGGCCGGCAGCAGCCGATAGCCGTCAATATGGAAATTGTCGCCGCGATGATTCACGGTCTCGCCGCGCAGCAGTTTGTCGACGACCGTGATCCATTCGCGGCCGTAGGCATAGCGCTCGTCGTGTTCCGCGAAGCCGATGCCGGCGCGTTCCAGCTCCGGACGATTCCACGCGTTCACGAGATTGATCGCGAAGCGCCCGCCGCTGATGTGCTCGATCTGCTGCGCCATCTTCGCGAGCACGACCGGGTGATAGAGATAAGGCTTGATCGCCGCGATGATCTCGATGCGCGACGTGAGCGCCGCGAGCGCCGCCGAAGCCGTCCACGCTTCGAGCTGATCGAACGTCGGATCGTGCGGATTGACCGTGTGCTGAGCGACGAGCACCGAGTCGTAGCCGAGACGCTCGGCTTCGAGCACGAGCGCCTTGTTGCGTGCCCAGGAAGCGTCGTAGGGTTCTGCGGGATCTTGCAAGGCGGCGCGGCTGCCGTGCACGAGCGCCCAGACGCCGAAGCGTGGAAGTTTGGATGACATCGCTTTGAGACGCGAAGAACGCGAAATGGCCGTGATGAAGGATGCCCATGCTAACGCCGCATGCGCGCGCGGCCATCCAATTTCTGACGATATGCAACTGCCGAAAACGCATTAAGAACGGCTGCTAAACTCGATGCATCGTCAACTTCGATTCACGAATGACCACGATGCCCGATACCGTCCAGCCGGCCGATCTGAGCTTCTTCTCGACGCTGTCCGCCGCTGGCAGCCTGAGCGCGGCGGCACGGGAACTGGGCCTCACGGCGGCGGCCGTCAGCAAGCGCCTCGCGCAGATGGAATCGCGCGCGGGCGTGGCGCTCGTCAACCGCACGACGCGCCGGATGATGCTCACGCCCGAAGGCGAACTGTATCTCGAACATGCGCGCCGGATTCTCGACGAGATCGATGAACTGTCGGAAATGCTCGGCTCCGCGAAGCAGAGTCCGAAAGGCCTGCTGCGCGTGAATGCGACACTCGGCTTCGGGCGCAGCCACGTCGCGCCGGTGATATCGAAGTTCGTCGCGCACTATCCGCAGGTGTCGGTGCAGCTTCAGTTGTCGGTGACGCCGCCGCCCCTCACCGACGATGCCTTCGATGTCTGCATCCGTTTCGGCGAGCCGCCCGATACGCGCGTGGTCGCGAGGCGGCTGGCCGGCAACCGCCGGCTCTTGTGCGCGGCGCCGGCCTATATCGCGTCGCGCGGCATGCCGCTCACCGCGCACGATCTCGCGCGGCACAACTGCATCGGCATTCGGCAGGGCGACGAAGCGTACGGCGTGTGGCGGCTGACATCCGGCCGTGGGACGTCGCGCAAGACCGAGGCCGTGCGGATCAACGGCACGCTCACCACCAACGACGGTGAAATCGCGGTGAAGTGGGCGCTGGAAGGACACGGCATCCTGATGCGCGCCGAATGGGACCTCAAGCCGTATCTGGCAGACGGTTCGCTCGTTCGCGTGCTGCCCGATCACGAAACCCCGAACGCCGATATCTTCGCGGTCTATTCCCAGCGGCATCAGATGTCGAACCGGATTCGCGCGTTCGTCGACTTCATCGCGCACGAACTCCAGAGCGAATAAGTCCGCTACCAGTTGGAGCTGACCGGCGACGGGCCGTCGGCATGCTGGCCCAGATAAGAGCGCAGATGCTCGACGAAGCACGCCACCTTCGCGGAGAGATTGAGACGCTCGGGATAGACCGCGTAGATATCGGCGGGCGGCGTGTCGTAGTCGGTCAGCACCTGCACCAGCCGGCCGCTGCGAAGATACTTGGCGATGTCCCATTCGGCCCGCATCAGAATGCCGTGGCCTTCGAGCGCCCAGTTGAGCGCCACTTCGCCATCGTTCGTGCTCAGCTTGCCGTGCACCTTGATGGTCTCGGTGCGCCCGCCGCGGCTCAATCGCCAGTTGCCGTAGGCGGCATCATTCTGCCGCAGCACGATGCACTGATGCTGCGTCAGATCGTGCGGATGAGCCGGTGCGCCGGCAGCACGCAAGTAGCCGGGCGAAGAAACCAGCAGCCGCCGATTCGAAGCGATTTTCTTGGCGATCAGGCGCGAGTCCGGCATCTCGCCGAAACGCACGGACACATCGATGCTGTCATCCGGCAGGCTCACGGGCCGGTCGGTGAGATGCAATTGCACTTCGACATCGGGAAAGTCCTGACTGAACACCGAAATCGCCGGTCCGATGTAGGAACGCCCGAATCCCAGCGGCGCGTTGACCCGCAGCAGGCCTTTCGGCGCGGCGCGGCTGCTCGACACGAGCCGTTCCATGTCGTCGATGTCGCTCAGGATGCGCTGGGCATTGGCGAAATAGACCTCGCCCTCGCTCGTCAGGCTGATGCGCCGCGTCGTCCGGTTCAGCAGGCGCACGCCCAGGCGGTCTTCCAGCGCCGAAAGCCGCCGCGACACCGCCGGCGGCGTCAGATTCAGCTCCCGCGCCGTCGACGCGAGGCTGCCCTGCTTCACCAGCAGGCAGAAGAAGCTCAACTCCGAGTCCATGCTCATTCGTGAATTTTTTGCAATGATGAATTAAGTTTAGATCGATTCATACGTGTTTCCATCGGTTTTAACCTTCATTCCAGGCTAGAACGAAGCCGCACAAGACGGCTGACATCCATAGGTCATCGGAAAAAGGAGACATTCCATGGACAAGGATCTGGAAAAACGCACCTTGCGCAAGGTGAGCTGGCGCATCGTGCCGTTCATCATGCTGCTGTACTTCATCGCTTACATCGACCGGGTCAACATCGGCTTCGCGTCCCTCACGATGAAAACGGATCTGGGCTTCACCGCCTCGATTCTCGGCTTCGGCGCCGGCATCTTCTTCTGGGGCTACTTTCTGTTCGAAGTGCCCTCCAACATCATCCTGCACAAGGTCGGCGCGCGCATGTGGATTGCCCGCGTGATGGTCACGTGGGGCATCATTTCCGCGACAATGGCCTTCGTCACGGGACCGACCAGCTTCTATGTCGTGCGCTTTCTGCTCGGCGCGGCGGAGGCCGGATTCTTCCCCGGCATCATCCTGTATCTCAGCTACTGGTTCCCGGCGCGGCACCGAGCGGGCGTGGTGGCGCTCTTCATGGCCGCCGCGCCGATCTCGACCGCGCTCGGCTCGCCGCTTTCCGCCGCGTTGCTCGAAATGAACGGCGTGATGGGACTGCGCGGCTGGCAATGGATGTTCGTTCTCGAAGCCGTGCCCGCGCTCATTCTCGGGGTCGTCGTGTTCTTCTACATGACGGACAAACCCGAAAAGGCCAAGTGGCTCAAGGACGACGAACGCGCGTGGCTCGTCAACGTGATGAACACCGAAACCGCCAACCGGGCCACCGGCGGCAAGCACGGCATCATCAGCGGCCTCGCGAATCCGCGTGTCCTCGCGCTGTCGCTGATCTACTTCGGCACGTCGGCCGGCCTGTACACGCTCGGCATCTGGGCGCCGCAGATCATCAAGCAACTGGGCGTTGCGTCAATGACAGTCGGCCTGCTCAACGCGATTCCGCCCGTCATCTCGGTGATCGCGATGGTGTTCTGGTCGCGCCACTCCGACCGCACCGGCGAGCGCACCTGGCACGTCGTGCTGGCCTGCGTCGCGGCGACGATCGGTCTCGTGATCGCGGCGCTCGCCAATAGCGTCGTCGGGCTGATCGCTGCGCTGACGCTCGTGAATATCGGCATCAGTTGCGCGAAGCCGCCGCTGTGGACCATGCCGACGACCTTCCTGTCCGGCGCGGCGGCCGCCACCGGCATCGCCACCATCAATTCGATCGGCAATCTCGGCGGCTTCGTCGGCCCGGCGATGATCGGCTGGGTGAAGGACCGCACGGGCAGTTTCAGCGGCGGACTCTACTTCGTTGCGGGCCTGCTCGTGCTCTCCGCCGTGCTCACGCTCATGCTGGCCCGTTCGCAGAAAGCGCCCATCACGCCCGGCAACGCGGCCGTGCACTGAAAAAACCAAACGCGTGTACCCCATCTCAATACGTCAAACGTCGTCAGAGGAATGCAACATGGAAAAGGAAGCAGCCATTCAGTCCGTCACGGACACCATGGCGAAATTCACCGCCTATATCGGCAAGCGTCTGCCGAAGGACGTGAAGGCCAAGCTCGCGGAATTGCGCACGATGGAAACGAATCCGCTCGCCAAGTCAATTTACGACTCGATGCACGGCAATCAGGAAGCCGCCGACAAGCTCGACCGTCCGAGCTGTCAGGACACGGGCGTGATCCAGTATTTCGTCGAGTCCGGCGCGAATTTTCCGCTGCTCGGCGAACTGGAGGAAATCCTGCGCGAAGCCACGGCGGGCGCGACCCGCATGGGCCCGCTGCGCCACAACGCCGTCGAAACCTTCGACGAGAAGAACACCGGCACCAACACGGGCACGCAGATTCCGTGGCTCGACTGGCGCATCGTTCCGGAAAAGGATAGCTGCACCATCGACGTCTATATGGCCGGCGGCGGCTGCACGCTGCCCGGCGCGGCCAAGGTGCTGATGCCGGGGCAAGGCTACGAAGGCGTCGCGGAATTCGTCATGGACGTCATCACGGAACGCGGCGTGAACGCGTGCCCGCCGCTGCTCGTCGGCATCGGCGTGTCGACGTCGGTCGAGACCGCAGCGCGCCTCTCCAAGCTGGCGATCCTGCGCCCCGTCGATTCGAAGAGCGACAATCCGCGCGCCGCGCTGATGGAGGAATTGCTGGAGGACGGGCTCAACGAGATCGGCATCGGCCCGCAAGGCCTGAAGGGCAACAACAGCGTGATGGGCGTGAATATCGAATCGTCGGCGCGGCATCCCTCGACCATCGGCGTCGCGGTCAATACGGGCTGCTGGGCGCACCGGCGCGGCAAGATCCGCATCAACGCCGACCTGTCCTATGAAGTGCTTTCCCACGAAGGAGTGGTGCTGTGAAAAAGGTTCTGACGACCCCCATCAAAAGCGAAGACCTCGAAGATCTGAAGGTCGGCGACGTCGTCTATCTGACCGGACGGCTGGTCACGTGCCGCGATGTCGCGCACCGCAGACTGATCGAGCAAGGCCGGAAACTTCCCGTCGATCTCGACGGCGGCGCGATCTTCCACGCGGGACCGATCGTCCGGAAGAAGGACGACGGCAGTTTCGAAATGGTCTCCATCGGACCCACGACCAGCATGCGAATGGAGAAGTTCGAGCGCGAGTTCATCGAGCAGACCGGCGTGAAGCTGATCGTCGGCAAAGGCGGCATGGGGCCCGAGACGGCTGCGGGCTGCATGGAACACAAGGCCGTGCACGCGATCTTTCCGGGCGGATGCGCGGTACTGGCGGCGACGCTTGTCGAGGAAATCGAAGGCGCGGAATGGCAGGATCTGGGCATGCCGGAAACCCTGTGGATCAACCGGGTCAGGGAGTTCGGCCCGCTGATCATTTCCATCGACACCAAGGGCAACAACCTTATTCAGGACAACAAGGCTGTATTCAACGAGAAGAAAAAGCCCATTCTGGACAGGATCAGCCAGGAACTCGGCTTCATCCGTTGAGGGCGTCGCGGCAGGCCAGAACGTTTTTTGGCCTGCCGCGACAGCAGGTTCGGGTTTTCCCGCGCGGGGTTAGCTAACCGGACGCAGATACGTCAGCAGCATGTCGAGATGCATCGCCGCGATGGACGCCTGACGGTCCTGCTCGGCGTAATTACGCCCCGTGAAAATATCAATAGTGAAACGGTTGGACACGATGTAATACCCCATGCCAACCAGCGTCACATAGAAGTCCAGCGGATCGATGCCCTGCCGGAACTGTCCCGACGACATGCCGCGCTCGAGGGTGACGCGCAACAGATCGACCACCGGCGAGATGGTTTCGCGCAAGTGGCTCGAACGCTCCAGATAGCGCCCTTCGTGCAGGTTTTCGTTATTGATGAGGCTCAGCCACTCCGGATTCTCCCGCAAGTGCGTCCAGATGGACTTCGCCAGTTCACGGATGGCGTCGGCCGGTTGCAGGCCGGACAGATCGAGCCCCGCCTCCCGCTCCGCGAACTGCGCGTACATGGCTTCGAGCACCGCGACGTACAGGCCTTCCTTGCTCGCGAAGTAGTAGTAGAGCATGCGCTCGTTCGTGCCGGCCGCCGTGGCGATGGCGTCGACCCGCGCCCCTGCGAGGCCGAGCTTCGTGAACTGCTCGGTGGCGGCCTCCAGAATGCGCCGCCGCGTACCTTCGGGGTCTCGTTTTGCTCGTTGTTCGCTCATGTCTTTGCCGGCTTCGGATGGAATTGCGACGGTCATTTAATCACTCCCATTATGCCGAGCGTCATGGCTCCGAGGATAGACCCGGGTATACGGAATGTGCCGCCTTGACGACGAGAAAATGAAACGCTAGCGAAGCTACAGCCGCCTACGATCTCTGCGCGCTCAAGGATCGCGGGAAAACGCCGTTAACTGCGACACGACGTTCCCGAGCATAACCGACCTGGAGCGCTCAGCCATGAGTCGTAGTCAAATTGTTCCGTTCGCGCGCGCCGAGGCCGATGACAGTTTCATCGGCAACTCGACGGCGTTTCAGCAACTCGTCCGCACGATCGACCGGATCGCGCCGACCGATCACGCCGTGCTCATCTTCGGCCCGACGGGTTCCGGCAAGGAGCTGGTCGCGCGCCGCGTGCACGCCGGCAGCCTGCAGCGCGATCAGCCTTTCGTCGACGTAAACTGCGGCGCGATTCCCGAGCATCTCGTCGAGGCCGAGCTGTTCGGCCACGTCAAGGGCGCGTTCACCGGCGCCGGCGAGACGCGCCAGGGCCTGTTTCAGCAAGTCGGCAAGGGCACGCTGCTGCTCGACGAAATCGGCGAACTGCCGCTCGCATTGCAGCCGAAACTGCTGCGCGTGCTGGAGACGCGCACATTCCGGCCGGTCGGCTCATCGACGAATCTGCGCTTCGAAGGGCGAATCGTCGCGGCGACGCATCGCGATCTGCGCGAGCTGGCGAACGACGGCCGCTTTCGCGAAGACCTTTATTATCGGCTTGCCGTGTTCGTGCTGGCCGTGCCCGGGCTCGAACAGCGTGTCGAGGACATTCCCGCGCTCATCGCCCACTTCGCCGCGCAGCATCCGCGCAAGCTCGAGTTCTCCGCGGCGGCGCTCAGGCAGTTGTGCGCGCATCCGTGGCCGGGGCACATCCGCCAGTTGCGCAATCTCGTCAGCCGCCTGAGCGTGCTCGCGGAAAGCACGCGAATCGACGTCGAAGCGCTCGCACCGCTGCTCGCCAGCGACAAAGTCGAGCCGGTCGCGCGCGTGAGTCTGGCGGACATGCTGCTGCAACTGGAGGGACGGGACAAGCTCGCGGCGGCCGAAGATCTGCTCGTCGACCGCGCGCTCGAACGCACCGGCGGCAACAAGAGCGCCGCGGCGGCGTTGCTGGGCGTGGGGCGCAAGATGGTCGAGCGGCGGCTGAAGGCGCGCGAGCAGTTTCATCTGAAGGCACGCGGCGATCTGGAACGCGCGAACGCGCTCATCGAGGACTCGCGGTTCGCGGAGGCCGTTCCCCTGCTTCGCCGTTGTCTGAACACGCTGCAAGGAAACGGCGATCAGGACGATGTGCGCCGTCTTCAGTTCGACGCTTACCGTCTGCTCGGCATGAGTCTGCGCAGCGTGCATGGCTGGCTGCACGCCGAAGCGACCGCGTGCTATGCGGCGGCGCTGGGCATCGGCGAAGGACTCTGCGATGCGCGCGAAATCGCGATGATCCAGTTCGGCATCTGGACGACGCAACTCACCACGCTGCAACTCAAGCCAGCGCGCGCGACGGCGCAGGACATGCTGCAGCGTGCCCAGAACAGCGGCGATCGCGTCGCGCTCGATGAGGCCCACGTCGCGCTGACCAACACGCTGTTCTGGCTCGGCGACAGCGAAGAGGCGCTCGCCTGCCTCACGCGCGGCAATCTCGCGGGCATCGGGCGGCACGATACGCGCACCGGTTCGCAAGGCATCGATCTGGCGGCGCTGGCCCTGACGCTCGAAGGGCTCTCGGCCTTTCATACGGGCGCCTTCGATCAGGCGCGTCACGCCATGACGATGCTCATCGAACGTGTGTCGGAGGCGGGAGGACATGCGTTTGCTCACGCGGTCAATCTGCAGGGCGCGGCCTGGCTCGCGTGCCTGTTCGACGACATGGACCGGCTCGGCCGCCTCGCGAGCGAACTCGAAGGCATATCGATCACGCATGGCTTCGCTTTCTATCGGGGCGTGGGACAGGTGCTGCGCGGGTGCCATTTGACATCGCTCGATCGTTACGACGAAGCGGAGACCGTCATGCTCGATGGCTTCGACAACCACATGGTCGGCAACGGCGGCGCCCTGTTCTTCTCGTTCAAGGCGTGGCAGCACGGCGAACTGCTGTTGCGCGCCGGTCGCGCCGAAGCCTGCAAGGCCATGATCGCCGATGCGATCGAGGAAACGCTCGCGCGTCAGGAACGCGTCTATATGGGCGAATTGCTCGTCACGCAGGCGCGCGCACACTGGGCGCTCGGCGATCTGAGCGCGGCGGAGTCGGGATTGCGCACCGCGCTATCGACGGCGCTCGCGCTCGGTTCGATGCCCGCACGCATCGACGCTGCGCGCCATCTCGCGTTGCTGCTGCGTACGACGGGCCGTATCGGCGAGAGCATCGACACGCTCGAGCGCGGACTGCGCACGCTCGCGCCCGGCGCCACGCCCCGCGTGGATGCAGCGATGGATCTGCTGGCTGAGCTTCGGCAGGAAGCGTGCTCGCGCATGACGGGGACGTGATATGGACGGAATCGTCCACATCGGTTCGATGGTGCGGACGCAACAGTCCACTTTTGCGCATTTCGTTACTGCGATTGAGTACCGTCCTGCACTGCGCGCAGTCTCTGGCACAGCGATTGCTCACTTCCACGCGATGTCGAGAGGGCCGTTCGGTCTACCTTCAAACCTATTCGCTTCGGATGCGCGCATTCGTCTGGGACCATGCTTCAATTCATCATCGAAAAAGATCTTCTGCATCTCGAACGAATCGTTCAGCAGGCTTCCGACGGCACGTTTCCGTTCACGTACTGGCATGCGCGCATCGATGCGCTCAGAACGCCGACGATGACGCCGCCGATCACGCGTCGCATCGACCGGCTCAAGGATGTGTTGTCGGCGCTCGAGGCGCGCATGCGATAAGGACCAGTGCGCCCAGCAGGAGCACGCCCGTCACCAGATAGAGTCCCGACGTGAGTGAGCCCGTCGCGGTCTTGAGCCAGCCCATCGCGAACGGACTGGCGAAGCCGCCCACCAGGCCGAGGCTGTTGATGAACGCGATCGCGACCGCAGCCGACGGAGTCCCCGAGAAGTAATCGGTCGCGATCGACCAGAACAATGGCATCGTGGCGAAGATGCCGGTCGCGGCCACGGTGAGCAGGACGATGGTCACCGATACGTCCTTGGGCGCATGAGGCAGCAACGCAAGCGCGAGCGCACCGGCCATCGCGGCGAGCGACGTGTGCCACCGCCGTTCCATCGTCCGGTCCGAATTGCGGCACAGCCAGACCATGCCTCCCGCGCTGATCCCATATGGAATCGCGGAATACCAGCCGATGCGCGCGACATCGGTTACGCCGCTCGATTTGAGCACGGTCGGCAGCCAGAAACTCACGGCGTATGTTCCGCAGATGAAGGCGAAATAGGCGAACGCCATGGCGTACAGCCGCGGGCTCGTCATCGCCGTGCGCAAGCTGGAGTCGGCCCGGGAAACATTCCTTTCCGACTCGGTCATTAACGCATGGCTCAGCCGTTCGCGCTCGTCGGAGGTGAGCCACTTCGCTTTCTTCGCGTTGTCATCGAGATAGGCGATGGCGACGATCCCGAGCAGCACCGCTGGCGCCGCCTCGATGATGTAGAGCCATTGCCAGCCCGCCATGCCGAGGCCGCTGACACTCGACATCGCCCAGCCGGACACCGGTCCGCCGAAGAGGCCGGCGATCGGGATGCCCGTCATGAAAATGCCGAGCATGTGACCGCGCCGCGACTCCGGAAACCAGCAGCCGATGTAGTAGACGACGCCCGGAAAGAAACCCGCTTCGAACACGCCGAGGAGAAATCGAAGAACATAGAATTCGGTGGGACTCGACACGCGTGCCATCAGACATCCCACGATGCCCCAGCAAATCATGATTCGCGCGATCGTCTTCTTCGCGCCGAAGCGTTCGAGAATCATGTTGCTCGGCACTTCGAACAGAAAGTATCCGATGAAGAAGATGCCCGCGCCCAGTCCATACACCGTGTCGCTGAAACCGAGCGCTTCCTGCATCTGCAGTTTGGCAAAGCCGACGTTGATGCGGTCGAGATAGGCCACCACATAGCAAATGAATAATAGCGGAATGAGCCGCCACGCGACTTTTCTGTATAGCCGGGATTGAGCTTGCGCCTCCGATGTGTCGCCAATCAGATCGCTTGCGAGCGGCTGAATCTTTCTGTACATGTCTTCTCCCTGCATTGCGGGCTTATGGTGTTTTCAGATGGCCTGGCGTGAATCACACAGACCAGACTTCGCCCAGCAGGCGAAGCCAGTTTTCGCCAAGCACTTTCTCGATGACACGCTCCGGAATATCTGCGGATTGCATCGCGCGGGTGAGGTTCGGGAATTCGCCGATCGTCCTCAAACCGAGCGGATTCAAAACCGTTCCGAAGTCGGTCAGCTTCCGGTAAGCGCCTTTGTCGTGGCTGATCCAGTCGTAGAAGCCTTTGTCGTAGCCCTGAGTGAAGTCGGTTCCGATGCCGACGGCATCCTCACCTACGACATTGATCACGTATCGAATCGCCTCGACGTAGTCTTCGATCGTCGAATTCGGACCGTTTTTCAGGAATGGCGAGAACATGGTCACACCGACGAATCCGCCGTGGTCGGCGATGAAACGCAATTCTTCATCGGACTTGTTGCGCGGATGTTCTTTCAGTCCGGATGGAAGGCAGTGGGAATAGCAGACCGGCTTTTTCGATGCCAGAATCGCTTCTCGCGACGTGTTCGGCCCCACGTGCGAGAGGTCGACCAGAATGCCGACACGATTCATTTCCTCGACGATCTCGTGTCCGAAGCCCGATAACCCGCCGTCACGCTCATAACAACCCGTGCCGATGAGGTTCTGAGTGTTATAGGCGAGTTGCGAGATTCCCACGCCGAGTTCCTTGAAGATTCCGACATACTCGACGCGATCCTCGAACGCATGACTGTTCTGGAACCCGAGAATGATCGCCGTCTTCCCTGAGCGCTTCGCGGCGCGAATGTCGTCTACGGACCGCGCAAGCGTCACCAGTTCGCTGCTCGCGGCGACCAGCTTCTTCATCTCGATGATGTTGTCGACCGTACCAAGAAAGCCTTCCCAGATGGATACCGTGCAGTTCGCGGCCGTCAGTCCGCCGCGGCTCATGTCCTCGAAGATCGATCGGTCCCATCTGGAAACGATGAGACCGTCCATCACGATGCAACGCTCGTGCAGTGTCATTGCTCTCCCCTCTTTTCGACTGGCTGTCCGTGTGAGAGCAATGTATGCTTGTCAATTACATAGGTCTATACGTATCGGTTACCTAGGTAAATGTCCACGCCAGCGCCGCCGCTCGACTACGAAGATGTCTTCCTGAAGCTGCCGACTGCGGTCATCGTTGCGCGTGAGCGCGTCATGGTCGACTGCAACGACAGGGCACTCGCCCTCTTTCGGGCCACACGAAGCGACATCGTGAATCAATCGTTCGCTGTCCTCTATCCCGAGCAGAAGGATTTCGCGAGCACGGGTCGCCGGATCGCCCCATTGATCGCGAAACGCGCGGTGTTCAGCGACGACCGCATCATGCGGCGTATCGACGGCAGTCATTTCTGGGTGACGGTATGCGGATTCGGCTTCAATCCGAAACGCCCCTATGAGCTGGCTCTGTGGACTTTCACGGATCTCTCGAAGCAGGAGAAGCAATCGGACGTCGCGAGTCTGCTGACCGAGCGCGAACGCGACGTCGCTGCTCTGGTCGTGCACGGGATGACGAGCAAGGAGATCGGGAGAGAACTCGACATCAGCCCGCGCACAGTCGACATCCATCGGGCAAGTCTCTTGCGAAAATACGAAGTGAAAACCACCACTGACTTGATCAAGCAACTTCTCGCCTGACAATTTCGCGCCATCGAACCTGCCATGACATCGGAAAACCGACGACTCGATCAAGCCCGCCGCCTGCTCGCCCTCGCCCAGACAGGCCTGCACTACACCACCGCCGTGTTCGACAAGGAACGCTACGAAGAAATCGCGGCAATCGCCCACGAGCAGCTCGCCGATCTCGCGTCGATGGAAACGGCCGCGCTCGCCGAGCTATTCGCATTCGAAACGGGCTACGCCAATCCCAAGCTCGACGTCAGATGCGCCGTGTTCAACGAAGCCGGACACATACTGCTCGTGCGCGAGGCCGCCGATGGTTTGTGGTCCCTGCCCGGCGGCTGGGCCGACGTCGGAGCGTCTCCGGCGGAAAACGCAGCCAGGGAAGTCCGCGAGGAAAGCGGCTATACCGTCGAGATCGTGCGGCTGCTCGCCGCGTGGGACATGGCGAAGCATCGACATCCGCCGTCGGTCTTTCACATCTGGAAGCTCGTTTTTCTCGGCGAGATTCGTCAGAGTGGCGCGACGGTCGGCACGGAAACCGATGCCGTCGGTTTCTTCAGTCCCGATGATCTTCCCGCGCTGTCGCTCGGCCGGATCATGCCCGAGCAGATCCGGCGCCTGGACGAACTCCGACACGGCAGCACCGTGGACTTCGACTGAGACCCCGCCGCCCGACCGGTGGTAATCTGTGTGGCGATTCGCCGATTGCTTCGCGAGGAGGACCTCATGCCGGCCCGCTCGATCGCCTCACTGTCGTTGTCCTTCGGACTCGTCTCGATTCCCGTCAAGCTCTACTCCGCGACGGAAAGCGCGTCGGACGTCCGCTTCAATCTGCTCGCCCCCGATGGCGCGCGCGTCAAGCAGCAGTACGTCTCGGACTCGACAGGCGAGGTCGTCGAGCGTTCGTCCATGAAAAAGGGCTACGAGTTCGAGAAAGGCCGCTATGTCGTCTTCACCGGCGATGAACTCAAGGCGCTGGAGGAAGGCGCGAGCCACGTCGTCGAAATCGTCTCGTTCGTCCCCGAGAAGTCGGTCGATCCGATCTTCTACGACAAAGCCTATTTCATCGCGCCCGACAAGCGCGGCGGCAAGCCATACAGCCTGCTGCAACAGGCCCTGGCGCAAAGCGGACGATGCGCACTCGCCAAATGGTCCTACAAGGGCAAGACGAGAATCGTGCAGGTGCGTCCCGCCGAAGACGGCATGGTCTTCCAGCAACTGCTGTTCGCCGATGAAGTGCGCTCGCTCAAGGATCTGAACATCGAACAGGCGCCGGTTTCGGCGGCGGAGCTGAAACTCGCGCTCCAGATCATCGAACAGGGCACCGAGGACGCCTACGACGCGTCCGCCTACGAAGATGAGGAAAAGAAACGCGTCCTCGCCGCCATCGACCGGAAGATCGAGGGCAAGGAAATCATTTCTCCCGAAGCCGAAGAACCCGCGAGCGGCGGCGAAGTCATCGATCTGATGGACGCGTTGCGCGCGAGCCTCGGCAAGTCCAACGGCAAAGCCAAGGCCACCGCGCCGGCGAAGCGCAAGACCACCGCGCAAACGGAAGAAGTCATCGACGTGCCGAAAGTCAGAAAGCCCGCCGCGCGCGCGCCGAAGGTGCCGGTCGAAGCGCCGGCCAGAACGCGTGCCCGCAAGTGACAAGGGGAATGGTCGCGCACGATCTGTCGTTGCCGAAACTCGTGTCGATGCTGGGCGTGACGCGCCGGGTCGTCACCGGCCTGATCGATGCGGGTTTCGTCACACCCGAACGCGGACCTCGCAATGAACTGCGCTTTTCCTTTCAGGACGTGGTCCTGCTGCGCACGGCGCTGCGCCTTCGCGAAGCCGACGTCGCGCCGCGCAAGATCAGCCAGGCGCTGTCCCGATTGAAATCGGACCTGCCGGACGAGCTGCCGCTTTCGGGTCTGCGCGTCACAGCCGAGGGCGGCTCGGTCGTCGTGAAGACCGGACCATCGCAATGGGACGCCGTGACCGGCCAGTTATTGCTCGACTTCGAACTCGCCGAAGTGAAGGGCGACGTCGTGCTGCTCGATGCCGCGCCGGAACGCAAGAGCGCCGCCGCGCTTCAGGCGCGGGACTGGTACGACCTCGGCGGACAGCTCATGAAAACCGACGCGAAGGGCGCGGAGCGAGCCTACCGGCGCGCGATCGAACTATCGCCCGAGCCGTACTACGGAGCGTATGTCGATCTCGGCGCATTGCTGTGCGAAGACGAACGACGCTGCGCCGATGCGCTGCTCGTCTTCGACACCGCGCTCGCACACTTCCCCGCCGACGCCGTGCTCCACTTCAATCGCGCCGTCGCGCTCGAAGGGCTCGGCCGCGTCGACGAAGCGCTGCAAAGCTATCGGCGATGTCTGGAAGCCGACGCCGATTACGCCGACGCGCATCATAACCTCGCGATCCTGCTGGAAAAGCGCGGCGACCGGCAAGGTCTGATTCGTCATCTGAATGCCTATCGCAGGCTGAGCAGCTGACGCGCATCGCGTCACGCGCCATCGACGAGCAGGCTGCGCAGCGCATCGAGCGCCGCCGACGCGTGCCCCTTGCGCCAGACGAGCAGCGTGTCAACGCGCCCGAGTTCGCCCATCGGATGCAGATCGACTTCATCGTCGAGGCGCGCGAGTGCGAGCACCGAGCGCGGCGCCACCGCGACGCCCGCCCCCGCCGCCACGCACGCCACGATTGCGTGATACGAACCCAGCTCCAGCACCCGCGCCGGCCTGATCTTGCGCTGCTCGTACCAGCGCATCGCATACGAGCGGTATGCGCAGCCGCGCTCGAACGCCACCAGCGTCAGTCCCGTCGCTTCGCTCGCCATGGCCGCCGGGTGCCGTCCGCGCGGCGTGACCAGCGCTAGTTCCTCCTCGAACACCGGCACGGATTCGAACTGCTCCGCAGGCAGCGCCTCGGGCTCGATCGGGCGCGCCATCACCGCCGCGTCGACTCCGAACGTGCGAACGCTGTCGATGAGCGCGCGCGTCACGCCCGTCGCCAGTTCGAGCGTCACCTCCGGCCAGCGCTGATGGTAGGTCGCCAGCACGCGCGGCAGGCGGCTCGCGGCGGTGCTTTCCATCGTCCCGAGCCGCAGACGCCCATGCGGACGATTCTCGCTGACCGCGTGACGCGCCTCCTCGGCCAGCGCGAGCAGACGTTCCGCGTAAGGCAGCAGCGTCTCGCCGGCGGGCGTCAGCACGAGCCGGCGGCCGTCGCGAATAAAAAGGTCCGTGCCGAGTGTTTCTTCGAGCTGACGGATGCGCGTCGTCACGTTGGACTGCACGCGATTGAGTTTGAGCGCCGCCCGCGTCACGCCGTTTTCGCGCACGACGGCCCGGAAAATGGTCAACGCTGCGAGATCCATGATCTTCTCTGGAGATTGATGACATCTCGATTATTCATTTTTCAAGATGATTCGGTCAAGCTAGGATCGAGCTATTCCTGTATTCGAAGATCGACCCATGGCCTCGCCCGCCCACGCTTCGTCGTTGCCCGCTCATCCCGCGCGATACGCCGCGCTCGCGTGCGCCGTCGTGCTCGCGGTGGCGCTCGGCGTCGGGCGCTTCGCGTTCACGCCGCTGCTGCCGCTGATGCTGACGAGCGGCGCGCTCAATATCCGTCACGGCGGCTGGCTCGCGTCGGCCAATTACGCGGGCTATCTGATCGGCGCGCTGTCGTGCGCGGCGATCCGCATCGACCACGCGCGCATGGTGCGTCTCGCGCTCGCCTCGACCATCGTGCTGACGCTCGCGATGGGCCTCGTCCACGTCTTCTCGCTGTGGGCCGCGATACGCTTCGCGGCGGGCGTCGTCAGCGCGTGGGCGTTCGTGTTCGCGTCGCAGTGGGGCCTGCGACGGCTCGCGGAACTCGACGCGCACGGCCTGGCCGGACTGATCTACGCCGGGCCCGGCGTCGGCATCGTGGCGACCGGCCTGCTGGGTGCAGCTGCCGCGGCATTCGACGTGCCCGCGCCATCGGTATGGATCGGGTTCGCGGTCTGCTCGGGCGTGGCGGGGGCGATCGTGTGGCAGGCGTTCGCGCATCCGACCTCGGCGATGCGCGCTCACGCGCGTGTCGCCGATCGCGCGCCGCCCGCGTCGACGCGCGCCGATTCGATCGGCCTCGTCGGTTTCTACAGTCTTGCGGGATTCGGCTACATCATCACGGCGACCTTCCTGCCCGTGATCGCGCGACAGGCCTTGCCGGGCTCGCCGTGGCCCGACCTGTTCTGGCCGGCCTTCGGACTGGCGCTGATGGCGGGCGCGCTGACCGGTGCGCGGCTGCCGCTGTCGTGGGATAACCGCTTGCTGCTGGCCGCGTGCTATCTCATTCAGGCATTGGGGATAGGCCTCGGCATCGTGTTCCCGAGCGCGCTCGGCTTCGGCATCGGCAGCCTGTTGCTGGGCTTGCCCTTCACCGCCATCACCTTGTTCGCGATGCGCGAGGCGCGCCGTCTGCGCGGCGATGCCGCAGCCGGACTGATGGGCTACGCGACAGCCGCATACGGCCTCGGACAGATCGTCGGACCGCTGGTCGCGGCGCCGATCGCCGCGCATACGGGATCGTTTTCCATCGCGTTATGGATCGCGGTGGCGGCGCTGGGATTGGGCGCGGCCGGACTGGTCTGGCTCGGGAGGCGAAGCGCGCGCGCCTGACGCAGCAGGATCGTCCTAGCCGCGCTGGCGGCTGCATGACAAAGTAACGCGCATCCTCTGACGTGGAGCATGCCGTGTCCCTTCTCTACCGCCCTTTCACCGCAGACGACATCGCTGCCGCGCACGCGCTGTCGGTCGAGGTCAAATGGCCGCATCGCGCCGATGACTGGCGCTCCGTGCTCGATGCCGGCGCAGGCTTCATCGCGCAGGACGGCGAGCGCGTCGTCGGCACCGCGCTGTACTGGAATCATGGCGACGATGGCGGATCGCTCGGCATGGTGATCGTCGCGCCGGATTGTCAGGGCAAGGGCATCGGCCGCAAGCTGATGGAGCTGCTGCTCGAATCGCTCGGCAAGCGCATCACCGTGCTGCACGCGACGCCCGCCGGCGAGCCGCTCTACGCCAAGCTCGGTTTCGAGCGCATCGGCGCGATACATCAGCATCAATCCGCGGATTTCAACGTGCCTCGCATCGACTTGACGCAAGGCGAGCGCATCCGCGCGTTGGAACCCGGTGATACCGAAACGCTCGTCGCGCTCGCATCGCGCGCAAGCGGATTCGATCGAAGCACGCTGCTGCCCGCGCTTTTGAAAATCGCACGCGGCGTCGTGCTCGAACGCGATGGCGAAGCGCTCGGCTTCGCGCTCATCCGCGAGTTCGGGCGCGGTCTTGCCATCGGTCCGGTCGTATCGGTCACGGCCGATCAGGAGCACACGCGCCGCGCGCAGGCGCTCATCGCGCATTGGCTCGCGCAGCACGAAGGCCAGTTCACGCGCATCGATACCCCGCACGAAAGCGGTCTGTCGGACTGGCTCGAAAGCATCGGGCTCAAGCGCGTCGACACGGTCATCAGGATGGCGCGCAACGGCACGCCGCCGCGCGATGCATCCGTCGCGCAATTCGCGATCATCAATCAGGCGCTGGGTTGACGATCATGACGATCCTCTACAAGGCCGATCCCGAACGCGGCAGGCAGTGGGCGCAGCTCTTCGCGCAGAAAGCGCCGGACGTGCCGTTCCGTTTATGGCCCGATATCGGCGATCCCGCCGCCGTGCGCTATCTCGCCGCATGGCAGCCGCCCGCCGATGTCATGCAGACCTTCCCCAATCTCGAAGTGATCTTTTCGGTCGGCGCGGGCATCGATCAGTTCGATCTGTCGGGCGTGCCGCCGCATGTCGCCGTGGTGCGGATGACGGAGCCTGGCATCGTCGAAGGCATGGTCGAGTATGTGACGCAGTCCGTGCTGACCATTCATCGCGATCTCTTCGATTACGCCGCGCTGCAACGCGAGCGCGTATGGCGCGAGATGCCCGTGCGCGCCGCTGCGACGAGACGCGTAGGCGTGCTCGGGCTCGGCATGCTCGGCACGGCGGTGCTGAAAACGCTGCGTCTGTTCGGCTTCGATTGCGCGGGCTGGAGCCGTTCGCCGCACGAAATCGAAGGCGTCGAATGTCATGCGGGCGCCGAATCGCTCGATGCGTTTCTCGCGCGCACCGATATCCTCGTGTGCCTGCTGCCGCTCACGGATGCGACGCGCGGTCTCATCGACAAGCGCGTGTTCGATACGCTGCCGCGAGGCGCATCGTTCATCAACGTTGGGCGCGGACCGCACGTGATCCAGCAGGACCTGCTCGACGCGCTCGACAGCGGCCAGCTTCATGCCGCCATTCTCGACGTCACCGATCCCGAGCCTCTGCCGGTCGAGCATCCGTTCTGGACGCATCCGCGCGTGCGTCTGACGCCGCATATCGCGAGCGCGACGCGTCCTGAAACGGCCGTCGACCGTGTGCTGGACAACCTGCGCCGCCATCGCGCGGGCGAGCGGATGACCGGCGAGATCGACCGCACGCGCGGCTATTGAACCGTCGCACGGCGCGCGCAGCACAAAATGCTGCGCGCGCCCCGCAAAACGCCGCGAATTTGCTCTTTGGCGATTTTTTTGGCGATGCGCGCGATACGGCTCTGCCGATAGTATGAAACGGTCAAGAGCCATTCCGCCCCTATCGCGAAGAGAGAGCCGCATCATGCCGATTCAATCGCTTGTCGAGTCCGACCGCAACCATCTGATTCATCCCGTCGTCAGCTATCGCGCGCATGAAGCGCGCGGCGTCACCGTGCTCGATTCCGCCGATGGCGTGTTCCTGCGCGATATCGACGGCAAGCAGCTGCTCGATGCCTTCTCCGGCCTGTGGTGCGTGAACACGGGTTATGGTCACGCGAGCATCGTCGAGGCCGCCGCGAAGCAGATGACGAAGCTGCCCTACGCAACGGGCTATTTCCACTTCGGCTCCGAGCCCGCGATCGAACTCGCCGCGAAGCTCGTCGAACTCGCGCCCGCCTCGCTGCAACACGTGTACTTCACGCTCGGCGGCTCGGATGCGGTCGATTCCGCGCTGCGCTTCATCACGCACTACTACAACGCGACGGGCCGTCCGTCGAAGAAGCATTGCATCGCGCTGCAACGCGGCTATCACGGCTCGTCGTCGATCGGCGCGGGACTCACCGCGCTGCCCGCGTTCCATCGCAACTTCGATCTGCCGCTGCCGACCCAGCATCACATTCCGTCGCCGTATGCCTACCGCAACGACTACGCCGACGACGCCGCGCTCATCGCGGCTTCGGTGCAGGCGCTCGAAGCGAAGGTCGCGGAACTCGGCGCGGATCATGTGGCCGCGTTCTTCTGCGAGCCGATCCAGGGCTCGGGCGGCGTGATCGTGCCGCCCGTCGGCTGGTTGAAGGCGATGCGTGAAGCGTGCCGCAAGCTCGATATCCTCTTCGTCGCCGATGAAGTCATCACCGGCTTCGGCCGCACCGGTCCGCTCTTCGCGTGCGAGGGCGAAGGCGTCGAACCGGATCTGATGACGGTCGCGAAGGGCCTGACCGCCGGCTATGCGCCGATGGGCGCGGTCCTCATGTCCGATGCCGTGTATCAGGGCATCGCGGATGGCGGCGATGCATCCGTCGTCATCGGTCACGGTCATACGTACTCGGCGCATCCCGTCAGCGCGGCCATCGGTCTGGAAGTGATGCGGCTCTATCACGAAGGCGGCCTGCTCGCGAACGGCCAGGCGCTGGCGCCGCGCTTCGCGCAAGGGCTCGATGCGCTGCTCGCGCATCCGCTCGTCGGCGATTCGCGTCATCGCGGCCTGCTCGGCGCGCTCGAACTCGTCGCCGATAAAGACAGCAAGCGCGGCTTCGATGCTTCGTTGAAACTGCCCGATCGCATCGCCGCAGCGGCCTATGGCAACGGCCTCGTGTTCCGCGCGTTCGGCGACAACATTCTCGGCTTCGCGCCGGCGCTCTGCTATACCGAAGCGAACTTCGACATGCTGTTCGAGCGCCTCACCAAAACGCTCGACGACGTGCTTGCGCAAAGCGAAGTGCGCGCCGCATTGACGGGCGCGTCCGGATGTAGTTCTCGCGCAGCCGCGTGATAACATCGACCGACCGCCGACATGCGAGACCGAACCCGTCACGATGAGCAACGACAGCAAGCTGGACCGAATCGATCTGCGTATCCTCTCGCAATTGCAGAAGCGCGGGCGCATCACGAACGTGGAGCTTGCCGATGCGGTCGGTCTGTCACCCAGCCCTTGCCTGATTCGTGTGAAGCGGCTGGAGAAGGCGGGTTATATCGTCGGTTACGGTGCGCAGATTCAACTGGAAAAGCTCGGCGACGTGCAGGTCGTCTTCACGGAAGTCACGCTCGCGGATCATCGCCGCGAGGACTTCATCAACTTCGTGAATGCGGTAAAGGATGTCGACGAGATTGTGGAGTGTCATCTGGCGAGCGGCGGCTACGACTACCTGCTCAAGTTCGTCACGCGCAGCGTGAGCCATTATCAAAGCATCATCGAGGGACTGCTGGAGCGCGGTATCGGCATCGAGAAGTACTTCAGCTATGTCATCATCAAGACGTCGTTCGTCAAGACGCATTACCCGCTCGAAACGCTCTTCTCCCAGAGCCATCACTGAGGCACGCGCCTCGACCATTTTCATTCGAACGCACGCGCGGGCTTTTTGCACGCGCGTGCTTTTTATCGTCGATCAACTTCACGCGGAGTAGCACATGTCCAGCAAATATCGTATTGCCGTGATTCCGGGCGACGGCATCGGCAAGGAAGTGATGCCCGAAGCAGTGCGCGCGCTCGATGCGGTGAGCAAGCGCTTCAATATCGAACTGGAGTACCGGCATATCGAGTGGGCGAGTTGCGATTACTACGCGCAGCACGGCCAGATGATGCCTGATGACTGGAAGGCGCAACTGCAGGACAGCGACGCCATTCTGTTCGGCGCGGTCGGCTGGCCGGACACGGTGCCGGATCACATCTCGCTGTGGGGCTCGTTGCTCAAATTCCGCCGCGAGTTCGATCAATATATCAACCTGCGTCCGGCGCGCCTGTTCGATGGCGTGCCCTCGCCGCTCGCGAATCGCAAGGCGGGCGATATCGACTTCATGATCGTGCGCGAGAACACCGAGGGCGAGTATTCGTCGGTCGGCGGCACGATGTTCGAAGGCACGGACCGCGAGTTCGTATCGCAAACGTCGATCTTCACGAGGAAGGGCGCGGAACGCGTCTTGAAGTTCGCGTTCGAGCTCGCGCAAAAGCGTGAGAAGAAACTGACGGTCGCGACCAAGAGCAACGGCATTTCGATCAGCATGCCGTGGTGGGATTCGCGCGCCGCCGAAATCGCGCAGCAGTATCCCGACATCAAGTGGGACAAGCAGCACATCGACATTCTGTGCGCGCGCTTCGTGCTCAGTCCGGACCGCTTCGACGTGGTCGTCGCGACGAATCTCTTCGGCGACATTCTTTCGGATCTCGGTCCGGCATGCACGGGCACGATCGGCGTTGCGCCTTCGGCCAACATGAATCCGGAACGCAACTTCCCGTCGCTGTTCGAGCCGGTGCATGGTTCCGCGCCGGATATCGCGGGCAAGGGCATCGCCAATCCGGTCGCGATGATCTGGTCCGCCGCGATGATGCTCGATTTCCTCGGCGAACGCGCCGCGCACGATGCGATCCTTTCCGCCATTGAAACCGTGCTGAAGCAAGGGCCGCATACCGGCGATCTCGGCGGCCGCGCGAACACCACGGAAGTCGGCACGGCCATTGCGCGCCTGCTCGCCTGATCCTTGTGGAGACCATCATGACACAACGCTACGAGTTGAGCGATCTGATTCGCGCCGACAATTTCATCGACGGCAAATGGGTGCCCGCTGCGAGCGGCAAGCGCTTCGCCGTCACCGATCCGGCGACGGGCGACATCATCGCGCAGGTCGCCGACAGCGGCCCCGCCGATGCCCGCGCCGCCACCGATGCCGCCGCGCGCGCGTTCCCCGCCTGGCGCGATACCTTGCCGAAGGACCGCGCGGCCGTGCTGCATCGCTGGCATGCGCTGATCGTCGAGAACGCGGATACGCTCGGACGTCTCATCTCGCTCGAGCAAGGCAAGCCGTTCGCGGAAGGACGCGGTGAAGTGATGTACGGCGCGTCGTATGTCGCATGGTTCGCCGATGAAGCCACGCGCATCTATGGCGACATCATTCCGCAGCAGCAGCGCGGCAAGCGCATGAGCGCGGTGAAGGAACCGGTGGGCGTCGTCGCGGCGATCACGCCGTGGAATTTTCCGCTCGCGATGATCGCGCGCAAGATCGCGCCCGCGCTCGCGGCGGGCTGCACGGTCGTCGGCAAGCCAGCCGAGGACACGCCGCTCACCGCGCTCGCGCTGGTGCTGCTCGCGCATGAAGCGGGCGTGCCGGCGGGCGCGTTGAATCTCATCAGCGCTTCGCGCGAGAACGCGCAGGAAGCGGTCGCCGACTGGCTCGAAGATGCCCGCGTGCGCAAGATCACGTTCACGGGCTCGACGCCAGTGGGCAAGTATCTCGCGCGCGAATCGGCGGGCACGCTGAAGAAGCTGTCGCTGGAACTCGGCGGCAATGCGCCTTTCATCGTGTTCGACGACGCCGATCTCGATGCCGCTGTCACGGGCCTCATGGCATCGAAGTTCCGCAATGGCGGGCAGACTTGCGTATGCCCGAATCGCGTGTATGTGCAGTCATCTGTCTATGAGAAGTTCGCCGATCTGCTGGCGAAGCGCGTCGCGGCATTGAAGGTCGCGCCCGCCACCGACGCCGACGCGCAGATCGGCCCGATGATCAACGCGCGCGCGGTGGAGAAGATCGAACGTCACGTGAACGATGCGCTCGCACATGGCGCACGCGCGCTCACGGGCGGCAAGCGTTTGACCGAACTCGGTCCGAACTACTACGCGCCGACCGTGCTCGCCGATGCCACGCCCGACATGCAACTGAGCTGCGAGGAAACCTTCGGCCCGGTCGTACCGCTGTTCCGTTTCGACGACGAAGCCGAGGCGATCCGCGCCGCCAACGACACGCCGTTCGGCCTTGCCGCGTATTTCTATAGCCAGAACCTGAAGCGCATCGATCGCGTGTCGCGTCTGCTCGAATCGGGACTCGTCGGCATCAACGAAGGCGCGATTTCGAGCGAGGCGGCGCCGTTCGGCGGCGTGAAGGAATCGGGCTATGGACGCGAAGGCTCGAAGTACGGTCTCGACGATTACCTCTCGATCAAATACCTCTGTCAGGGCGGACTCGAATGAACGCGTATCCGATCGAGATCACGTTTCCCGATATCGGCGCGCATGCGGCGGGAAATGCGGGCGTGCCTTATGTGCATACCTTCGATTCGGGCATTCATGGTCCGCATGTGATGATCAACGCGCTCACGCACGGCAACGAGGTGTGCGGCGCGATCGTCGTCGATGCGTTGCTGCGCGCGCAATTGAAACCGCGGCGCGGCAAGCTCACGCTCGCATTCGCCAACGTCGATGCCTACGCGCGCTTCGATGCAGAGAAGCCCGACGCATCGCGCTTCGTCGATCAGGACTTCAATCGAGTATGGACCGCGCAGACGCTCGACGACGCCTCGCGTGATTCGAGCGAACTGCGCCGCGCCCGCGCGATGCGGCCTGTCGTCGAAACGGTGGATCTGCTGCTCGATCTTCATTCGATGCATGAGAAGAGCAAGCCGCTGATCGTTGCCGGGCCGCTGGACAAGGGCATCGAACTGTCGGCGAAGCTCGGCACGCCGGCGACCGTCATCTGCGATGAAGGCCATCCTGAAGGCCGGCGCATGCGTGATTACGAAGGCTTCGGCGATGCGGGAAGCCCGAAGAACGCGTTGCTCATCGAATGCGGACAACATTGGGAAGCGAATGCGGTCACGGTTGCGCGTGATGTGACGGCGCGCTTTCTCGCGCTGTCCGGCGTGGTCGACGAGGAAGACTTGCCCGCGGGCTGGATACAGCCATCGCCGCCGGAAATGCTTGTCGTGCGCGTGACGGAACCCGTCGTTGCAAAGAGCATGGACTTCCGTTTCGCCGGCGATTACACCGGTCTCGAAGTGTTTGCTGATGCGGGCAGTGTGATCGGCTGGCTGGATGGCGAGCCTGTCAAAACGCCATATGACGATTGCATGCTGGTGATGCCGTCGTTGCGGCAGTTGCGGCCGGGGGTGACGGTCGTGAGGCTCGGCAAGATCGAGAGACGCATTCAATCCACCTAAAGGCAGGAACATGAAAGTTCAGCAGATCAAGCAGAGCATAGCAATCGAGGGACTGGAAGACTGGGGCACGGCGGGACTTCCCGGCACGCAGGAAATCAAGGTAAGCGGCGTCCAGAAAGTAATCCCGGGCAGCGAGGCAATCGATACCGGCGTATTCGAATGCACACCCGGCACGTACCGCCGCTCGGTGAAACAGGCCGAGGTGATGCATTTTCTCGCGGGCCGCGGCAGCTTCACCCCCGATGGCGAAGACACAGTTCATTTCACGGGCGGCGACACGCTCTTCTTTGAAGCAAACACCGAAGGCACATGGGAAGTCGATGAAACAATGCGCAAGGTCTACGTGATCTTCTAACCGGATGTGACCATTGCCCTGACATAACATCAGGTCATGGTCACTCCAACAATTCCGGCGTTGCCCTCGCGTATTTGACTCAATATATTTTTAGTCATCTGCAATACGTCCGCTGCATCAACCTTGTCGAGGAATACGCCGTGATGAAGATTGCAAGGTTCCGCTGTCCGCACTTCCCCATTCGCCCGCTCGCCATGACCTTGCTGCTGTCCATCGCGGGCACGGCGCCGGCGTTCGCCGCGGGCAAGATCACGTTCGTATCGCAGGGCGGCGCGTATCAGGAAGCGCAGACCAAGGCGATTCTCGATCCCGCCGCGAAAGAACTCGGCATCACGATCACGCAGGACAGCATTCCGGACGCGTGGCCGCAAATCAAGGCGCAAGGGGCCACCGGCAAGCCGATCTGGGATGTCGTCGATACGCCGACCTCGAACTGTCTGCGCGGCGGGCGCGAAGGCCTGCTGGAGAAGCTCGATTTCTCGAAGATCCCGAACGCGGCAGCCATTCCCGAGAAATACCGCACGCCGTACTCGGTGGCCTACGAGTTCTATTCGACCGTCATCGGCTATAACAAGAAAACGCTCAAGAAGGTGCCGCAAAGCTGGAAGGACTTCTGGGACGTGAAGAATTTTCCCGGCACGCGCGCGCTGCGCAACGACCCGATGACCGTGCTCGAAGCCGCGCTGCTCGCGGATGGCGTGCCGCGCGACAAGCTCTATCCGCTCGATGTGGATCGCGCCTTCAAGAAGCTCGAAGAGATCAAGCCGAACGTCACGGTGTGGTGGACATCGGGTGGCCAGTCCGCGCAATTGCTGCACGATGGCGAAGTCGACATGACGATGATCTGGAACGGCCGCGCGAGCGCCGTGATGAAGGATGATCCCAACATCGCCTTCACGTTCAACGATGGCATTCTGCAGAACACGCAGCTTTGCATCCTGAAGAACGCGCCGAATCTGAACGACGCCGTGCGCTTTCTGAACGCGGCCGTGTCGCCGGAATTGCAGGCGAATCTGCCGCTTTATATCGACTATGGTCCGGGCAATCCGGCCGCCTTCAAGACCGGCAAGATCACCGACAAGCGCGCGGCCGAACTGCCGAGCGCGCCGGCAAACGCAGCGAAGCAGGCGCTCTTGTCGGAGGAATGGTGGGCCACCGAGCCCGGCATTCAGGCCAAGGCGCGCTGGCTCAAGTTCATGCAGTGACGCGGTTCACGCGTCGCAATACGTGTTCGACTATCTGATTCTGGGCGGCGGCTCGGCCGGCTGCGTGCTGGCCGCACGCCTTTCCGAAGATGCGCGCGCGAAGGTATGTCTCGTCGAAGCGGGCCGCGATATCTCCGCGCGCACGATGCCCGACGCCATTCGCAGCCGCTATCCGGGCCGCGCCTATCTCGACAGGCGCAACATCTGGCAGCAGTTGAAAGCGCGCATGAGCATGAGCGGCGCGCTGCGACGCTATGAACAGGCGCGGCTTCTGGGTGGCGGCTCCGCGATCAACGCGCTGATGGCCAATCGCGGCTCGCCCGCCGACTACGACGAGTGGGAAACGCTCGGCGCCGATGGCTGGAACTGGCGAACGTGTCTGCCCTGGTTTCGCAAGCTCGAAACGGATTGCGATTTCAGCGGCCCGTTGCACGGCGGCGATGGACCGCTGCGCATTCAACGCCCGACGTGGCCGCGCATTTCACCGTTCGTGCGCGCGGTGCTCGACTCGCTCGCCGAGCATGGTCACGCGCTGCACGAAGATCAGAACGGTCCGTGGGAAGACGGTACGTTCATCGGTTCGATTGGCGCGAGCGCGAACGGAGAACGCATCCCCACGTCGGTGTGTTATCTCGACGATACCGCACGCGCACGCAGCAATCTGACCATACGCACCGATGAAGTCGTCGAGCGCATCCTGTTCGATGGCAAGCGTGCGATCGGCGCGCGCATCGTTCGAGCCGACGGCACGCGTGAAGAGCTGAAGGCGCGGCGCGTGATCGTGTCGGCCGGTGCGATACACAGTCCCGCGTTGCTGATGCGAAGCGGCATCGGACCGGCCGATGAACTCGCCGCGCTCGGCATCGATGTGCTTGCAGATCGCCCGGGCGTCGGGCGCAATCTGATGGAACATCCGTCGATCGCCGTCTCCGCCTTCCTGCCGCGCGCCGCGCGCACGCCGTTTCCGGACGAGCATCACGAACAGGCGATCGTGCGCTTCTCTTCAGGCATGCCGGATACCGTGCAAGGCGACATGCATGGCGCGATTCTGTCGCGTTCGGGCTGGCATTCCGTGGGCTATAGGCTGGGCACGATCTTCTTCTGGGTCAACAAGTCGTACTCGCGCGGACGCGTGACGCTCGCGTCGGCGAGTGCGTTCGATGAACCTGATGTCGATTTCGCGATGCTCTCCGATTCGCGCGATCTCGAACGTCTCAAGCTCGCGTTGCGATTCGGCGCTGCCGTCCTGGCATCGCCCTCGATGAATGCGCATCGCGATGTGATCTTTCCATCGAGCTATTCGCCGCGCGTGGCGGCGGTGGCTGTGCCTGGGACATGGAACGCGGTGCAGCGTGGCGCGCTGAGCGCATTGCTCGATATCGCCGGACCTCTGCGCGGCGCGTTGATCAAGGGCGTCGTGACGCAAGGAGTGGGCATCGAAGAACTGCTCGGCGACGATAGCGCGATGACCGCGTTCGTCGCGCGCAATGTCGGAGGCACGTGGCATCCGTCGGGGACGTGCCGGATGGGTTCATCGGCCGATCCGCTGGCCGTGACCGATTCGCATGGCGCGGTGTACGGTGTCGAAGGACTGCATGTGTGCGATGCGTCGCTGATGCCTTCGATTCCGTGCGCCAATACGAATGTGCCGACGATCATGATCGCGGAACGGGTGGCGGATGTGTTACGTGGCGCGGCGCGTGACGAACATGAAACGGCCGCGCGCGCTGTGAACTACTCCCCGTAACCCACGATCCCCTTCACCTCGAGAAATGCCTCCAACCCCCACTCGCCATACTCCCGCCCGTTCCCCGATTGCTTATACCCGCCAAACGGCGACCCCGCATCCCACGCCGGATAATTGACGTACACGCTACCCGCGCGCATTCTCATCGCTACGCGCCGCGCACGCGCCTGATCCTTCGACTGCACATACGCCGCGAGGCCATACGGCGTGTCATTGGCGATGGCGATCGCCTCTTCCTCGTCGCGATACGGCATGATCGCGAGCACCGGCCCGAAGATTTCCTCCCGCGCGATCGTCATCGACGGATTCACATTCGCAAACACGGTCGGCTTCACGTAATACCCGCGTTCGAGTCCATCGGGACGTCCGGGTCCGCCCGTCACCAGTGAAGCGCCCTCTTCGATGCCGACATCGATCAGCCGTTGCACGCGCCCGAACTGCACATCGCTGACGACGGGGCCCATCGTCGTGGCAGGATCGTCGGCCGGCCCGACACGATGTTTCTGCGCCGCGCGCAAGGCGATCGCCACGGCTTCATCGTGCCGCGATGCGGGCACGAGCATGCGCGTGGGCGCATTGCACGATTGCCCGCTGTTGCTGAAGCACGAGTTCACGCCCGCAGTCACGGCGGCGTCGAAATCGGCATCGTCGAGCAGGATGTTCGCCGACTTGCCGCCCAGTTCCTGATGCACGCGCTTCACCGTCGGCGCGGCCAGCTTCGCGATCTCGATGCCCGCACGCGTCGATCCGGTGAACGACACCATGTCGATATCCGGATGCGCGCTCAACGCGGCGCCGACCGTCGGACCGTCGCCATTGACGAGATTGAACACGCCTTTGGGCACGCCGGCCGCGTCGACGATTTCGGCGAACAGGATCGCGTTCATCGGCGACACTTCGCTCGGTTTGAGCACCACCGTGCAGCCCGCCGCGATGGCCGGCGCGACCTTGCACACGATCTGATTGATCGGCCAGTTCCACGGCGTGATGAGCGCGGCCACGCCCACGGGTTCGTGATTGACGAGCGTCGTGCCCTTCCTGCGCTGCCACTGAAAGCGCTCGACGGTGCGCAGCGTTTCCTCGATATGCCGCTTGCCGAGCGCGGCCTGCCACGCATGCGCAAGCTTGGTCGGCGCGCCGATCTCGCGCGAGATGACGTCGGCCATCTCGTCATAGCGCGCGATGTACGCGTCGAGCAGGCGCTGCAACAACGCGACGCGCTCCTCCACACGCGTCTGCGAAAACGATACGAACGCGCGCCGCGCCGCCGCCACCGCGCGATCGACATCGCGCGCATCGCCGAGCGCGACTTCGCCGATCGTTTCTTCCGTCGACGGATCGATGACAGGCAAACGCGCGCTGCCCGAAGGTTCGACCCATTCGCCATCGATATAGAACTGCTGGAGATGTCGCATATTGTTTGAGTAGTGGAAGGGTCAGGCTCGCGCCACAGCCGTTGACCGACGGCTCACGACGACGATCATCACGAGGCACAAGGTCAGCGCCGTCAACATCGTACTGATGGCGGCAATGGTCGGATCGATTTCATCGCGCAGCGTGACGAACATGCGGCGCGTGAGCGTCTGGTTACTGCCGCCCGAAATGAACAGCGCGACGACGGTTTCATCGAGCGCCTGAATGAACACGAACACCGCGCCGGAAATCACGCTCGCCTTGATCTGCGGCAACGTCACCGCCATGAAGGCGCGAAAGCGGTTCATGCCGAGACTGCGCGCGACCATCTCCTGCGTGCGATCGAACGTGCGCAAGTCCGCGCCCACGGAGATGAGCACATAAGGCAGGCCGAGCATCGTATCCGCGATGATCAGTCCGCCCAGCGTGTTCACATAACCCGCTTGCGTGAAGACGAAGAATACGCCCACCGCGACGATGATGATAGGCACCATCAACGGCAGCATCAGCAACGGGCGCAGATAGCGCAGCGACCAGTGCGATCCGTACTGGATGCCATACGCCGCCGCGACGCCGAGCGGCGTCGCGATCAGCGCCGCGCATGTGGAGGCCGCGAAGGTGGTCTTGGCGGCATCGATCCATGCGGGGTTATCGAAGAACGCGTGATACCAGCGCAGCGAATAAGCCGGCGGCGGGAACGTCAGGAAGCGCGCATCGGAGAAGGAAAGCGGCACGACGATCACGACCGGAATCATCAGGAACGCGAGAATCAGCATCACCGTTGCCCCCAGCGTCACACGTCCTAGCGATATCGTATTCATTTCGCCCCCAATGTCCTTTCGAGCGGAATCACGCGGCTCACGCCGTAGAAGATCGCGAACACGCAGATGAGCAGCACCACGCTCACCGAGCTCGCCGCGCCCCAGCTGTTGTAGATCTCGACGTTGCGGCTCACGATCATGGACACCATCATCGACTTGCCGCCGCCCATCAGTTCCGGCGTGATGTAGAAGCCGAGGCACAGCACGAACACGAGCGTCACGCCCGCAAGCACGCCGCTCATCGAGAGCGGAAGAAACACGCGCAGGAACACATGCAGCGGCGAACCACCGAGGCTCGCGCCCGCCTGCGAAAGATTCGGCGGAATCTTCTGCATCGCGGAATACAGCGGCAGCACCATGAACGGCAGAAGGATATGCACCATCGCGATGATGGTGCCGAACTGGTTATACGAAAGCTGCAAGGGCCGATCGATCAAACCCATGCCGAGCAGCGCCTTGTTGATGAGCCCCGTGCGTTGCAACAGCACGAGCCATGCATAGGTACGCACGAGCACGCTGGTCCAGAACGGCAGGATCACCATGCCGAGCACGAGCGCGCTCCATCGCGGCGAGATCGACGCCGCGAAATACGCGACCGGATAACCGAGCAGCAGCGTAATGGCCGTCACGATGAAGCTGAGCTTGAAGGTCAGCAGGAACGTGTCGAGATATGCGCCCGTGAAGACGCGCCGATAGTTCACGAGCGAGAACACGCCGTCGTGATAAAGCGACTGCCACGAAAGCCACGCGAGCGGCACGACGAGCAGCACGATCACCACCAGCAACGCGGGCGCCATCAACATCAGCATCGTGCGGTCTTCGCGGCGCTGATGGCGCACCGAGGGGTCGATCGTGGCGGCATGCATCACGGCGGTGTCCTGGAGAATCCGTTTGGCTGTCGTCATCATGCACCTACTGCGTCGAGAAACTGATACCACGCGGCGACGAGCCTCACGCCCGGCGCGCGCAGCGCATGAAACGGCACTGGCCGCAAGCCGTCTTGCGCCAGCAGCGCGAGTTCCGGCTTTTCGCCGAGCGCGAGCGCCGCCGCGTGCTGACCGATGAGACTCGCCATTGCGATGCCCGCGCCGTTGTAGCCGAGACAGAACGTGGTGGCGTCGTCGCTGCGGCCGACATGCGGCAGCGCGTTGAACGTCATGCCGACATAACCCGACCAGCGATACTCCACCGCCACATCCTTCAATTGCGGAAAGAGCGCGACCATCGCGCGTTGCAGCGCATCGAAGCCGGTCGGCTCGCCTTCCTTGCCGAATGCATCGCGGCCGCCGAAGAGCATGCGGCCATCGACCTTCCGGAACCACTTCATCATGCGGCGCGTTTCCGTATAGCTGCGGCGTTGCA